>DASYCA010000332.1:0-8492 GCA_036500445.1 Burkholderiaceae bacterium | reverse complement strand
CCGGCCACCTGACCGAGTGGGCCAAGCTGCTGATGCAGCTCGACGCCCACCTGGCGCCCGAGCAGCGGCCCGACTGGCTGCTGCCGACCGCACGGCGCTTCTTCGACACCGCGATGCGCCGCGGCTGGGACGACGCCCACGGCGGCCTGGTCTACGGCTTCGCACCCGACGGCACCGTCTGCGACGGCGACAAGTACTTCTGGACGCAAGCCGAAAGCTTCGCCGCCGCCGCGCTGCTCGCGCTGCGCACCGGCGACGACGCGTACTGGACCTGGTACGACCGCCTCTGGGCCTACGGCTGGGCCCACATGATCGACCACGAACACGGCGCCTGGTACCGCATCCGCACGCCGGACAACCGCCCGTATTCGGACGAGAAAAGCCCCGCCGGCAAGACCGATTACCACACGATGGGTGCCTGCTACGACGTGCTGCGCGGCCTGCGCGCGTGATGGACAGGCGATGAACGAGGAGAGACCCCGATGACGCTGCGCCATGTGGTGCTGTTCCGATTCCAGCCCGCGGCCCGCGCCGACGATGTCCGCCGCGTCGAGGCCGCATTCGCCGCGCTCGCGAGCCGGATCGACGAGGTCCAGAGCCTGGAGTGGGGCGTGAACCACAGCCCCGAAGGGCTGGACCACGGCTTCACCCACTGCTTTTCGGTCGGCTTCGAGAACGCCGCCGCGCGCGACGCCTACCTCGTTCATCCGACCCACCAGGCCTTTTCGGCGCTCGCGAAGCCGCATCTCGCGGACGTGCTGGTGATCGACTACGACGCGACGGCCGGAGCCCAAGTCCGATGACGGCCACCGATCAACTCCAAGCCGACCTCGCGAAGCTCGCCGAGCAGGAGCGCCGGCTGCAGCTGCCGCGGCTCGACGCCGACGTCGTCTGGGCGATCGGCGCGCAGCTGCGCGAGATGGCGCTCGCGCGCGGCGCGGCGGTGACGATCGAGATCCGCCTCGGCGCCGAGACGGTCTTCTTCCACGCGATGCGCGGCACCGCCCCGGCGAACGCCGATTGGGCGCGCCGCAAGCGCAACGTCAGCGAGCTGCTCGACCAGAGCAGCTACCGCGTCGGCCGCCAGCTCGCACTCGACGGCAGCACGATCGAGGCCCGGATGGGGCTGCCGACGCGCGACCATGCGACCCACGGCGGCAGCGTCCCGCTGCGCGTCGGCGGCACGCGCTTCGGCACCGTCACGGTGTCCGGGCTGCCGCAGCGCGAGGACCACAGCCTGGTGATCGAGGTGCTGGCGGGCCTGGCCGGCGTGCCGCTGGCGGAGATCGCGCTGGCGGGGTGAGACGTCCCGGCGCGAGGCGCCGGAGAACGGCCGGAGAACCGCCGGGGAGTGATCCGCCGGCCGCGTGCATACTGAGGCTTCCGCACGCCGACTCGACCCCGAGGCCTCATGATCAGCGACGCCATCGCGCGCGTCCTCGACGCCGAGGACGTGCTGAAACCCGCCCACGCCGTGCTGGGGGTCGCCGACCCCGACGAGGCCCGGGCGGCGGCGCTGGCCGCGGTCACCGAGGCCGAGGGGCGCGAAGACCGCCATCGGCTCGCGAAGGCCTTGCTGCTGCTCGCGCACGTCGACCGCCTGGCCTCGCGCTTTCGCCAATCGCACGACATCGCGGTGCGCGCGTCCCAGCTGTTCCGGGCCCTGGGCGACACGGTCGGCGAGTCCGGCGCCCGTTCCACGCTCGCGCATTGCTCGACCTGCCTGGGGCGCAACGAAGAGGCGGTCGAATCGGCGCTGATCAGCGTGCACCTGGCGCAACCCGACGCGAGCGCGGCGCACAAGGCGATGCTGTTCAACTACCTGGGTGTCGCCTACCTGTGGAGCCGCGATTTCCAGAAGGCCGGCACCGCGCTGAAGCTGAGCATCCAGATCGCCGAACAATCCGGCGGCGCCGTCAGCGCGTTCCAGCCGCTGATCAACCAGATCTTCTGCGAGGCGCTCGCCGCGCTGGCCCACCGCTATCACCATGGCATTCTGCCGCCGCTGCACCGGATGGTCGCGGCCCGGGATCGCTGCGAGGCGCTGGTCCGGCAAGGCCAGGCCGCGGGGCTCTTCCATGGCGGAGACACGATCGGCGCGGCGACCTGGCTGTTCACCGCCGCGCTGGTGCGCGCCTGGACCGGCGAGCCGGCCGCGGCCGCGGCCTTGATCGCGCAGGCCGATGCGCTGCTCGCGCCCCACGCGACGCCGACGATGGCGCATGCCTTCGGGCGCTGGGTCGGCGCCGAGCTCGCCTGGGCGCGCGGCGATCCGCGCGAGGCGATCGCCTGCTGCACCCTGCTGGTCGAGATGGCACGGCAGCTGGAGTACGAACAATTGGTGTGCGTCGGCCACCAGGTGCTGAGCGAGCTGCACGAGGCGCTGCATGAGCCGGTCGAGGCGCTCGCCGCGCTGCGTGCGCTGCGCGACCGCGAAGCGATGATCCGCACCGAGAGCCTGCAAAGCCGCGAGCGCGCGGTGCAGTGGCACCTCGACCTGCGGCTGGTCGAGCAGAACGTGCGCGAGCTCCAGGGCGTCTCCAGGCACCTCGAACGTCTCTCGCACGAGGATTCGCTGACCGGCCTGGCGAACCGCCGCTGCCTCGAGGAAAAGCTGCGCACAGTGCTGGACGCGCGCCAGGCCGGCGGCGCGCCGCTGTCGGTCGCGTTCATCGACGTCGACCGCTTCAAGCTCGTCAACGACCGGCATTCGCACCACGCCGGCGACCTCGTGCTGAAGGCGATTGCCGGCCTGATGCTGCAGGCCGTGCGTGCACAGGACGTCGCGGCGCGGCTCGCGGGCGACGAGTTCGCGATCCTGTTTCAGCGCGCGGACGAGGCCGAATCCGCGAGCGTCTGCGCACGCATTTCCACGGCCGTGCGCGACCACCCCTGGGACGAGATCGCGCCCGGGCTGGCCGTCACGGTCAGCATCGGCACCGCGGCGGCGCGCCCGGGCGATTCGGTCGAATCGCTGCTGCACCGCGGCGATGCGGCGATGTACGAGGCCAAGCGCCGGCTCGGCTGACGCGCGAGGCGGCGCACTACTTCACCTGCTGCTTGCCGAGCTTGCGCGCCAGGGTTCTTCGGTGCATCCCGAGCCGGCGCGCGGTCTCTGAAATATTGAACCCGGTCTCGGCCAGCGTCTCGTGGATGCGTTCCCACTCGAGCGTCTTGATCGAGGTCGTGCGGTTCGTCAACTCGACGTCGGCGTTGCCGGCGGCGGCGCGGCCGAACGCGGCCTCGATGTCGTCGGTGTTCGAGGGCTTCGCCAGATAGTGGCAGGCGCCGAGCTTGATCGCCTCGACGGCGGTCGCGATGCTCGCGAAGCCGGTCAGCACGACGATCAGCATGGCCGGGTCGTTCGCGTGCAGCGCCTGCACGCAGGCCAGGCCCGAGGCCTCGCCGTTGAGTTTCAGGTCGACGACGGCGTAGCCCGGCGAATTCGACGCCAGCAGCGCACCGACCTCGGCGAAGTTGCCCGCGTGCAGCGTCGCGTAGCCGCGGCGTTCGAACGAGCGGCCGAGCGTGCGCGCGAAGGTCGCGTCGTCCTCGACGATCAGCAGCAGGCGCTGCGGGGTCTCAGGGTTCAAGGCCGGCTCCTTCGGCGTGGGCTGCCGCCGCGATGTCGTGCTCGCCGTCGTCATCCTTCGCGTCCAGCGCGATCGCCGCCAGCGGCAAGCTCAGCGTCACGCTCGCGCCGCCGTCGGGCCGGTTCACGGCCTCGACGCGGCCGCCCAGCGTGCGCGCGACGTTGACGACGAGGAACAAGCCGAGACCGGAGCCCGGCCGGCCCTTGCTCGATTGATACGGCTTGCCGAACTGCGCCAGCATCGCCGGATCGAAGCCGGGGCCGGCGTCGATCACCGTCAGCACCAGCGCGTCGCCGGCGCGCGTGACGTCCAGGCGGGTCCAGCGCGGCGAGGCCTCCAGCGCGTTGTCGAGCACGTTGCAGATCATCTGCTTCAAGGCCGAGTCCGAGACCATGGGTAAATCGTCGCCGAAGCGGTTCGCGTACGCGAACGAGACGACCGGCCGCGTCGCCCGCCATTCGTCGACGAGGTCGCGCAGGAAGGCGCCGATCGTCGTCTTCTCGGACGATTCGCCGCGCGCCTCGCCGGCCGACAGCAGGATGCCGCTGACGATGCTCTTGCAGCGCTGCAGCTGCGCCTGCATCTCGCCGACCTCCTGCAGCAGCTCGGGGTTCGCGATGAACTCGGGCATGTGGCGCCAGTCGCCGAGGATCACCGAGAGCGTCGCCAGCGGCGTGCCGAGCTCGTGCGCGGCGCCCGAGGCGAGCAGGCCCATGCGCACGATGTGCTCCTCCTCGGCCGCGCGCTGGCGCAGGTCGGCCAGCCGCGCGTCGCGGGCGCGCAGGTTCGCGCTGATGCGGGTGATGAAGATCACGATCAGCCCGGCGTTCAGCGCGAAGCAGATCAAGGTGCCCTGGATGTAGGTCCACGGCAGGCCGACGCCGCGGTCCGGCGGCAGCGCGAGCGGCTCGAAGAAGATCGTCAGCCCCGCGAAGCAGGCGGAGGTGATCGCGACCATGGTCCAGATCGACCCGCTCTGCAGCAGCACCGCGCCGAGCGTGACCTGCAGCAGGTACAGGAAGCTGAACGGGTTGGTCGCGCCGCCGCTGAAATAAAGCTGCATCGTGAGCGTGCAGACGTCGACCAGCAGCGCATTGAAGAGCTCGCCGTTGCGGACCTCGCGGTGGGTGCGCCAGTGCAGCATGCTGACGAGGTTGAAGGCCGACAGGCAGGCCAGCACCGCCAGCATCCGCTCCAGCGGCAGCCGGATGCCGAAGCCGAAGTGCACGATCACGATCGTCGCGACCTGGCCGGCGACGGCCAGCCAGCGCAGCTGGATCAGCTGCTGCATGTTCTTCAGGCCGGTCGCGTCGCCGAAGCGGTTCGTCGGGGCGGCGGCGCTGGGGCGAATGATCTCAGTCGGTCCGGGCACGGGGCTCCTCGCGCAAGAGCCGCCAGGCTCCGGCGGCGACCATCAGCGCAAGCGTATACCAGGTGATCGCGTAGACCAGGTGGTTGTTGTGAAACGCGATCACGGTCAGCCCGCCGACCGGGTCGTGCGGCGACGCGCCGGCGGGCGCCGCGTCGGCATCGATGAAGAACGGTGCGACCTGGTTCAGCCCACGCGCGGCGGCGATCGCGCCGACGTCGCGCGAGTACCAGCGGTTCGCGCCGGGGTCGTTGCGGCGCAGGAAGCCGCCGCCGGGTTCGCTCATCCGCAGCAGCCCGGTGACCTCGACCGGCGTCGGCGGCGCGGGCGTCGGCGGCGCGTCCGGCGCGATGAAGCCGCGGTTCACGAGCACGATGCGGCCGTCGGGCTGGCGCAGCGGCGTCAGCAGCCAGAAGCCGGCACCGAGCTCGCTGACGGCCTGCACGCGCGTCGCCGCGGCGTCGATGAAGCGGCCGACGACGCGCACGTGGCGGTATTCGTCGCTCGCGGCATCCACCTGCGGCCAGCGGGCGGGCTCGGGCGCGGCCACGGCCGGGGCGTGAACACGGGCGTCGACGCGCGCGATCAACTCGAGCTTCCAGGCGCGGCGCTCGACCTGCCAGGTTCCCAGCGCGACGAAGCCGAGGAACATGAACAACGCGCCGAGCGCGATCGCCGCGCGGCCGCGGGGGCGCGCCGGACCGTTCAAGGCATGTTGCGCATGTCGTGCACCGCCGCCGGCATCATGTTGTGGTTGAGGTGGTACATCACCCACATTGAGCCGGACAAGGTGATCACGACCAGCACCAGCGTGAAGATCAGCGCCAGCATCGACCAGCCGCCTTCGGCCTTGCCGTCCATATGCAGGAAATAGATCATGTGCACGACGATCTGGACCGCGCCGATCGCCAGGATCACCGCCGCGGTGACGACCGGGTTGCCGAACACCTTGCCCATCACGACGTAGAACGGGATCGCCGTCAGGATGACCGCGAGCACGAAGCCGGTCATGTAGCCCTTGAAGGTGCTGTCCGGGTGGTCGTCGTGCAACTCGCGCGTGTGGCCCTGTGGCGTGCTGCCTTGCTGGATGTCGCTCATCACAGGGTTCCCATCAAGTAGACGAACGTGAAAACGCCGATCCAGACCACGTCCAGGAAGTGCCAGAACATCGACAGGCACATCAGCCGGCGCCGGTTTTCCGCGGTGATACCGTGCTTGGCGACCTGCGCCATCAGCGTGAGCAGCCAGACGATGCCGAAGCTCACATGCAGCCCGTGGGTGCCGACCAGCGTGAAGAACGACGACAGGAACGCGCTGCGCTGCGGCCCATGGCCCTCGCCGATCAGGTGCGCGAACTCGTTCAGCTCCAGGCCGATGAAGCCCATGCCGAGCAGCCCGGTGATGGCCAGCCACGCGAGCACCGCGCCGACGCGCTGGCGCTGCATCTCGAGGATCGAAAAGCCGTAGGTGATCGAGGACAGCAGCAGCAGCGAGGTGTTGACCGCGACGACCGGCAGCTCGAACAGCTCGGCGCCGGTCGGCCCGCCCGCGTAGTTGCGCCCGAGCACGCCGTACGCGGCGAACAGGCACGCGAAGACGAGGCAGTCGCTCATCAGGTAGAGCCAGAAGCCGAGCAGCGTGCCGTTGTCGGCGTGGTGCTCGCCGGTCAGGTAGAAGCGCGGCGGCGCGGTGGCCGCCGGGTTCGCGTCGGCGGTCGTGACGGCGGGGGTGTCAGACATGGCCGGCCAGCTGCAAGGTGCGCGCGCCTTCGATGCGGCCGACCTCGTCCGCCGGGATGTGGAAGTCGCGCTTGTAGTTGAAGGTGTGCGTGATGATCGCGATCATCATCAGCACGAAGCCGGCGCCGGCGATCAGCCACATGTGCCAGATCAGCGCGAAGCCGCAGACCGACGCGAGGGCCGCGATGATGAAGCCCGCCGCGGTGTTCTTCGGCATGTGGATAGCGATGAAGCCTTGGGTCGGGCGCTCGTACTGGTTGCTCTTCATGTCGTACCAGGCGTCGTTGTCGTGGATGACCGGCGTGAACGCGAAGTTGTAGGGCGGCGGCGGCGACGCGGTCGACCACTCCAGCGTGCGCCCGTTCCACGGGTCGCCGGTGGTGTCGCGCAGCGATTCGCGGCGTTTGAAACTGACGACGAGCTGGATGATGAAGCAGGCGATGCCGAGCGCGATCAGCGCGGCGCCGAACGCGGCGATCTGGAACCAGATCTGCAGGGACGGATCTTCGAAGTGGCTCATGCGGCGCGTCACGCCCATCAAGCCGAGCACGTACAGCGGCATGAACGCGAAGTAGAAGCCGATCAGCCAGAACCAGAACGAGCACTTGCCCCAGAACGGATCGAGCTTGTAGCCGAAGGCCTTCGGGAACCAGTAGGTGATGCCGGCCAGCAGCCCGAACAGCACGCCGCCGATGATCACGTTGTGGAAGTGCGCGATCAGGAACAGGCTGTTGTGCAGCACGAAGTCGGCCGGCGGCACCGCGAGCAGCACGCCGGTCATGCCGCCGATCACGAAGGTGACCATGAAGCCGATCGTCCACAGCATCGGCAGCTCGAAGCGGATGCGGCCGCGGTACATCGTGAAGAGCCAGTTGAAGATCTTCGCCCCGGTCGGGATCGAGATGATCATCGTCGTGATGCCGAAGAACGAGTTGACGCTCGCCCCCGACCCCATCGTGAAGAAGTGGTGCAGCCAGACCAGGTACGACAGAATCGTGATCACGACCGTCGCGTAGACCATCGAGGCGTAGCCGAAGAGCTTCTTGCCGGAGAAGGTCGCGACGACCTCGGAGAACACGCCGAAGACCGGCAGCACCAGGATGTAGACCTCCGGGTGGCCCCAGATCCAGATCAGGTTCACGTACATCATGGCGTTGCCGCCGAGGTCGTTGGTGAAGAAGTTGGTGCCGGCGTAGCGGTCCAGCGAGAGCAGCGCCAGCACGGCGGTCAGCACCGGGAACGCGGCGACGATCAGGATGTTGGTGCACAGCGCCGTCCAGGTGAAGATCGGCAGCTTCATCATCGACATGCCGGGCGCGCGCATCTTCACGATCGTCGCGATCAGGTTCACGCCGGACAAGAGCGTGCCGACCCCGGCGATCTGCAGCGACCAGATGTAGTAGTCGACGCCGACGTCGGGGCTGTACAGGATGCCCGCCAACGGCGGGTAGGCGAGCCAGCCGGTGCGCGCGAACTCGCCGACGAACAGCGACATCATCACCAGCACGGCGCCGCTGACGGTCATCCAGAAGCTGAAGTTGTTGAGGAAGGGAAAGGCCACGTCGCGCGCGCCGATCTGCAGCGGCACGACGAAGTTCATCAGGCCGGTGACGAGCGGCATCGCGACGAAGAAGATCATGATCACGCCGTGCGCCGTGAAGATCTGGTCGTAGTGGTGCGGCGGCAAAAAGCCGGTGTGGTCACCGAACGCGATCGCCTGCTGGGCCCGCATCATGATCGCATCGGAGAAGCCGCGCAGCAGCATCACCAGGCCGAGCACGATGTACATGA
>DASYCA010000331.1:0-14582 GCA_036500445.1 Burkholderiaceae bacterium | reverse complement strand
CATTGCCGAAGGCGCCCGCGTCGGCGGCCGAGCCCGCACCGGTCGCCGCGGCGCCCGCGTCCGGCCCCGACCTTGCCCTTGAAAGCGCCGCCACGACGCCCCCGCACGCCGCACGCGCGACGCTGCTGCTGGCGCTGGTCTTCGCGACGACGATGTTCACCGGCACCGCGATGGCCGCGCACCTGCCGCGGCTGATGCTGGCGAGCGGGACCACGCTCGCGACGGCCGTGTTCGTCGGCGCGCTGGTCGGCCCGTCCCAGGTCGCGGCGCGGCTGCTCGAGTTCGGCGTGCTGCGCCGCCTCCATCCCACGCTCTCGGCGCGGCTGTCGACGCTGCTGCATCCCATCGGCGTGCTGCTGCTCGGCCTGTTCGGTGCACCGGCCGCCACGGCGTTCGGCGTGCTGCACGGCGCCGGCAACGGCCTGCTGACGATCGCGAAGGGCACGCTGCCGCTCGCGATCTTCGGCCCCGCCGGCTACGGCCGGCGCCAGGGCGTGATCTCGCTGCCGGCGCGCATCTCGCAGGCCTCGGCCCCGTGGCTGTTCGGGCTCTGCCTGGACCGCTGGGGCGCGCACGCGCTGTGGCTCTCGGCCGCGCTGGGCCTGCTCGCGTTCACCGCCCTGCTGGGCGTGCCGGTGCCGGCACGGCCGGGCGCCATCCTCCCGATCGCAGCGCAGGGCCGTTGATGGAACTGAGGCAACTCCGCTATCTCGTGCGCGTGGTCGAGCTCGGCAGCATGGGCCGCGCGGCGGCCGAGTTCGGCATGGTGACCTCCACGTTGAGCCAACAGATCAGCCGCCTCGAAAGCGAGCTCTCGACCCGCCTGCTGCAGCGCACCAAGACCGGCACCGCGCCGACCGCCGCCGGCCTGGCCTTCGTGCGCCAGGCCCAGCTGGTGCTGCGCCACGCGGCCAACGCGGTGCAGGCGGCGCAGCACGCGCGGCTCACCGGGCATGTCAGCGTCGGCATGGCGCCGAGCACCGCGGCCTCGCTCGGCGTGCCGTTCCTGCAGGCGATGCGGGCGCGCTACCCGGACGTGCGGCTGCACCTCGTCGAGGCCTTGTCGGGCCACCTCGCGGCGATGCTGGACGCCCGCCAGCTCGACATCGCGATGGTCTTCCACGCCGGCGCCTCGCGCAGCTGGAACGTCAGCCCGCTGCTGGCCGAACGCCTGTTCGCGATCGGCGGCGACGCGGTGCCCGGCATGCCGCACGGCCCGCAGACGACGCTGGCGGCGCTCGTCGAGCTGCCGCTGGTGCTGCCGACCGCGTCGCACGGATTGCGCGCGCTGATCGATGCCGCGTTCGCCCGCAACGGCCGCGAGCCGAACATCGTGCTCGAGGTCGACGGCCTGGCCTTGTTGATGGACGCGGTGCGCGCCGGCGTCGGCGCCACCTTGCAGCCCGGCGCCGCGTTCGGCCGCGAGACCGGCGGCGCGCTGCGCCGCTCGGAGATCACCGACGCGTCGATGGTCCGGCCGACGCTGCTCGCGAGCATCCCGGAGGACGAACTTTCACCCGCCGGCCTGGCCGCGCGCACCGTGCTGCTCGATGTCGGCCGCCGCCTGGTGCGCGACGGCGCGTGGCCCGGCGCGTCTCTTCACGAAGACTGAAGACCTGTTGAGTGCACGCCATGCCCTTTCGGGGCGGCCCCGGCATACAGTGACAGGTTGTGTTCTGAGCGGGCAAGCGAGATGGTGGATGTCCTGGTGATCGGCGGCGGCAACGCCGCGCTGTGCGCCGCGCTGATGGCGCGCGAGGCCGGCGCCAGCGTGCTGATGCTCGAATCGGCGCCGCGCGAATGGCGCGGCGGCAATTCGCAGCACACCCGCAACCTGCGCTGCATGCACGACGCCCCGCAGGACGTGTTGATCGAGGCCTACCCGGAAGAGGAATACTGGCAGGACCTGCTGAAGGTCACCGGCGGCCTGACCGACGAGCACCTCGCGCGCATCGCGATCCGCGCCTCCTCGACCTGCCGGCCGTGGATGGTCAAGCACGGCGTGCGCTTTCAGCCGCCGCTGTCCGGCGCGTTGCACGTCGCGCGCACCAACGCGTTCTTCATGGGCGGCGGCAAGGCGCTCGTCAACGCCTACTACCGCAGCGCCGAAAACCTCGGCGTGCAGATCCGCTACGAGACGACGGTCGACCGCCTCGAGCTCGACGGCGACCGCTTCGTCGCGGCGCACGCCGGCGCGCAGCGCTTCGAGGCGCGCGCCTGCGTCGTCGCCAGCGGCGGCTTCGAATCGAACCGCGAGTGGCTGCGCGAGGCCTGGGGCCAAGTGGACGGCGAGTGGGTCGCCGACAACTTCCTGATCCGCGGCACGCGCTTCAACGAGGGCGTCTTGATCAAGAACCTGAGCGCGCTCGGCGCCGACATGATCGGCGATCCGACGCAGGCCCACATGGTCGCGATCGACGCGCGCGCGCCGCTCTACGACGGCGGCATCTGCACCCGCATCGACTGCGTCTCGCTCGGCGTCGTCGTGAACCGGCGCGCCGAGCGCTTCTACGACGAGGGCGAGGACTTCTGGCCCAAGCGCTACGCGATCTGGGGCCGCCTCGTCGCGCAGCAGCCCGGCCAGATCGCATGGTCGATCATCGACCGCAAGGCGATCGGCCGCTTCATGCCGCCGGTGTTCCCGGGCGAGCGGGCCGACAGCCTGCCCGAGCTCGCGCGCCAGATCGGCCTGGACGAGGCGACGTTCACTCGCACGATCGCCGACTACAACGCCGCGGTGCGCCCCGGCACCTTCGACCACACCATGCTCGACGACTGCCGCACCGAGGGCCTCGTGCCCGCCAAAACGCACTGGGCGCGTGCGATCGATGCGCCGCCCTACTACGCCTACGCGGTGCGCCCGGGCATCACTTTTACCTATCTCGGGGCCAGGATCGACGACCGCGCCCGCGTGCACTTCGGCGGCCGGCCGAGCCCGAACCTGTTCGCAGCCGGCGAGGTGATGGCCGGCAACGTGCTCGGCAAGGGCTACACCGCCGGCGTCGGGATGTCGATCGGCACCGCGTTCGGCCGCATCGCCGGCACCGAGTCCGCGCGCGCCGCGCTCGGCCGGCCCGCCCCTGTCACGGAGACTGCCCTTGCCAACGCCTGAGCTCGTTTCGACCGGCGGCGCGATGCCGATCCACTTCCTGCCGACGATGACCGCGGCCGAGACCGAGGTCGCGCGGCAGATGCAGATCTGCAATGCCTGCCGCTATTGCGAGGGCTATTGCGCGGTGTTTCCGGCGATGACGCGCCGCCTCGACTTCGTGAAGGCCGACGTCAACTACCTCGCGAACCTGTGCCACAACTGCGGCGCCTGCTACCACGCCTGCCAGTACGCGCCGCCGCACGAGTTCGCGGTCAACGTGCCGCAGGCGATGACGGCGGTGCGGCGCGAGACCTATGCCGAGTACGCGTGGCCGCAGGCCTTCGGCGCAGCCTACAAGGCCAACGGCGTCGTCGTCGCCTGCGCGCTGGCGGCCGGGCTCGCGCTCTTCCTCGTGCTCGGCGTCTGGCGCAGCGGCGACCTCGCGGCCTCCGGCCTGGGCGCGAATTTCTATGCGGTGTTCCCGCACGACCTGATGGCCGCGATGTTCGGCGCGGTGTTCCTGTTCGCGGTGCTCGCGCTGGCGATCGGCACCGGGCGCTTCTGGCGCGACGTGACGCCCGGGCGGCCGGCCACCGGCACGCCGGCCGAGGCCGCCGCCGACGCGGCCCGCGACGCGCTCGCATTGACCTACCTCGGCGGCGGCCACGGCGACGGCTGCAACGAGGAGGACGACCGCTACACGCTCGCGCGCCGGCATTTTCATCATGCGACCTTCTACGGCTTCATGCTGTGCTTCGCCGCGACCTCGGTCGCGACGCTCTATCACTACCTTTTTCACCTCGAGGCGCCGTATCCGCTGCTGAGCCTGCCGGTGCTGCTCGGCTGCGCGGGCGGCCTCGGGCTCGTCGTCGGCCCGCTCGGGCTGCTGTGGCTGAACCTGAAACGCGACCCGGTCAAGAGCGACGCGCCGCAGCGCGCGATGGACCGCGGCTTCATCGCGCTGCTGGTGCTGACCAGCCTGAGCGGCTTCGCGCTGCTGATCGGGCGCGCCGGCGCCTCGATGCCCCTGCTGCTCGCCATTCACCTCGGGATCGTGATGGCGCTTTTTGCGACACTGCCGTACGGCAAGTTCGCGCACGCCGTCTACCGCGGCGCGGCGTTGCTGAAGTTCGCGATCGAGAAGCGCCAGCCGAACCCGGTGCAAGCCGGGGCCGAGTGAACGCCGCGGCCGCCTGACTCCGAATCACCCGAATCACCAAGGACCCGTCCATGCCCTTCACGATCTCCCGCCGCGCCCTGAGCGCCGCGACCGCCGCCGCGCTGCTCGCCCTCGGCGCCGGCACCGCGTCGGCCGCCGACCCGTACCCGAACCACCAGATCACGCTGGTGATCCCGTTCGCCGCCGGCGGCACGACCGACATCATCGGCCGCGAGGTCGGCCAAAAGCTCTCCGACGCGCTGCACCAGCCGGTCATCGTCGACAACCGCGCCGGCGCCGGCGGGACGCTGGCGGCCGGCATGGTCGCGAAGGCGCCCGCCGACGGCTACACGCTGCTGCTCTCGACGATCGCGCATTCCATTGCGCCGGCGATCTACAAAAGCCTGAGCTACGACTTCGAGAAGGACCTCGATCCGGTCACCCTCGTCGCGCTGACGCCCAACGTCGTGATCGTCAACCCGAGCGTCCCGGCGAAGAGCGTGCCGGAGCTGATCGCCTACATCAAGGCCCACCCGGGCACCGTGACCTACGGGTCGGCCGGCATCGGCAGTACCGAGCACCTGTCGGGCGAGCTCTTCAGCGCGATGATCGGCGTGCCGATGACGCACGTGCCCTACAAGGGCGGCGCGCCGATGATGACCGATCTGATGGGCGGCCAGATCCAGATGGCGATCGAGACCAGCCCATCGGCCTCGCCGCACGTCAAGAGCGGCCGGGTGCGCGCGCTGGCCGTGACGACCAAAACCCGCTCGGATGCCTACCCCGGCATCCCGACGCTGGACGAAGCCGGCGTGAAGGGCTATGACGTGACGACCTGGTTCGCGCTGATGGCCCCGCACGGCACGCCGGCGCCGGTCGTGCAGCGATTGACGACGGAACTCGCGAAGATCCTGAAGGATCCGGGTACCCAGAAGCAGTTCGCCGAGCAAGGCATGTTCCCCGGAGACATGAGCGGCGCACCGCTCGCGACCTTCATCCGGTCGGAAACCGGCAAGTGGGGCGGCGTTGCGAAGTCGGCCCACATCACGGCCGACTGATCACGGCCGACTGACCGAACTCCTCACGACTCTCGAAAGGACCCCGACCATGAAGAAACCCGGTGTGCTCGACATCCCGTCGATGAAGGAGCAATGCTCCCCCGCCGAATGGCAGGCCCGCATCGATCTCGCCGCCTGCTACCGGCTGGTCGACCTCTACGGCATGTCCGACATGATGGCGAACCACATCTCGTCGCACGTGCCCGGCGAGCACGGCCATTTCCTGATCAACCCGTACGGGATGATGTACGAGGAGATCACCGCGTCCTCGCTGATCAAGGTCGACCAGGACGGCAAGATCCTCGCGAAGCCCGACTTCGGCGCGCTCGACTACGGCATCAACAAGGCCGGCTACGTGATCCACAGCGCGGTGCACGCGGCGCGGCCCGAGGTCGCCTGCGTGATCCACACCCACAGCTGGGCCTCGATGGCCGTCTCCTCGCTCGACTGCGGGCTGCTGCCGCTGACGCAGACGGCGATGCGCTTCCTGAAGGTCGGCTACCACGACTACGAAGGCGTGGTGCTGAACAATGATGAAAAAGAATCGCTGGTGCGCGACCTCGGCGACCGCGAGGCGGTGATCTTCCGCAACCACGGCGCGCTCGTCGTCGGACGCAGCGTCGGCGAGGCCTTCAACTGGATGCACCGGCTCGAGCTCGCGTGCCGCGCGCAGATCGGCGCGATGTCGTGCAACACGCCGCTGCGCCCGGTGCCGCAAGAGGTGCTCGAGAACACCTGGAACCAGTACCAGCCCGGCACGCGCCGCCCGTACGGGCTGATGGAGTGGCCCGCGCTGCTGCGCAAGCTCGACCGCATGGACCCGACCTTTCGCGACTGACGCACGATTGACGCACGACCGAGCCGCACGCCCGCCTCACCCCACCCGAGCCCCGCCATGACCCGACGCCTGTTGATCCACGCCGCCTTCGCGAGCGCCGTGCTCGCGCTCACCGCCCACGCGCACGCCGCCGACAAGTACCCCGACAAGCCGATCACGCTGATCGTGCCATTCGCGCCCGGCGGCAACCTGGACATCGTCGGGCGTGCGCTCGCGGCCGGCCTCGGCACGGCGCTCGGCGGCACTGCGATCGTCGAGAACCGCGCCGGCGCCGGCGGGGCGGTCGGCGCGTCGTTCGTGGCCCGCGCGAAGCCGGACGGCTACACGCTGATGGTCAGCACGCCGAACGCGCTGGTCGTCTCGCCGCTGATCGCGAAGACGACGTACGAGCTCGACAACTTCGCGCCGATCGGCACGATCTCGACGACCCCGCTGACCATCGTCGTCGGCGCGAAAAGCCCGTTCACGACGATCCAGGCGCTGCTCGCGGCGGTGCGTGCGAAGCCGGGCAAGCTGAGCGTCGGCCACTCGGGCAACGGCACGACCAACCACGTCGCGCTGCTGCAGCTCGAATCGGATGCAAAGCTCGATTTCAATATCGTGCCGTACAAGGGCTCGGGCCCGGCGCTGACCGACCTGATGGGCGGCCAGCTCGACCTCGTGGTCGATCAACTCACGAGCTCGGCGAACTTCATCCGCGCCGGCTCGCTGCGCGCGCTCGCGGTGATGTCGGCCAAGCGCGACCCGGGCCTGCCCGACGTGCCGACCTTGCGCGAGGCCGGCGTCACGAATTTCGATGCCAGCACGATCGCCGGCCTGTTCGCCCCGGCCGGCACGCCGCCGGCCGTCGTCGACGCGCTGAACGCCGCGATCCACAAGGCGCTCGCCGACCCGGCGACGGCCAAGAGCCTGCTCGCGATCGGCAGTCCGGCGCAGACCTCGACGACCGCCGAATGGACCGCACGGCTCAAGCATGAACAGGCGACCGCGCAAGCCTTGTCCAAGGCCGGCCTGCTGCGTGGCGAATGAAGGAGAACACACGATGACCCGCGCCTGCCTGCCCCCGCTCGACCCCGCTGAGCCGCTCAGCGCACCGCTGCCGCACGGCGCCTGCGACAGCCACGCCCACGTGTTCGGCCCGTATGAAACCTTCCCGCTCGAGGACGACCGCAGCTACACGCCGCCGGTGAACTCGGTCGAGCGCTACATCGCCCACCTCGACCGCTTCGGCCTCGCGCGCGGCGTGCTCGTCACCGCCAGCGCGAGCGGCAAGGACAACCGCGTCGTCGTCGACGCGCTGCAGCAGCATCCGCAGCGGCTGCGCGGCATCGTCGTCGCCTCGCCCGAGGTCGGCGACGCCCAACTCGACGACTGGCATGCCGCCGGCGTGCGCGGCGTGCGCGCGAACCTGTTCCGGCGCGACGGCCACGCGGTCTATCGCAACGGCATCGGCCTCGAAGCGCTCGAGGCGCTCGCGCCGCGCCTGCGCGAACGCGGCTGGCACGCGCAGATCTGGGTCCACGCGCCCGATCTGCCGGAGCTCGCGCCGCGCCTGCTCGACCTGGACGTGCCGCTCGTCGTCGACCACATGGGCCGCATGAGCGCGGCGCGTGGCATCCATGACGTCGGCTTCCAGCAGCTGTGCCGCTGGCTCGCCGAAGGCCGCGCCTGGACCAAGATCTCGGGCGCCGACCGCAACACCGCGAGCGGGCCGCCGTACGCCGACATCGACGCGTTCGCCGGTGCGCTGCTGGCCGCGAACCCCGAGCGCGTCGTCTGGGGCAGCGACTGGCCGCACATCAATTATTTCGAGCAGCGCGAGGTGCCGGACGACGGCGCGCTGCTGAACCTGCTCGAGCGCTGGATGCCGGATGCGAAGCTGCGCCACCGCGTGCTCGTCGACAACCCGGCGGCGCTCTACGATTTTCCACAGGAGACCGTTCAACCATGAGCGTCGGACCTTCGAAGCGCCGCGCTGCGCGCGCCGCCATTCACGGGGCCGCGGCCCTGCTGTTCGGCCTCGCCGCCGCGGCGGGCGCCTCGGCGCAAACGCCGGACGGCTATCCGAATAAACCGGTCCACGTCGTCGTCGCGTTCACGGCCGGCGGCACGACCGACATCCTGGCGCGTGCGACCGCGCAGAAGCTCTCCGAGCAGCTGAAGCAGCCGTTCGTGATCGACAACCGGCCGGGCAACGGCGGCAACCTCGGCACCCAGCTGGTGGTGCGCGCGCCGGCCGACGGCTACCTGATGATCGTCGACTCGGTCGGCCCGATCTCGATCAACCAGACGCTGTACAAGAAGCTCGGCTACGACCCGCTGACGGACCTGGTGCCGGTGGTGCAGATCGCCGACGTGCCGAACGTGCTGGTCGTGAACCCCGATTTGCCGATCCATTCGATGGAGGAGTTCGTCGCCTACGCGAAGTCGCACCCGGGCCAGCTGAACTACGGCTCGACCGGCATCGGCACCTCGTCGCACCTGTCGGGCTACATGCTGAGCAAGCTGATGGGGACCGAGACGACCCACGTGCCGTACAAGGGCGCCGACGCGCTGACCGACCTGCTGGCCGGGCGGACCCAGTTCATGTTCGCGACGATCCCGTCGGCGATCGGGCAGATCCGCGCCGGCAAGCTGCGCGCGATCGCGGTCAGCAGCCTGAAGCGCTCGCGCTCGCTGCCGGACATCCCGACCGTCGCCGAGAAGGGGTTTCCGGGCTTCGCGGCCGGCTCGTGGTTCGGCTTCTTCGCGCCGAAGGGCACGCCGCCGGCGGTGATCGAGCTGATCAACCGCAGCGTCAACGCGGCGCTGCCGTCGCTGGAGGCGCAGCTGATCCGCGAAGGCGCCGACCCGGTCGGCGGCTCGCCGGAGCAGTTCGGCAAGTTCACGCGCGCCGAGTACGAGAAGTGGAAGGTGATCGTGCACGAGTCGGGCGCGACGGTCGAATGAGCGGAGCGGTCACGGCCGGCACGCCGGTGCGCATCCTGGTGTCGGAGCGCACGCGCGACGCGATCGGCGACGCGATCGCCGCCGCGCTGAACGGTGCGACGCCGGTCTTCGTCGCGCCCGGCGAGGACGCGGACCTCGCGTTCGTCTCGCGCGAGGTGACCGGCCTGTCGACCAAGCACCAGGTCATGCCGGAGACCCAGCGCTTCTATGACGGCATGGCGAATGCGCCCTCGCTGCGCTGGGTGCAGATGCACTCGGCCGGCGCGGACCGGCCGATCTACCTGGCGCTGCGCCGGCGCGGCGTCGTCGTGACGAGCTCGTCCGGCACGAATGCCGCGATCGTCGCGCAGACCGCGCTGGCCGGCATCCTCGCGCTCGGGCGCGGTTTCCCGCAATTGATCGAAGCGCAGCGCGAGCACCGCTGGTCCTCGCTGGTGAAGACCGGGATGCCGCGCGACCTGGAGGGACAGACCGCCACCATCGTCGGCTGGGGGCCGATCGGGCAACGGCTGGCGGCCTTGTTGTCGCTGCTCGGGCTGTCGGTCGGCGCGGTCCGCAGCAGCGGCGCCAACGCCGCGCCGGCCGCCTTCACGGTGCCGTTCGAGCGGCTCGGCGAGGTGCTGCCGCGCACCGACTGGCTGGTGCTCGCGTGCCCGCTGACCGATCGCACGCGCGGCCTCGTCGACCGCGCCGCGCTGGCGCTGCTGCCGGCCGGCGCGCGCATCGTCAACGTGGCGCGCGGAGAAGTCGTCGATGAAGCCGCGCTGATCGACGCGCTGCGTGGCGGGCGATTGGCCGGCGCCTTCCTCGACGTGTTCGCGCAGGAGCCGCTGCCGCCGGAGTCTGCGCTCTGGAGCCTGCCGAACGTGCTCGTCTGGCCGCACAGCGCCGGCCACTCCGACGGCAACGAGCGGCGCGTGGCGGAATTCTTCCTCGGCAACCTGGCGCGCTGGGCGCAAGGCTTGCCGCTGGTCAACGCGGTCGCGTAAGTTCTCGCCCACTGCAACGGGTTCGCTCGCCGAATCGCCAAGAATGGCGGTTTGGCACTACGCGGAGGTGGCGATGACCGATTCGGATTTCGAGCAGCAGATGGTGCGCTGGCGCCACCACCTGCACCGCTTCCCCGAGACGGGGTTCAATGAGACGCGCACCGCCGACTACGTGGCGAGCGTGTTGAACCTGCTCGGCCTCGAGGTGCACCGCGGCATCGGCGGCACCGGCGTCGTCGCCAGTCTGCAGGTCGGCGAGGGCCGCGGCGTGATCGGCCTGCGCGCCGACATGGACGCGCTGGCGATCACCGAAGACGGCGCGGGGCGCGCGCACGCTTCGCAATCGCCCGGCTGCATGCACGCCTGCGGTCACGACGGCCACATGGCGATGCTGCTGGGCGCCGCGCAACTCCTGTCGCAGCGCCGCGATTTCAACGGCACCGTGCGCTTCATTTTCCAACCCGCCGAGGAACATGGCCGCGGCGCGGCCGCGATGATGGCCGACGGGCTGTTCGCGCGCTTTCCGGTCGACGAGATCTTCGGCGCGCACAACATGCCGGGCGTGTCCGTCGGGCGCATCGCGACGCGCAGCGGCGGCATCATGGCCAGCGAGGACAACTTCGTGATCCGCGTGAAAGGTCGCGGCGGCCACGCGGCGCGGCCGCACATGGGCGTGGACCCGCTGGTCGTCGCCGCGGAGATCGTGCTGGCGTTGCAGACGGTGGTGTCGCGCTCGGTCGATCCGAGCCAGTCGGCGGTGATCTCGTGCACCGAGTTCATCACCGACGGCATCCGCAACGCTATTCCCTCCAACGTCACGATCAAGGGCGACACGCGCAGCTACGCGTCGGAGGTGCAAGCCTTGCTGGAGCGGCGCATGCGCGAGGTCTGCCTGGGCATCGCCAGCGCCCACGGTGCGAGCGTCGAGTTCGACTACACGCACGAGTTCGCGCCGACGGTCAACTGGCCGCAAAGCGTTCCGGCAGCGGTCGCGGCGGCCACCGCGGTCGTCGGCGCGGACCGGGTCGACGCCGACGTGGCGCCGATGATGATCTCCGAAGACTTCGGTGCCTTCCTGCGCGTGGTGCCGGGCGCGTTCGTCTTCATCGGCAATGGCGCCAGCGACGAGCCCGGCGGCGTTCCGCTGCACCACGCGCGCTACGACTTCAACGACCAGCTGCTGCCGATCGGCGCGCGCTACTTCGCCGAAGTGGCTCGCCTGCGGCTGCCGCAGTGAACGAGGATCGATCCGGATGTTCTACGTCAATCCCAACGCCCGGCGCCAACCGTACGACGCGGCGCTTCGGTCCCTCCTCAGCATCGCGCGCGGCGCCGAGAGCCGGCGCTGGCTCTCGCACTGGGACATGCTCACGCCCGGCGCGACCCCTGTGCGTGCGCTGCCCGGGCTGGCTCGGCGGCTGTCGATCGGCGCGCTCTGGATCAAGGACGAGTCGCTGCGCTCGCCGCTCGGCAGCTTCAAGGCCCTCGGCGCCCCGATCGCGCTGTTGCGCCTGATCCTGCGGCGTTGGCCGCGCGACCACCTGCAAGCCGAGGACGTGCTGGCCGGACGCCACGCGGACCGGTTGAAAGACTTCGTCGTGATCAGCGCGACCGACGGCAACCACGGCCGCGCGCTGGCTGCCGCGGCGCGCAGCGTCGGCTGCCGCTGCGTGATCGTGCTGCACGCGCAGGTCAGCGCCGAGCGCGAGGCGCCGATCGCCGCGCTCGGCGCCGAGATCGTGCGCATCGCCGGCCACTACGACGCGTCGGTCCAGGAGGCGGCGCGACTGGCGGATGTGAACCGCTGGCAGGTCGTCTCGGACACCTCGTACGACGGCTACGAAGAGATCCCGCGCGACGTGATGCAGGGCTACGGCATCATCGTCGACGAGCTGCTGGAGTCGTCGCCGCTCGGCGCGGCGTGCCCGTACACGCACGTCGTGCTGCAAGGCGGCGTCGGCGGCCTGGCGGCCGGCGTCGTCAGCCATTTCTGGGAACGCTACGGGGCGGCCCGGCCAAGTTTTACCGTCGTCGAGCCGGAGCAGGCCGATTGCCTGCTGCAAAGCGCCCGCCGCGGCGTCGCGTCGCGCGCGAGCGGCACGGTCGATTCGGTGATGGCCGGCCTGGCCTGCGGAGAGACCTCGCCGCTCGCGTGGCGCTTCCTGCAGACCAGCGTCGATGCGTTCATGACCGTCGGCGACGACGACGCCGTGAGCGCGATGCGCACGCTGGCCCGCGGCGACACGGGCGACGTGCCGATCGTCAGCGGCGAATCGGGCGCGGCCGGGCTCGCGGCGCTGAGCGTCCTGGCGCGCGACGAACAAGCGCGGCACGCCGCCGGCCTCGACGCGACGTCGCGCGTGCTGCTGCTGAACACCGAAGGCGCGACCGCGCCGGCCTTGTTTCAGACCTTGACGGGCCTGCAGGCCGACGCGGTCCGGTCAGCGCAAGCCGCCTGGCGCGCCTGACCCCTCGCGCCTGGGCTTACCGCTCGATCGTCTTGTTCCAGCGCGCATTCCACGCCGGGCGGTTCGCGTTGATGCTGTCCCAGTCCACCGTGATCGCCGTCTTCAAGTACTTGTTGAACGCGGCGACCTGCGCGACGCCGTCGCCCACGGCCGGCGCCTTCGGGTTGGTCGGAATCTGGCTGCCGTACTGCAGCACGTTGGCCTGGGCCAGCGGGCTCAGCAGGAACTCGGCCAGCTTCTGCGCCAGCTCCGGCTCGCTGTTGTGGGCGATCACGCACTGCCCGACCGTCAGCACCACGGCGCCCTCCTTCGGGTTCGCGTAGTCGACCGGGATGCCCTTTTCCTTCAGCGCGGCCACCGCCGTCGGCGTCAGCGGAAAGATCGCGGCTTCACCGGTCTGCACCATCTCCGAGATCTTCGCCGAGCTCGGGATGTACTCGAGCACGTTCGGCCCGATCGTCGCCGGCCAGGCCTTGAAACCCGGCTCGACGTTCTTGTCGTTGCCGCCCTGGATGCGGTTGAACATCAGGAAGCCGTGCAGGCCGAACGACGAGGCCGAGACGGACTGGAACACCACCTTGCCCTTGAACTTCGGGTCCGCCAGGTCCATCCATGACGTCGGCGCGGCCCAGCCCTTCTCCTTGAACATCTTGGCGTTGTAGGCCAGGCCGGTCACGCCGAGGCTCACGCCGCTGGCCATGTCGCCCTTGAAGCGTGCGGCCGGGTAGAGCTCATTCAACGCCGGGTTCGGGCGCTGCTTCTCGCACAGCCCCATGCCGATCGCGCGCGCCATCACGCCGTCGTCGAGGAACATCACGTGCATCTGCGGGTGTTCCTTGTTGGCCTGCGCCTTGGCCAGGATGTCGGACGAGGTGCCCGGCACGACCACGACCTTCGCGTTGTTGGCCTTCTCGAACGCCGGGAACACGTACTGCGTGTACGCCTTCTCCATCGTGCCGCCGTTCATGCCGATGTAGATCGTCTTGGTCTGCGCGCTGGCCCAGCCGCTCGCAGCCAGTGCGGCGAACGCCGCGACGGAAACGAGCGCGCGGCGCGGGACGGGAGCAATGCGGAAACTGGACATGAGGTTCCTTTCGGAGGTTGAACACAGATCAATGAGAGAGCGCGCCAGCCACTTCGGGCGCGGCGACGAAACGCTCGATGGAAAACGCGTCGATCGGCGTGCTGCTGCGGCCGTCCCGCGCCAGCTCGGCCAGCACCTCGCCGACGCCGGGCCCGAGCTGAAAACCGCCGCCGGAGAAGCCGAAGCCGTGGAACAGCCCCGGTGTCGTGCGGCTTGGGCCGATCACCGGCTGGCGGTCCGGCAAGTACCCCTCGGTGCCGCTCCAGGTGCGAATGAAATGGGCATCGCGCAGCACCGGCAGCAGCTCGACGGCCTGCACGGCCAGCGAGGCCAGCGCCGCGCGATCGGAGCGCGCGCGGTCGGCGTCGAGTGCGCGGCCCGAGCCGCCGCCGCCCAGCACCAGGTTGCCGCGCGCGACCTGGCGGCAGTACACGCCGCCGCCCTCCACGCCCAGGCTCCAGTCCATGAAGAAGGGCAGCGGCTCGGTCACCACCATCGCCGGGTGGCCCGAACGCAGCGGGACCACGTCGCCGAACCGCGCCGCGACCGTGTTGGACCAGGCCCCGGCGCAGTTCAGCAGCACCGGTGCGTCGATTTCGAGCCCGTCGCCGGCGCGCAGCCGAAAGCGTCGGCCGTCGTGCGCGATCTCGTCGACACGCGTGCGCTCGAAAATCTCCGCCCCGGCGCGCCGTGCCGCGAGCGCGAAGGCGGGCGAGACCAGGCGCGGATTGGCCTGCCCGTCTTCGGCGCAGAGCGAGCCGCCGACGGCCTTGCCGCCCAGCCAGGGGCAACGCGCGCGCAGCCGCGCACCCGACAGAATCTCCAGCCCCAGGTCGAAATCGCGCGTCTGCTCGCGGTAGCGCTCCAGCGAGGCCAGGTCGGCGTCGCTGCGGGCGATCTTGAAGTGGCCGGAGCGCAGGTACTCGCCGTCGGTGCCGATCAACTC
>DASYCA010000330.1:0-2576 GCA_036500445.1 Burkholderiaceae bacterium | reverse complement strand
CGGGCTGACGCTGCGCTCGTGGCTCACGACGCACGACCACAAGCGCATCGCCATCCTTTATGCGATCGCGATCACCTTCTTCTTCTTCATCGGTGGCGCGGCCGCGACGCTGATCCGCCTGCAGCTGGCCTCACCCGAAGGAACGCTGATGGGCGCCGACAGCTACAACAAGGTTTTCACCGCGCATGGCGTGGTGATGGTGTGGCTGTTCCTGATCCCGTCGATCCCCTCGGTGATGGGCAACTTCATGCTGCCGCTGATGATCGGTGCGCGCGACCTGGCGCTGCCGCGCATCAACCTCTTGAGCTGGTACCTCTACATCGCGGGCGGATTGATCATCCTGGCCTCGCTGTTCTTGGGCGGCGTGGACACCGGCTGGACCTTCTACACGCCGTATTCGACGATGTTCTCCAACAGCTGGGTCGCCGTCACCTTGACCGGCGTGTTCATCACCGGCTTCTCCTCCATCCTCACCGGGCTGAACTTCATCGTCACGGTGCATGCCTTGCGCACGCCCGGCATGGGCTGGTTCAAGCTGCCGCTGTTCGTCTGGGCGCATTACGCGACCAGCATCATCCTGGTGCTGGCCACGCCGGTGCTGGCGATCACGGTGCTGCTGGTGGTGGCCGAGCGGCTGTTCCAGATCGGCGTGTTCGACCCCGCCTACGGCGGCGATCCGCTGCTGTTCCAGCACCTGTTCTGGTTCTACTCGCACCCGGCCGTCTACATCATGGTGCTGCCGGCGATGGGCGTCGCGAGCGAGATCATTCCGTGCTTCGCGCGCAAGCGGCTGTTCGGCTATTCGTTCATGGCCTACGCGGTGCTCGCGATCGCCGGCGTCGGCTTCCTGGTCTGGGGGCATCACATGTTCGTCAGCGGCCAGTCGCCGGCCGCGAGCCTGATGTTCTCGCTGCTGAGCTTCATCGTCGCGGTGCCCTCGGCGATCAAGGTTTTCAATTGGACCGCGACCTTGTACAAGGGCCGCATCCGCTTCGACGCACCGATGCTGTACGCGCTCGGCTTCGTCGGTCTGTTCACGATCGGCGGGCTGACCGGGCTGTTCCTCGCGTCGCTCGCGCTGGACGTGCACCTGACCGACACCTATTTCGTCGTCGCGCACTTCCACTACATCATGGTCGGCGGCTCGGTGATGGCGTTCTTCGGCGCCCTGCACTTCTGGTGGCCGAAGGTCTGCGGCCGGCAATACCCGGAGGTGCTCGCGCGCATCGCCGCGTTGGTCATCTTCTTCGGTTTCAATCTGACCTTCTTCCCGCAGTTCCTGCTCGGCGCGCAGGGCATGCCGCGGCGCTATCACGCGTACCCGCCGGAGTACACGGTGTTGAACGTGCTGTCGAGCGCGGGCGCGTCCATCCTCGCGGTCGGCTACCTGATGCCGCTGCTGTACCTCGGCTGGTCGCTGTGGCGCGGGCCGCGCAGCGAGGCCAACCCGTGGGGCGCGGTCGGGCTGGAGTGGCAAACGGCCTCGCCGCCGCCGACGCACAACTTCGATGTCACGCCGCTCGCGCCGGACGACGTCTACGGCTACACGCCGGAGTACCCGCCGCGGGGGGCCGCATGAGCGACGCCACCATGGCCGGACCGATCCCGCCGGCGCCGGCCCGGCTCGACACGGCCCGCTTCGGGATGTGGGTCTTCATCGCGAGCGAGGTGCTGTTCTTCGGCGCGTTGCTGGTCGCCTACGGTGCGGCGCGGCTGCACGCGCCGGCGGGTTTCGCGGCGGCCAGCCGGCAGACCGATCTCGGGCTGGGCACGCTGAACACGGCGCTGCTGCTGAGCAGCAGCTGCGCGATCGCGATCGCCGCAGAGGCCGCGGGCGGGGCGCGCTGGCCGACGGTGCGGCGCGGCCTGTGGATCGCCGCGGCGCTGGGCGCGGGCTTTCTGGCGGTCAAGGGCGTCGAGTACCGGAACGAGTGGCGCGAAGGCCTGTTCCCCGGACCGGGGTTTCGGGTCGGCGGGCGCGCCGTCGCCGGCGCGGAGCTGTTCTTCGCATGGTATTTCGTCGCGACCGCGCTGCATGCGCTGCACCTGCTGATCGGGATCGTCGGCTGCGCCGTCCTCGCGCTGCGCGCCGATTCGCGCGATGTCGCGGTTCAAGTGCCGGTGCTCGCGCTGTACTGGCATTTCGTCGACGTCGTCTGGATCTTGCTGTACCCGTTGATCTACCTCGTCGTGCCGCGCACATGAACGCCGCCCCGGACCCCGATCGCGACCCGCGCCGATTCGCGCGCGCCCGGCGCCGCGCGCTGTGGGCCTGGCTCGCGCTGCTGGTGCTGCTGCTGGCCAGCGCCGGCAGCGCGCAGCTGCACTGGGGCGGCGCCAACCTCGTGGTCTCGCTGTTGATCGCGGCCGTCAAGATCGCGATCGTCGGATGGGTCTTCATGGCGCTGGGCGAGGCGCATCGATTGCCGAGGCTGGCCGCGGCAATCGGCGTCGCGGTGCTGACGGTGATGGTCGGCCTGGGTGCCGTCGACGCGCTGGCGCGCCGCGACGAGGCCACGCGCTGGCAGTCGCCCCAGGCGCTGCCGGCGCGGCTGACGCAGACGCACGCGAGCTCG
>DASYCA010000329.1:0-11206 GCA_036500445.1 Burkholderiaceae bacterium | reverse complement strand
CTGCTGACCAAGAGCCTGCGCCCGCTGCCCGACAAGTTCCACGGCATGGCCGACCAGGAGCAGAAGTACCGCCAGCGCTATGTCGACCTGATCACCGACCCCCAGGCGCGCGCGCGTTTCGCGGCCCGCAGCAAGGCGCTGAGCTCGATCCGCCAGTTCATGGTCGAGCACCACTTCATGGAAGTGGAAACGCCGATGCTGCACCCGATCCCGGGCGGCGCGAACGCCAAGCCTTTCGTCACGCACCACAACGCGCTCGACCAGCAGATGTTCCTGCGCATCGCGCCCGAGCTCTACCTGAAGCGGCTGATCGTCGGCGGCTTCGAGCGCGTGTTCGAGATCAACCGGAGCTTTCGCAACGAAGGCATCTCGGTTCGGCACAACCCCGAATTCACGATGATGGAGTTCTACGCGGCGTACTGGAACCACCACGACCTGATGGACTTCACCGAGGAAGTCCTGCGCCACGCCGCCCGCGTCGCGACCGGCTCGGCCGCGATCACCTACGCCGGCAAGCCGGTCGACCTCGACAAGCCGTTCACCCGCCTGACGGTGCGCGACTCGCTCGTGGCCCACGCCGGCCTGAGCGTCGAGGAAGCCGGCGACGCCGCCGCGCTGCACGCCAAATTGAAATCGCTCGGCGAGGAGCCGCCGGCGCACTGGACGCTCGCCGAGCTGCAATTCGGCCTGTTCGAAGCCGCCGTCGAAGAGCAGCTGTGGCAGCCCACCTTCATCATCGACTACCCCGTCGAGGTCTCGCCGCTGGCGCGCGCCTCGGACACCAACCCGGCCATCACCGAACGCTTCGAGCTCTTCATCACCGGTCGCGAATACGCGAACGGCTTCTCGGAATTGAACGACGCCGAGGACCAGGCCGCGCGCTTTCAGGCGCAGGTCGCGAACAAGGAGGCCGGGGACGAAGAGGCAATGTACTACGACGCCGACTTCATCCGGGCGCTCGAATACGGCATGCCACCGACCGGGGGGTGCGGGATCGGGATCGACCGGTTGATCATGCTGATCACGGATTCGCCCAGCATCCGGGACGTGATCCTGTTTCCGTCGTTGCGCAAGGTGGAGTGACTCGCTGAGCGTTTCGCGGTCGGAGCGAGCCGGCAGACGTCGGAGGCGACTCGTTGAAGTCCGCCTCTCGGGGTCGGGACGCGGGGTCGCCGACGGAGAGAACGCTCTACCCTGAACGAAGTCGGCGACCCCGTGTCCCGACCCAGCGCAGTCAACGCCCCTCAGCGCTGCTTGAACGCCGGCTTGCGCTTGCTCAGGAACGCGTCCATCCCTTCCTTCTGATCCTCGGTCGCGAACAGCGAATGGAAGAGCCGGCGCTCGAACGAGATGCCGTCCGACAGCGTGCCTTCGAACGCGCGGTTCACGCTCTCCTTCGCGGCCATCACGCTCATCGCGCTGAGCTCGTTGATCGCCTCGGCGGCGGCCAGCGCCGTCGGGATCAGGTCGGCCGGCGGCACCACACGCGAGACGAGCCCGGCGCGTTCGGCCTCGGCGGCGTCCATCATGCGGGCGGTCAGCACCATGTCCATCGCCTTGGCCTTGCCGACGGCGCGCGGCAGGCGCTGGGTGCCGCCGGCGCCGGGGATCACGCCGATCTTGATCTCGGGCTGGCCGAACTTCGCGGTGTCGGCCGCGATGATGAAATCGCACATCATCGCGAGCTCGCAGCCGCCGCCGAGCGCGAAGCCCGCGACCGCGGCGATCACCGGCTTGCGGATCGTGCGGATCGTCTCCCAGTTGCGGGTGATGAAGTCGCCGCCGTAGGCCTCCTGGAAGGTCTTCTTTGCCATCGCGCTGATGTCGGCGCCGGCCGCGAAGGCCTTCTCGCTGCCGGTGATCACGATGCAGCCGATGGTCTCGTCGGCGTCGAAGGCTTTCAGCGCGGCGCCGAGCTCGTCCATCAGCGCGTCGTTCAGCGCGTTCAGCTGCTTCGGTCGGTTCAGCGTGATCAGCGCGGTGCGGCGCGGGCCGTCGCCGCGGGTGTCGATCAGGATGTTGTCAAAGCTCATGGTGGCGTTCTCCGGCGGGGTGGATCGACTGTAGCGAGATTCTCGTCGTCAGCCCGCGGCCATCTCGGGCGGCTTGTCGATCAGCAAATCCAGGTAGTTCTGCTCGTTTTGCTGGATCCGGATGCGCACCGGCAGGTAGCGCAGCTGCGGCGCGAACCAGATCTCGGCGCTCAGCTCGCCGATCTTCGGCGGCCCGCTGCGGCGCGGCTTCAGGTGGATCGCCGGCAGCGGGCCGAAGCCCGTGTACAGCGTCTCCTGCGCGACGACGTCGTAGGTCCAGACGTCGACCTTGTGCGGCAGCGCGAGCGGAATCTCGACCGAGCCGCCGATCCGCAGCAGCTCGGGCCGGGTGCTGAACACATAGGTCAGCTGCACGAACTGGCTCGCGGTGTCCTGCATGCCGGGCGTGTTCGGGCGGCGGTCGCCGTTCGCCAGCGTGATCACGTCGGGATCGAAGGTGA
This sequence comes from Burkholderiaceae bacterium, assembly GCA_036500445.1. GTDB lineage: Bacteria > Pseudomonadota > Gammaproteobacteria > Burkholderiales > Burkholderiaceae_C > LMDS01. The sequence goes on along the minus strand of DASYCA010000329.1, from coordinate 8,712 downwards.
TCGTGACGCGCTGGCGGTCGCGCAGCACGACCTTGGTGTCCTGGTCGTAGCGCTGCGGTGCCAGGCCGGCGGCGCTGATGACGCCGTCGCTCGTCATCTGGCGCGTGATGATGGGCGCGAAGCTCGGGCCGACCAGCAGATCCAGATGGACCTGGTAGCGCCGGCCGGCGCGGATCCACTCGACCTGCGCCGAGCCGTTGACCGGGCCGCGGTAGTTGCCGGTCAGCACGTAGCTCATGCGGGTCGAGCTCGGCCATTCGAACGCGGCCGCGGCCGGGCCCGACGCGGGCAGTGTCGCCACGGCCACCGGCGCGGGGGACGACGCCGCGGCGTCCGGTAGAGACGGCGCCACGGCTGCGGCCAGCACCGCAGACGACGCCGCCTCGGCCGGCACCGAGGACGCCGCGTCCGCTGCGACCTCGATCGGCGCGGACGCCGGGGCGTCGGCCACCGGCGCGCTGGCCGACGCGCTGGCCGAGGACGCCGACGTCTCGGCGTCCTCCGCGGCGCTCGCGGCCGCCAGCACCGGATCGGCAGCCGCCGCGGACGCCGCAGCTTCGACCGGTTCAACCCTCTTGCGGCGCTCGCCCCGCCGCTTCGCCTCGGCACGCGGCGGCGCCGAGGCGGCCTTGGCCGGGCGCGGCGCGCGCACGCGGCGCTCGACCGGCGCCGGCGGAGCGGCCGGCGCGGCCGTCGGCGGCGGCGCACTCAAGGCCATCTCGCGCACATACGCGACCTCGATGCGCGCCGGCATCGACCGGTCGGCATCGAGGTCGATCAGGCCGCTCGCGACGCGCTGCGCGAGCCACGCGTGCACGAGCAGCACCGCCACGGCGATCAGCGCGATGCGGCGGCCCCGGCCCGGCGCGAAGCCGGCTCGCCGCGTCAGCTCGCGAGCCATGCCTTGCGCAGCGCGCGCGCGGCGGCAGGCGGTTTCGGCGCCAGGCTCAGCGTCACGCCGCCGGCACCGGCCGGCGCCTCGGGCGGCGGCGTCAGCACCAGGCTCAGCACGCGCTGGTCGCGCGCGATCAGCAACTCGGCCGGCTGCCCGGGCTCGGTCACGCGCAGCGCATCGTCGAGCCGGCGCAGGCGCCAGCCGGCCACCGCGAGCAGCTCGTCGCCGGCCGACAGGCCCGCGCGCTCGGCGGCCCCGCCACGCAGCACATGGCTGACCTTGATGCCGGTCAACGCGCTCTCGCTGACGCGCACACCCAGGCGCTGGGCCAGCGTCGGCGCATCCTCGCTCCAGTCGACGCCGGCTTGCGCGAGCAGCGTGCGCAGCGGCAGGTCGTCGGTGCCGTGGACCCAGTCGGCGAGCTCGCGCGCGTACGGGCGGCCGCCGACCTGCGCCAGCGCCGCGGCGATCTGCGCCTCGTCGACCGGCCCGCCGCTGCTCGCGGCCCAGAGCGCGCGCATCACGTCGTCCAGCGTGCCACGGCCCTCGGCGCGCAGCGTCAGGTCGAGCGCGAGCGCGACCAGCGAGCCCTTGGTGTAGTAGCTGATCGTCGCGTTCGGCGTGTTCTCGTCGGCGCGGTAGTACTTGACCCAGGCATCGAAGCTCGATTGCGCGACGCTCTGCACCTTGCGCCCCGGCGCGCCGAGCACGCCGGCGATCGTGCGGCCGACCAGGCGCAGGTAGCGGGCGCTGTCGATCAGCCCGCTGCGCAGCAGGAAGGCGTCGTCGTAGTACGAGGTGAAGCCCTCGAAGAACCACAGCAGCTCGGTGTAGTTCTCCTGCGTGTAGTCGTAGCGCGCGAACTCGGCCGGGCGCAGGCGCTTGACGTTCCAGGTGTGGAAGTACTCGTGGCTGACCAGCCCGAGCAGGTTCGCGTAGCCCTCGCTCGGCTCGCGCTGGCCGAGGCGCGGCATGTCGCGCCGCGGCGAGATCAGCGCGGTGCTGGCGCGGTGCTCCAGGCCGCCGTGCCCTTCCTCGACCAGGTTGTGCAGGAACACATAGCGCTCGAACGGCGGCTTCTTCTTCGCGCCGTGCCAGAACTCGATCTCGGTTTCGCAGACGCGCTTGACGTCGGCGAGCAGCCGCTCGCCGTCGAAATCGGGCAGCGCGCCGGCGACGACGTACTCGTGCGCCACGCCGCGCGCCTCGAAACGGCCGCGCCAGAAGCGCCCGAGCTCGACCGGGTGGTCGACGAGCTCGTCGTAGTCGGCCGCCTCGTAGACGCCGCGCCCCGCCGCATCGACCTTGACGGCGCGCAGCGCGGTCGCCACCTGCCAGCCCGCCGGCAGCCCGCGCAGCTCGAGCCGGTGCGGTTCCATTTCGCGCCCTTCGGCGCGCAGGCACAGCGAGGTCGCGTTGAAGAAGCCGCGCTGCGCATCCAGGAAGGCGGCGCGCACCGAGGTGTCGAAGGCATAGACCAGGCCGCTGACGCTCAAGGCGCCGCGGCCCTCGCAGCGCGCGAGCCAGCTCGCCTTGTCGAGCTGCTGCAACGCGACCGGCCTGGCGCCCTGCGTCGCGGCAAGGCCGGACAGGTGGCGCGCGAATTCGCGCACCAGGTAGCTGCCCGGGATCCACGCCGGCAGGCTCAGGTGCTGCTCGCGCGCCGGGTTCGGGACGGTCAGCGTGACGCGGAACAGATGGGCAGACGGGTCGTGCGGGGTGACGCGGCAGGTGATCATCAATTAATTGTGATCCATGCCGCGCAAACCCTGGTTACCCCCGTGTTCGCGGGTGAACCCGCCCCCGGAACCGAGGGTAGGATCGCAAATAGAATAATTGTTAACCGCCGTCGACGCGGCAGCGATGCCATGGGCCGAGGGGGGTTGTCGACATGCTTTTGAGAAGTTTGCTGGTCGCGTCCATCGCCGAGGCCAAGGCCTTGGGGCTGAAGAAGGCGTTGAAGCACAGCTGGGGCTCGCTGCGCGCACTGCGCCATCCGCGCGCATCCTTCAGCGCCCTGAAGAGGCTGCGCCTGCTGGGGATGAACCGCTGGCTGCCCAAGCACGAGCGTCTGTTTCACATCCGCCACCGCTTCTACCTCTCGCAGCGGCTGTCGACGCTGCAGCGCACCGCGGCCGTGCTGCACCACTACGACTACGAAGCGCGCACCTTCGTGCCGAGCTACCACCGCCTCGTCTACGGGGGCCGCGGGCTGGTGCTGTGGCGAGCCGAGGTCGACGGTGTCGATTTCCGCATACGTCTCTCGGCGAGCGATCAGCTGCGCTGGGAGGGCGATCTCAGCATCGAGGTGTTCGCCAACGAGACGCGCGTGCACGTCGTCTCGTTCACGTATGTCGACGCGGCGTTGTTCGGCCTGCCCAGTGCGCCGACCATGTTCATCACCCGCAACCAGAGCATGCGCGACGAGCCGGGCTGGAGCCTGTTCCGCGCGGCGTTCAAGAACACGGTGCCCTCCTACTTCGGCCTCGCGGCGACGATCGGCGTCGCCGCCGGCAACGGCATGCACCAGGTCGCCGCGATCGGGCACGAGGCCCAGATCGCCTATGAACCCGAGATCGCCGCGACCCTGAAGAATTCGTATGACGAGTTCTGGCGCACCTTCCAGGCCGCCGAGGTCGAAGACGGCCACGTCTTCCTGCTGCCGGCACCGATGGCCCTCGCGCCGCTCTCGACCGTCAAGGCCAAGCACCGCAAGCGCGCCGCCGACCGCCGCGAGGCCTGGTCGGCGATCGCGGCGAGCTCGCATGCCGCGATCCTGGCGCGCATCGCGCGCGAGCCGGCGCCGGACACCGACACGGCGACCGAATCCAGCGCCGAGCTTGCGCCTTCAGCGGCGGCGGCGCCCGGCGGCGCCTCGAGCCCCTTCGGCCGCGTCCGCGCCGCCAGGAACATGATGATCGCGACCGCGACGGTCGTCGCCGACGTCGCGGATGCGATCACGCACGTCGTGATCTGAGCCGGCGCGAATCGCGCTGGCCGATCCGCCGGCCAGGCCCGCGCTTCACACCTTGGCGTGGCTCGCGACGAATTGCTTCTCGACTTCGGTCGGCGGCAGCGCGCCGGGAATGCGCTTGCCGTCTTCGAACACCAGCGACGGCGTGCCGGTGAGGTGGTAGCGCTTGCCCATCGCGACATTGCGCTGCAGCACCGAGATGTCGCACTGGCCCATGCTGCGCGGGGCGACGGCGCCGCGGATCATCCAGTCGCGCCAGACCGTGGCGCGGTCCTTCGCGCACCAGATGTCACGCGCCTTGTCGGGCGAATCGCCGCCGAGGATGGGGTACAGGAAGGTGTAGACGGTGACGTCCTTGACCTGCTGCATCTCGGTCTCGAACTTCTTGCAGTAGCCGCAGTTCGGGTCCGCGAACACGACCAGCTTGCGCGCGCCGTTGCCCTGCTTCCAGACGATCGCGTCCTTCAGCGGCAGCGAGGCGAAGTCGATCGCGGTCAGCTTGTCGATGCGCGCCGCGGTCAGGTCGCTGCGCGTCTTGGTATCGACGATCGAGCCCTGCACGATGTATTCACCGCGCTCGTCGGTGTAGAGGATCTCGGTGCCCATGCGGACCTCGTACAGGCCCGGGATCGGGGTCTTCGTGACCTCGTCGATGCGCGGGAGGTCCGGCAGGCGCTTCGCGAGCGTGTCGCGGATCACGGCCTCCTGGGCGAAGCCGGCCGGCACCAGAAGAGCGGTCAGCGCAATCGCGAGACCGGCACGCAGGAATTTTTTCATCGAAGTCCTCGAAAATCAGGCGTCCAGCGCGCGGGCCGTGAGCCAGCGCTTGAGCGGCGAAAGCCGGTTGACCAGAGTCAATCCGCGGTTGCGAAGTTCCCGCACCGCGGGTACTTCGGTCGAAAACAGTTTGAGCAGCCCGTCGGTCACCTGCGCCATCGCCCAGGTCGGCGCGACGCGCTCGCGGGCGTAGCGGCGCAGCAGCTTCTCGTCGCCGAGCGCGCGCCAGGGTTCGCGTTGCGCGATCACGCCGACCAGCGCGGCGACATCGGCCAGGCCGAGGTTCAGGCCCTGGCCGGCCAGCGGGTGCACCACGTGTGCCGCATCGCCGAGCACGACCCAGCCCGGCCCGCACCAGGCCTGGGCCTGCGCCTGCATCAGCGGCCACGCGGCGCGCTCGGACGCGAGCGCCAGCGGGCCGGCGTCGCCGCCGGTCGCCTCCATCAGCGCGTGCTCGAACTCGGCCGGCGCCAGCGCGAGCAGCGCCTGCGCGCGCTCGCTCGGCAGCGACCAGACCAGCCCGTACGAATGCTCGGGCTGCGGCGTGTCGAAGGGCAGCAGCGCGAGCACGTCGGGCGCGCGGAACCACTGGCGCGCAACGCCCTGGTGCGCGCGCGTGCTCGTCAGGCGCGCCGCGATCGCCTGGTGGCCGTAGTCGTGACGCTCGAAGCCGATGCCGAAGGCCGCACGCGTCGTCGAGGTCTTGCCTTCGCAGACGGCCGTCAGCGCGGCGCGGACCGGCGCGTCCGGCTCGACGACGGTGACGTGCGGCGCAAACCGCACCGCACTCGCGAGCTCGCGCTCGAGCACGGCCGCGTCGGTGATCCAGGCGAGCGCGCCGACGCGCTGCTGCCAGGCCGAGAAATCGATCGCGGACTCGTTGGCGTCGCCTTTCACGTGCATGTCGAGCACCGGCGTCGCAGCAGTCCGGGGCAGCGCATCCCAGACCTTCAGGCCGCGCAGCAGCGCGACCGAAGCGGCGTTCAGCGCGTAGGCGCGCACGTCTTCGCCGCCGGAGCGCGCCGGCTCGGCCCGCAACGCGACGCGCAGGCCGGCACGCGCGAGCGACAGCGCGAGGCTGCGGCCCACGATCCCGGCGCCCAGCACATGCACGTCGCAATCCATCATGCTGCGGATTGTAGAGAGCACAATCCCCTTTTTTCGGTGCGGGAGTTGGGCGTGGCGGAAGTCGATAACGAATCGGAAGCGAACGTGCAGGTCAAGGTCGCGTCGCTGCACGTTTACCCGATCAAGTCCTGCGGCGGCATCGCGCTGACCGAGGCGCTGGTGATCGAGACCGGCTTCGAATTCGACCGCGCCTGGATGGTCGTCGACACCGCCGGGGTCTTCGTCACGCAGCGCGAGTTGCCGCGCATGGCGCTGATCCAGCCGACCCTGAAGACCAGCGAGATGGTGCTGCGCGCGCCGGGCATGCTGGCGCTGCACATCGCGCTCGACCGGGTCGAGAACCCGGTCCGCGTGACGGTCTGGAAGGACGAGGTCGCGGCCTACGACATGGGCGACCTGTGCGCGCAGTGGTTCAGCGATTTCCTGGGCCAGCCGGTCAGGTTGGCGCGCTTCGATCCGGAACACAAACGCCTGTCCGACCACCGCTGGACCGGCACGCTGGACGCCGAGAACGCGTTCGCCGACGGCTTTCCGATCCTCGTCGCGTCGACCGCCGGGCTGGACGAATTCAACCGCCGCCTGGTCGCCCAGGGCGAGGAGGCGGTGACGATGGCGCGCTTTCGGCCCAACCTGGTGCTGGACGGGCTGGACGCGCACGGCGAGGATTCGCTCGACGAGATCTCGTTCGCGACCGAGGACGGCCCGGTGCGCCTGAAGCTCGTGAAGCCCTGCGCGCGCTGCCCGATTCCCGATGTCGACCCGGCGAGCGGCACGCCCGGGAACAAAGTCGGCGACACGCTCGCCAGCTACCGCGCCGATGCGCGCATGAACGGCGCGCTGACCTTCGGGATGAACGCGGTGATCCTCGAAGGCGTCGAGCGCGTGCTGCGCACCGGCCTTTCAGGCGCGGCGACCTACGCTTTCGACTGACCCTTCTTTGCCGATGCCGGCGCCTCGATGCCGGCCCGCACGTGGCAGCCGTCGAGGTGGTCGTTGACCAGGCCCATCGCCTGCATGAAGGCATAGACCGTGGTCGGGCCGACGAAGCTCCAGCCGCGCTTTTTCAGGTCCTTGGACATCGCGACCGACTCGGGCGAGGTCGACATCGCCTTCAGCGCCACCAGCGTCATGCGCTTCGGGCGCCCGGCCGCCACCGCCTTGTACTGCTGCGCGTAGGCGCTCAGCGAGCCGAATTCGGCGCGCAGCTCGAGCACGCGCTTCGCGTTGTTGATCGTCGATTCGATCTTGCCGCGGTGGCGCACGATGCCGGCGTCGGCGAGCAGCCGCGCGATGTCTTTTTCACCGAAGCGCGCGACCCGTTCGGCGTCGAAATTCGCGAAGCCGGCGCGGAAGGCCTCGCGCTTGTTCAGGATCGTCAGCCAGCTCAGCCCGGCCTGGAAGCCTTCGAGGCAGAGCTTCTCGAACAAGCGCCGGTCGTCGGTGACCGGGAAGCCCCATTCGTTGTCGTGGTAGTGCTGGTAACCCGGCGTCGCGGCGCACCAGGCGCAGCGCATCAGCCCATCGTCGCCCTCGAACAAGCCTGCAGCAATACTCATGCGCGCACCGGCAGCGGAATGAACTCGGTCTCGCCCGGCACCTGCTCGAAGCCGGTCCCGCCGGTCGTGAAGGCCTCCCAGTCGTCCTGGGCCTGGACGATGCGTTCCTTGCGGCTCGACACGAAATTCCAGACCATGAAGCGGTGGCCGAGCGGCGCACCGCCGATCATCACCAGTTGCGCCCCGCCGGGCGCGCGCAGCACCGGCTCCGAGCCCGGCTCGAGCACGACCATCGTCAGCGCCGGGATCGCGACGCCGTCGAGCTCGAAGCCGTGGTCGGTGCTGTACAGCGCACGCTCCTCGGCCGCGTTCGGCAGCGTCAACGCCGCGGCGGGTCCCGCCGGAACGTCCAGGTGCAGGTACAAGGTCGGCGAGATCGGCCGCACCGGCGACGTGAGGCCCCACGCGCTGCCGATCAGGACCCGCACGCGCACGCCGCCCTCCTCGCGCACCGGGATCGCGTCGCGCCCCACATGTTGAAACCCCGGCGCGTCCTCCTCGCGCTCGGCCGGCACCGCGAGCCAGAGCTGCAGGCCGTGGTTCACATAGGACGTGCCCTTCAGGTCGGCCGGCGCGCGCTCCGAGTGCACGATGCCGCGGCCGGCCGCCATCAGGTTGATCGCGCCGGGCTCGATGCGCTGATTGATGCCGGTCGAGTCGCGGTGCATCATCGCGCCCTCGAACAGGTACGTCACGGTCGCCAGACCGATGTGCGGGTGCGGGCGGACGTCGAAGTTGTCGCTCGGCTGCACCGTGACCGGCCCGAAGTGGTCGAAGAACACGAACGGCCCGACCGCCTGGCGCAGCGCCGACGGCAGCGAGCGCCGGACGAAAAAGCCGCCGCCGAGGTCTTTCTCGTGCGGTTTGAGGGTTTGCAGCGCAGGCATTCGGGCACTCCGTCGGTCCAGAATCCCCCAGTGTAGGCGGGTCGCCTAAAATGCACCCTTCGCCCGCCGGTCCTCGGCGGGGCACCCTGAGAGTTCCCCATGAGTTTGAAATGCGGCATCGTGGGCCTGCCCAACGTGGGCAAGTCCACCCTCTTCAACGCCCTGACCAAGGCGGGCATCGCCGCCGAGAACTACCCGTTCTGCACGATCGAGCCGAACGTCGGCATCGTCGAGCTGCCCGATCCGCGGTTGAATGACCTCGCGGCGATCGTCAAGCCCGAGCGCATCGTGCCGGCGATCGTCGAGTTCGTCGACATCGCCGGGCTGGTTGCCGGCGCGTCCAAGGGCGAAGGCCTGGGCAACCAGTTTCTCGCCCACATCCGCGAGACCGACGCGATCGTCAACGTGGTGCGCTGCTTCGATGACGAGAACGTGATCCACGTGGCCGGCAAGGTCGATCCGATCTCCGACATCGAGGTGATCCAGACCGAGTTG
>DASYCA010000328.1:0-7186 GCA_036500445.1 Burkholderiaceae bacterium | reverse complement strand
CGGCCGCACGACGAGCCGGCGCACCGTCGCGCGGAACTCGGCCGACTGCATCAGCATCACGACGAACACGACCGCCGCCTTCACGACCATGTTGATCTCGGGCGGCACGCCGATCGAATAGATCGTCGAGGTCAGCGTCTGGATGATCAAGGCGCCCAGCACGCTGCCGGCGAGGCTGAAGCGCCCGCCGGTCAGCAGCGTGCCGCCGAGCGTGACGGCGAGGATCGCGTCCAGCTCCATCAGCATCCCGGCGTTGTTGCCGTCGGCGCTCTTCACGTTCGAGCTGACGACGAGCCCGGCGACGCCGGCCGCGAAGCCGCAGAACACGTAGACGCAGACCGTGATCGCGCGCTCCTGCAGGCCGGCCAGCCGCGCCGCCGCCGGGTTGATGCCGATCGCCTGGATGAACAGGCCGAGCGCGGTGCGCGTCATCAGCAGGTGAAGCACGAGCCAGACCGCCGCGGCGATGAACACGGCGAACGGCAGCCCCAGTAAAAAGCCGTTGCCGAGGAAGAAGAACGGCGCGTAGTAGACCGTGATGATCTGCCCGCCGGTCAGCAGCTGCGCGATGCCGCGGCCGGCGACCATCAGGATCAGGGTCGCGATGATCGGCTGCATGCCGACCTTCGCGACCAGCAGCCCGTTCCACAGGCCGCACAGCGCGGCGGCGAGCAGCGCGGCGACGATCGCGACGCTCATCGGGAAGCGGCTGGCGTGGGTCTGCACGCCGTCCTTCATCACCAGGTCGCCGCCGATCATCAGCGCGACGACCGCGGCGGAAATGGCCACGACGGCGCCGACAGAGATGTCGATCCCGCGCGTCGCGATCACCAGCGTCATGCCGAGTGCCACCAGCGCGAGCGGTGCGGCGCGGTTCAGGATGTCGATCACGCTGCCGTACAGATGGCCGTCGCGCCACTGCAGGTGCCAGAAGCCGGGATTGAAGACCGCGTTGACCGCGAGCAGCAGCACCAGCGTCGCGAACGGCCAGAACAGTCGGTGCTCGAGCAGCTTCTTCATCGTGGGGGTCAGGATTGCGCGGCGATCAGGTGGTAGACGGCCTGCTCCGAGCTGTTGCCCGGCAGCTCGCCGACCTTCGCGCGGTCGCGCAGCACGACGATGCGGTCGGAGACGCGCACGACCTCGTCCATCTCCGACGAGATGAACAGCACCGCCAGCCCGCCGCGCGCGAGCGCGAGGATCTCGTTCATGATTTCCTGTTTCGCGGCGACGTCGATGCCGCGCGTCGGCTCGTCCAGGATCAAGAGCCGCGGTTCAATGGCGAGCCAGCGCGCGAGCACGACCTTTTGCTGATTGCCGCCGGAGAGCTGCGCGATGGGCGTGTCGATGTCGGCGGTCTTGATGCCCAGGGCCTGGACGAAGCGGTCGGCGAGCTCGGCCTGGCGCGCGCGCGACAGGTGGTTCCACAGACCCAGGCGCGCCTGCAACGCGAGTGCGATGTTCTCGCGCACCGACAGCTCGGCGACGATGCCGTCGTGTTTGCGTTCCTCCGGGCACATCGCCAGGCCGTGGCGGATCGCCTGCGCGGGGCTGTCGAAGCGCACGCGCGTGCCGTCGAGCGTCAATTCGCCGCTGTCGGCGCGGTCCAGGCCGAACAGCAGCCGCGCGAGCTCGGTGCGGCCCGAGCCGAGCAGGCCGCCGACGCCGACGATCTCGAAGCGGCGCAGCCCGAGGTCGACCGGCTGCAGCTGGCCGCGCCGGCCGAAGCCGCGCGCCTCGAGCAGCGGCGGCCCGCTGGCTTCGGCGACGTGTTCATTGCGGCCGGCGGCCGCGCTCAGCTCGCGCCCGACCATCGCGGTGATCAGCGCGGCCGGCGGCAGCTCGCTCTTGAGGTACTCGCCGACGCGTTCGCCGTTGCGCAGCACCGTGATGCGGTCCGAGATCGCATACATCTGTTCGAGGAAGTGCGTGACGAAGAGGATCGCCATACCCTCGCCGCGCAACTGGCGCAGCACCGTGAACAGGCGCTCGACCTCTTGTTCATCGAGGCTGGAGGTCGGCTCATCCAGGATCAAGACCTTGGCCTCGACGCTCAGTGCGCGCGCGATCTCGACCATCTGCTGGACCGCGACCGGGTAGCTCGCGAGCAGCCGCGTGACGTCGATGTCCAGGTTCAGCCGCGCGAGCAGCGTGCGCGACTGGCGTTGCATCGAGGCCCAGTCGATGCGCCACAGACCGGCCGCGCCCTTGCGCGGGTAGCGGCCGGCGAAGATGTTCTCGGCGACCGAGAGATTCGGGCAGAGGTTCACTTCCTGATAGACGGTGCTGATGCCGAGTTTCTGCGCCGCGGCCGGCGAGCTGGGGTGGACCAACTCGCCGCCCAGGCGCAACTCGCCGGCGTCGGCCGGGTAGACGCCGGTCAACACCTTGATCAGCGTCGATTTGCCCGCGCCGTTCTGGCCCATCAGCGCGTGGACCTCGCCCGCGAACAAGCGAAAGTCCACGCCCGAGAGCGCGAGGACGCCGGTAAAACGGCGAGTCAGCCCGATCGCCTCCAGCACGACGGTTCCCGCCCCCTCTCCCCTCTGGGGAGAGGGGGAAGAGCCGCGGAGCTGCTTCATCAGTACTTGCGGTTCGGGAATTCCTTCGCCGCGACTTCCATCGGGAACACGCCTTCCTTCGTGACGATCCGCTTCGGAATCGTCTTGCCGGCCTTCAGGTCCTTCGCGGCCTGCATCAGCTGCGGCCCGAGCAGCGGGCTGCACTCGACGCTGACGTTGAGCTTGCCGGCCATCATCGCCTCGAACGCGCCCTTGACGCCGTCGATCGAGATGATCGTGATGTCCTTCGCGGGCTTGAAGCCGGCTTCCTCGATCGCCTGGATCGCGCCGATCGCCATGTCGTCGTTGTGCGCGAACAGCACGTTGATCTTCTTGCCCTCGGCCTTCAGGAAGGCTTCCATCACCTCCTTGCCCTTGGCGCGGGTGAAGTCGCCGGTCTGCGAGCGGATGATCTTGAACTTCGGATCGGCCTTGATGATTTCCTCGAAGCCCTTCTTGCGGTCGATCGCCGGCGCCGAGCCGACCGTGCCCTGCAGCTCGACGATGTTGATGTCGCCCGTCACGCCCTTCTTGTTCTCGACCAGCCAGCGCCCGGCGCGGCGGCCTTCCTCGACGAAGTCCGAGCCCATGAAGCTGACCCACAGCGAGTCGTCTTTTTCATCCACCGAACGGTCCGACAGGATCACGGGAATCTTCGCGGCCTTGGCCTCGCGCAGCACCGTGCCCCAGCCGGATTCGACGACCGGCGAGAACGCGATCACGTCGACCTTCTGCGCGATGAACGCACGGATCGCCTTGATCTGGTTCTCCTGCTTTTGCTGCGCGTCCGAGAATTTCAAATCGATGCCGGCTTCCTTGGCCGAGGATTTCACCGACTCGGTGTTCGCGGTGCGCCATTCGCTCTCGGCGCCGACTTGCGCGAAGCCGAGCACGAGCTTGTCGGCCGCGAACGAAGGCAGCGGCAGGCCGGCGGCGATCAGCGCCGCGATGACGGTTCGACGTTGGGTATTCATGGGTCAGTCTCCTGTTGTGGAAAGTCGGTCAGTCTGTGCTGAAGCGATGCACGGTCGTGCTCTGGAACGTCGCGCCGGGCCGCAGCACGGTGGACGGAAATTCGGGGCGGTTCGGCGAATCGGGGAAGTGCTGGGTCTCCAGGCACACGCCATCGCCTTGCCGATAGGCCTCGCCCTGCGCGCCGCGCAGTCGGCCGTCGAGGAAGTTGCCGGAGTAGAACTGCACGCCGGGCTCGGTCGTGGACAGCTCCATCACGCGGCCCGAGGCCGGGTCGCGCAGCCGGGCGGTCGGCACGAGCGCTCCATCGCCGGCGGCGCCGCGATCGATCACGAAGCAATGGTCGTAGCCGCGCGCCGTCATCAGCTGCGGCGCGCCGCTGCGGAGGCGCGCGGCGATCCGGGTGGTGCCGCGGAAATCGAACGGCGTGTCGTCGACGCTGGCGATCCCTGTCGGGATCAACCGGTCGTCGACCGGGAGGTAGCGGCTCGCGTTCAGCGTCAGCTCGTGGTCGAGCGCGCTGCCGCGCCCGGCGAGGTTGTAGTAGCCGTGGTGCGTCAGGTTCACGACCGTCGCGCGGCTCGTCGTCGCGCGGTAGGCTATGCGCCATTCATTTGCCGGCGTCAGCGTGTAGCGCACGCTGACGTCGAGCCGGCCGGGGTAGTGCTCGTCGCCGTCGTCGCTGGTGAGCGTGAGCGCCAGCGCGACGCTGCCGTCGGGCTGCGCCGGCAGCGGCTCGATCGCCCACCAGCGCTTGCCGAAGCCGCCCGGGCCGCCGTGCAGCGCGTTGGCGAAGTCGCTGCCGGCGTCGTTCAGCGCGAGTTGATGGGCCTCGCCGTCGAGCGTGAAACGCCCGGCCTGGATGCGATTGCCGAAGCGGCCGACCAGCGTGCCGAAGTTCGGGTTGCGCTCCAGGTAGTCGGACAGGTTGTCGAAGCCGAGGGCGACGTTCGCCGTGTTGCCGTCGCGGTCCGGGCACTCGATCGCGGTCACGATGCCGCCGAGGTTGATCGCGCGCAGCGTCAAGCCGCGCCCGTTGTCCAGCGTGTGCTCGAGCACCTCGCGCCCGTCCGGCATCTGCCCGAAGCGTCGTGAGGTGCTGCTCGTCATCTCAGACCCAGCCGCCGTCGACGATGAAGTCCTGCGCGGTGCACATCGCGCTGTCGTCCGCGGCGAGGAACAGCGCCATGCGCGCGATGTGCTCGGGCATCAGCTTCTGATCGATGCACTGGCCGCGCGCGATCTCCGCGCGGCCCTGGTCGTCGAGCCAGAGGCGCACCTGCTTGTCCGTCATGACCCAGCCCGGCACCAGCGTGTTGACGCGGATCTTGAACGGGCCGAGGTCGCGCGCGAGGCTGCGCGTCAGGCCCTGCACCGCGGCCTTGGAGGTCGTGTAGACCGGCATGCCGCCTTGCTTGAGCATCCAGCTGATCGAGCCGAAGTTGATGATGGAACCGAAGCCGGCGGCCTTCATGTCGGACGCGACGTTCTTGGCGGCGAAGAACTGGTGTTTCAGGTTCACCGCGACGGCGGCGTCCCAGCTTTCGGGCGTCGTCGCCTCGATGCTGTGGCGCACGTCGTTCGCGGCGTTGTTCAGCAGCGCGGTGATCGGGCCGGTCGTGCGGCGCACGCGGGCGATCGCGGCGTCGAGCGCGCGGATGTCGGTCAGGTCGGCGGCGACGAAGACCGGCGCGTGGCGCGCGCCCGCAAGGCTGGCGGCCAGGGCCTCGCCGGCCGCCGCGTCCAGGTCGATGAAGCCGACGCGGGCGCCTTGCGCGGCGAACTCGCGCACCAGCGTCGCGCCGATCCCGGTCGCGCCCCCGGTGATCAACACGCCGCGGTCCTGCAGGCTGGGATAGGAGGCGAACGAGGTCATGGGTCTGTTAATGAAACGATAAGGTCATACTAAAAGAGCGCTGGGCAGCCCAAGAGAGGGATAACACTCACTGGATGCCACTTATAGATTGACTTTAGTATCAAGTCCGATGAACGCCGCCCACGGCCACCGCGACTACCGCCACCCGCCGGAGCGCAAGAGCATGCACGCCCGGATCGTGCGCGATCTGGGCATGCGCATCGTCGCCGGCGAGCTCAAACCGGGGGACCGGCTGCCGGCCGAGGCGACGCTGCTGGCGGGCTACGACGTCAGCCGGCCGGTGTTGCGCGAGGCGATACGCGTGCTGGTGGCCAAGGGCCTGGTGCAGTCGCGCCAGCGGGCCGGCGCGAGCGTGCGGCCGCGCAACGAGTGGCACCTGCTCGACCCGGACGTGCTGTTCTGGCTGATCCAGACCCAGCCGCCGCCGGTCTTCGTCGAGACCTTGCTGACGGTGCGCCGCGTGTTCGAGCCGGCGGCCGCGGCGCTCGCCGCGAAGGTCGCCAGCGAGGAGGCCCTGGCCGGCATCGCGCAGGCCTACGCCGGCATGGCCGCGGCGCGCACCGCCGACGAGATCCTCGAGCCCGACCTGGCGTTTCACCGCCGCATCGCCGAGGCCACCGGCAACGACTTGTTGGCCTACATCGGCAACATGCTCTCGCTCGCGTTGCGCGAATCGATCAAGCTCAGCAGCAAGCACCCGAACACGCACGCCCTCTCGCTGCCTCGGCACAAGGCGATCCTGACCGCGTTGCTCAACCGTGATCCGCTGGCTGCACAGCAGGCGACGCTGGTGCAACTGCAGGAAACGCGCGAGGACATCAGCGAGGTGCTGGAGTCGGGCAACGGCCTGGTCTGAGCGCGTGGATCGCTCAGCCGGCGAAGCGCGCCGGCGCGACGCCGGCGGCATCGAGCTCGACCGCGAACAGGCCGCCCGCGAGCGGCTCGTGCGCGAGCTGTTCGGCCGTGAGGCCCGAGCGCGCGCTGGTGATGAACAGCGTGCGCAGCGCGGGGCCGCCGAAACAGCAGTTCGTGATCTGGCTCGCCGGCAGCGCGATGCGGCCGAGCTCGGCGCCGCTCGCCGGGTCGTGGCAGCTCACGCATGAGCCGCCCCAGTGAGCGATCCACAGGCGGCCGGCGGCGTCGGTCGTCATGCCGTCGGGCAGGCCGTCGCCGTGCGCAAACCTGAACCATTCGCGCCGGTTCGAGAGCGCGCCCGAGCCGGGCTCGAAGTCGAACGCATCGATGCGGCCGCGCACGGTGTCGTTGAAGTACATCGTGCGTTCGTCGGCCGACCAGGTCGGGCCGTTCGTGACCGCGAAGCCGATCTCGTGGCGCACGCAGCGTTCGTCGGCATCGAAGCGGTAGAGCGCACCGGTCGGCGCCTCGCAAGCGAAGTCCATCGTGCCGCCCCAGAAGCGGCCGGCGCGGTCGCACTTGCCGTCGTTGAAGCGGTTGCTCGCCGGCTCGCTCCCGGGTCGATGCAGGTAGCGCGGCGCGGGATGGCCTGCGTCGGGATCGAACAGCGCGTAGCCGCGCCGCAAGGTCACGATCAGGCCGGGGCCGTCGCGGCGTTCGGCGACGGCCGAGATTTCTTCGTCGAAGGACCAGGACGCGCGCGCGCCGTCGGCCGGGCGATGCCGGTGCAGGCGGCGTTCCAGGATGTCGACCCACCACAGCGCCTGCAGGCTCGGTGACCAGCAAGTGCCTTCGCCGAGCGTCGAGCGGGCGTCCCAGACGCAGTGCGGAACGCCGAGCACGGCGGGCATAGAGAGCGTGG
>DASYCA010000327.1:0-3983 GCA_036500445.1 Burkholderiaceae bacterium | reverse complement strand
CCTTCACGAGGTCGTCCCAGCTCACGTCGCCCGCGGGCGGGTTGCAAAAGCGCACCACCGGCGGCACGTCCGCCGGCACCGGCGGCAAGGCCTTGCCGGGGGCCGGCCGCCAGCGGCCGTCGTAGTGGGTCTTTTCGCCGCGCGCCTTCTGGGCCTCGCGCATCTCGGTGAGTTCGTCGGGCGTGCAGTAGCAGCGGTAGGCGGTGCCGGCCGCGAGCATCTGGTCGACGACGGCGTGGTAGCGCGCCAGCCGCTGCATCTGGTAGACCGGGCCTTCGTCGTAGTCGAGGCCGAGCCAGTGCATCGAGGCCAGGATCTGGTCGACCGAGTCCTGCGTCGAGCGCGCGACGTCGGTGTCCTCGATGCGCAGCACGAATTCGCCGCCATGGTGGCGTGCATAGGCCCACGAATACAGCGCGGTGCGGGCGGTGCCGAGGTGCAGGAAGCCGGTCGGCGACGGGGCGATGCGGGTCCGCACGGGAGCGGAAGCGGGGGTCGAAGCGGGCGTGGAGGTGGGCATCAGGAGGCGAGCGTTGACAGGCCGCGTTGCAGATCGTCGATGACGTCCAGCGGATGTTCGAGGCCGACCGCCAGCCGCACCAGGCCCTGCCCGATGCCGGCCGCGCCGCGCTGGTCTTCGGTGAGGCGCCCGTGCGAGGTGGTGGCCGGGTGCGTGACGATGGACTTGGTGTCGCCCAGGTTGGTCGCGATCGAGAGCACGCGGGTGCTGTCGATCACGTGGAAGGCCTTCGCACGAGCGGTCTCCGGCGACGCACCGCGCACGTCGAACGACAGCAGCGCGCCGCCGATCCCGGATTGCTGGCGCATCGCCAGCGCATGCTGCGGGTGCGAGGCCAGACCCGGGTAGTACACGCGTGCGACCTCGGGCTGCTGCTCCAGCCACTGCGCGACCTGCATGGTGTTCGCGCTCTGCGCACGCATGCGCAGGTCGAGCGTCTCCATGCCCTTGAGCACGACCCACGCGTTGAACGGCGCGAGCACCATCCCGGCGGTGCGCATGACCGGGCCGAACACGTCCTTGATCAGCTTGGTGGAGCCGGCCAGCGCGCCCGCCATCACGCGGCCCTGGCCGTCGAGGTACTTGGTGGCCGAGTGCATCACGACGTCGGCGCCGTATTCGACTGGGCGCTGCAGCGCGGGCGAGCAAAAGCTGTTGTCGACCGCGAGCAGCGCGCCGGCCTCGTGCGCGAGATCGGCGAGCGCGCGGATGTCGCAGACGTCGGTGAGCGGGTTGGTCGGCGTCTCGGCGAACAGCAGCCGGGTCGCCGGCTCGAGCGCCGCGCGCCACTCATTCAGGTCGGTCTGCGAGACGAAACTGGTGCGCACGCCGAACTTCGCGAACTCCTTCGCGAACAGGTTGATCGTCGAGCCGAACACCGAACGCGAGCAGATCACGTGGTCGCCCGCCTTCAGCAGGCCCATCCCGAGCATCAGGATCGCGCTCATGCCGCTGCTCGTCGCGATCGCGGCCTCGGTGCCCTCCATCGCCGCCAGGCGCGCCTCGAAGCTGCGCACGGTCGGGTTGCTGGTGCGCGAGTAGGTGAAGTCGTCGGAGGCGGCAAAGCGCCGCGCCATCGTCGCGGCATCCGGCTGCAGATAGGCGCTGGTCAGGAACAGCGCCTCGGAGTTCTCGCCGTGCTGGCTCGGCGCCAAGGCCGTGCGCACCGCGAGCGTCTCGCGCCGCAGCCCCTCGGGCAAGGCCGCGCGGGCGATGCGGCGCGCTTCGTCGTCGTGTGTCGTCGTCATGCGAGCTCTCCGCTCTGCAAGGCCAGGCGCGAGCGCTCGTGGCCCTCCTCGTCCTCGCCCTGCGCGCGGCGCTGCTCGGCCATCGCCGTGAAGTCCGCGGCGCTGACGTCGCCGGTGATGTAGAAGCCGTCGAAGCACGAGGCCTCGAAGCTGCGGACCTTCGGGTTCAACGCGCCGACGACGCGCTTCATCGCGTCGACGTCCTGGTAGATCAGCGCATCGGCACCGATGAACTGGCGGATCTCCTCGATACTGCGGTTGTGCGCGATCAGCTCCTCGCTGGTCGGCATGTCGATCCCGTAGACGTTCGGAAAGCGCACCGGCGGCGCGGCCGAGGCCATATAAACCTTGCGGGCGCCGGCGTCGCGCGCCATCTGCACGATCTCCTTCGACGTGTTGCCGCGCACGATCGAATCGTCCACCAGCAGCACGTTGCGGCCCTTGAACTCGACGCCGATCGCGTTGAGCTTCTGGCGCACCGACTTCTTGCGCTCACCCTGCCCCGGCATGATGAAGGTGCGCCCGACATAGCGGTTCTTCACGAAGCCCTCGCGATACGGCTTGCCGATGCGCTGGGCGAGCTGCATCGCCGACGGCCGGCTCGACTCGGGGATCGGGATCACGACGTCGATCTCGTTCGGCGGCACCGTCGAGATCAGGCGTTGCGCCAGGGTCTCGCCCATGTTCAGCCGCGCCTGGTAGACCGAGACGCCGTCCATGATCGAATCCGGCCGCGCCAGGTAGACGTACTCGAACATGCACGGGTTCAGGCTCGGGTGCTCGGCGCATTGGCGTGCGTGGATGACGCCGTCGAGGTCGATGAACACCGCCTCGCCCGGCGCGACATCGCGCAGCACCGTGTGGCCGGTGCCCTCGATCGCGACCGATTCGCTGGCGACCATCACCTCGCGGCCCGCCGGGCCCGTGCCCTCGCCCAGGCACAGCGGGCGGATGCCGAACGGGTCGCGGAACGCGAGCAGCCCGTGGCCGGCGATCAGCGCGACGACGGCGTACGAGCCCTTCACGCGCTTGTGCACGGCCCGCACCGCGTCGAACACCAGCTCGGGCGTGAGCTTCTTGTCGCGCGTCGAGAGTGCGAGCTCGTGCGCGACGACGTTGATCAGGACTTCGGTGTCGCTGGTGGTGTTGATGTGGCGGCGGTCGATGTCGACCAGCTCGTCTTTCAGCGAGAGCGCGTTCGTCAGGTTGCCGTTGTGCACCAGCACGATGCCGAACGGCGCGTTGACGTAGAACGGCTGCGCTTCTTCCTCGCTGTAGGCGTTGCCGGCGGTCGGGTAGCGCACCTGGCCCAGCCCGACGGTGCCGGGCAGCCCGCGCATGTTGCGGGTGCGAAAGACGTCGCGCACCATGCCGCGCGCCTTGTGCATGAAGCACTTGGTGCCCTGCATCGTGACGATGCCGGCGGCGTCCTGGCCGCGGTGCTGCAGCAGCAGCAGCGCGTCATAGATCAGCTGGTTGACGGGGCTCTTGGAGATGACGCCGACGATGCCACACATGAGAATCAGCCTTGGTTCGACCGGCAGCGCGCGTCACGCTTGCGGGTGTTGAGAAACATCATTCACGAACAGCGGCCGCAGGCTCTGCACGAGTGCATCGAGCCACGCGACCCCGATCGATTGCTGGATCATCGGCGCCTTCGCCCAGGGCGACAAGCCGATCAGAAATGCCGCGATCGCCAGCACGATCACCCCTCGCGCCGCGCCGAAGCCCGCGCCCAGCAGCCGGTCGATCGCGCTCAGCGGCGTAGCCCGGATCAGCGCCCGGATCAGCCGCGCCGCAATCGCCCACGCCACGAACGCGGCCAGGAACACACATGCGTACGAGGCGCCGTAGTTCAAGCTCGATCCCGGCGCGCCGAGGTGGATATAGGGCTGCGCCATCGGGGTGCAAAATCGCGCCGCGAGCCAGGCCGCGAACCAGCCGGCGAGCGACAGCAGTTCGAACACGAAGCCCCGCATCACGCCGACCCCCTTCGACAGCAGCAGGAAGACGAGCAGCGCGATGTCCAGCCATGACGGGTCCATGGGGAGCGGGCGTCACAAGGGCATGACCGCGGCGGACAGGCCCGCGGACTTGGCCTTGGCCATCGCCTTGTCGGCCTCGTCGCGCGACGCGAACGGCCCGATGCGCACGCGGTAGCGCTTGCCGGCCGGCGTCGTCACGACCTGCGCGAAGGTCTTGATGCCGAGCTTCTC
>DASYCA010000326.1:0-9206 GCA_036500445.1 Burkholderiaceae bacterium | reverse complement strand
CTTCTCCTTCAGCCGCACGGCTTCCTCGACCGCGATCTCGTCGAACGGGTTCATGCTCATCTTGACGTTGGCGATGTCCACGCCAGTGCCATCGGACTTCACGCGCACCTTGACGTTGTAGTCGACGACGCGCTTCACGGGAACGATGATCTTCATCTCGGGCTTCTCCTCAATCCGCTTCCATCTGGGTCTGCAGCTTCTCGACCGCGTCGCTGTACTCGGTCAGCATCTCGTAGATCACGTTCTTCGTCGACGTCTCTTCAACCATGTCGCCGACGATCTGGCCGACGTAGTAGCCCATGAACTCTTTGCGCCGCGCCTTCTCGATGCGCGCACGCGCCTCGGTCACGAGCAGGCCCTGATGCGGCATCGGCAGCGGCGTCGGCGCGCCGGGGGCGTCCCAGGCGTCGGTGAACGCGCTGCGCAGCATCCGGCATTGCTTGCCGGTGAACACGCGGCGCTGGATCGCGTCTTCGGACTTCGCGGCGAAGAAGCGCTCCTTCATGTCCGGCGAGAGCTCGCTCTCCTTCGTGCCGAGCCAGATCGAGCCGCACCAGACGCCTTCGCAGCCGAGCGCCAGCGCCGCGGCCATCTGGCGGCCGCGGCCGATGCCGCCGGCGGCCAGCACCGGCACCGGCGCGGCGGCATCGACGATCTGCGGCCACAGCACCATCGAGGTGATGCTGCCGCTGTGCGCGCCGGCTTCCATGCCCTGCGCGATCAGCACGTCGATGCCGGCGTCGACCTGGTTCTTCGCGTGCTTGGCGCTGCCGATCAGTGCCCCGACCTTCAGGCCCTTCGCGTGCAGCAGCTCGATCATTTCCTTCGGTGCGATGCCGAGCGCGCTGACGACGAGCTTGATCTGAGGGTGGCGCAGCGCGACCTCGATCAGCTCCATGCCGCCCTGCGCGGTGAGCCGGTAGCCGCTCGCGTACTCGGCGAGCTGCTCCCGCTCGTAGGCGGGCAGCTCCGGGATGCCGGCGTCGTTCAGGATCTTGTCGACGAACGCGACGTGCTCCTTCGGCAGCACCAGCGCGCGCTCCTCGAGCGTGTGCACCTCGTCCATCTTCTGCGGCAGCGCGAGGTCCAGCGCGTAGGGGCGCCCGTCGGTGTGGTCGTCGATCCACTTCAGTTCCATCTCGAGCTGCTCGGGCGTCACGCGGGTCGTGCCGAGCACGCCCATGCCGCCGGCGCGGGTCGCTTCGACGACCACGTCGCGGCAGTGGGAGAAGGCAAAGATGGGCACGTCGATGCCGAACATCTCGGTCATGCGGGTCTTCATGTCGGGCTCCAGTGATTGACGAAAATGTTAGCTCATTGGTCCAACCAATGATATCAGTATCGCAACATGGCAGGTTGCGTTGGAGTCCATCGCGGGCGTCGCGAAGTGCGGCACCCGGCACGAGATCTCGCGGATCGCCTCGGGCAGCGCGTTCGGCAGGCCGGAGCTCGGCCCGCCGGAGGCGCGCACCGACTCCATCTCGACGACTCGGGTGACGGTGATGTCCCCCACGTTCCACGTCAGGTTCGTCGTCATCTCGACCGGCTCCTTCGGCCGCGCGGCGGCACTAGAACAGCGTCTCGAGGAACTCGCCGACCTGCTCGACGCGCTCCAGGCGGCGCGGGTTGGTGCGCGTCCAGCGGTCGTGCATCACCGCGTCGGCCAGGCGGGGAAGGTCGGCCCGGGCCAGGCCGATGTCGGTCAGCGAGCGCGGCATGCCCAGGCGGCGGATGAGCGCGTCGAGCAGCCGGCCGGCGGGCGCGCCGGCGTCGCCGAGCGCGGCACTGATGCGCAGCTGCCGGTGGGCATTGACCGGTTGGTTGAACGCCAGCGCTGCCGGTGCGGTGACGCACGAGGTGTGTCCGTGAGGAACCCCGAACGTGCCGCCGAGAGCGTGGCCGGTCGCGTGGCTGATGCCCATCGGCACGCCGCCGGCGAGCGGCAGCATCGATTGCCAGACCCCGATCATGCACTTCAGCCGCTCGTCCAGGTCATCGGGCGCCGCGGCGCTGCGCGGCAGCGCCGCGGCGAGCGCACGCAGCGCGCTGTCGGCGAGATCGTCGCAGAACGCGTTCGATTGCAGCGAGCCGAGCGTCTCGACCGCGTGGTCGATGGCTCGCACCCCCGTCGACACCCAGAGCCCGGCAGGCGTGTGGCGCGTGATCTGCGGATCGAGCACGATCGCGCGCGGCGCCAGCAACCGGTGTGCGTAACCCTGCTTGCGCTTGACGCGCTCGTCGGTGACGCCGCCGGCTTCGTAGAACTCCGCGCCCGACAGCGTCGTCGGCACCGCGATGATGCGCACGCTCGGGCCCTCGAAGACCGGGCGCAAGCCGCGGCCGGCCGCGTCCATGCCGATGCGGTAGGGCTCGAGGTCGTCGTGCTGCGTCAGGCCGTGCTGAAGGCAGATCGACACGACCTTGGTGGTGTCGATGACCGAGCCGCCGCCGATCGCGATCAGCGTGTCGGCCGCGGCGGCGCGTGCTGCGGCCGCCGCGGCGAGCGCGGCGGCGCGTGTCCCATGCGCCGGAACTTCGGCGAACATTCCGGCGTAGCTCGGGCCGAGCGCGACACGAATGCGCTCGATGGCGTCGGTCGTGCGCGCGAGCGTGCCGCTCGCCACGATGAACGCGCGGCGGGCGGCGGTGCGCTCGAGTTCGCGCACGATCGCCACCTCGGCAGGTTCGCCGACGTAGATCTGCTCCGTCGCCGACTGGGTGTAGGCGAGGCGGCCGGCCGCGGACGAAGCGGCGCCGGCGCTCATGCGCTCATCCTGTCGAGAGTCATGATCGATGAACTCAATGGTTGAACCAGAAGCGCTTTAATGTAATGCTCGTGCCGAGCTTGTCAACGGGGGAAGCGAGGAGGTCGCCGGGCATTAATTCAATTGACTTAGTGGTAGAACCATATAGATTAATGATCGGCCTGCCATGCCGGTTTCCGTGTCCGTTCCAGCCCTTGCCATGACCCACCCCTCACAGATCGCCCGCACCCACCCGAACAAGCCCGCCGTCGTGATGGGCGGCACCGGGGCCGTCTTGACCTACGCCGAGCTCGTCGCGCGTGCCGACCGGGGTGCGCAACTGATGCGCGCGACCGGCCTGAAGGCCGGCGATCACCTCGCGGTGCTGATGGAGAACAACATCCGCTTCTACGAGGTCTACTGGGCCGCGATGAGCGCGGGGCTGTACTTCACCCCGGTCAGCACGCACCTGAGCGCGGCCGAGGCCTCCTACATCGTCAACGACTGCGGCGCGCGCATGCTGGTCTCGTCCGGCGCGATGCGCGAGGTCGCGGCGCAGCTTCCGGCCCTGTGCCCGAACGTCGAGCATTTCTTCGCGGTCGACGCCGCCTTCGCGCCGTTCGAGCGCTGGGAAGCGGCGGCCGAGAGGATGCCGGCGACGCCGATCGGCGACGCCGTCGGCGGCCACAACATGCTGTACTCGTCCGGGACCACCGGGCAGCCCAAGGGCATCAAGGTCCCGTTCGCGAACAATCCGATCGAGACGATGGTGCCGATCATGGCGCTGTTCTCGCGCACGCTGGGCTACGACGCCGAGACCGTCTACCTGTCGCCGGCGCCGCTCTACCACGCCGCGCCGCTCGGTTTCAGCGCCACCGTGCAGCGCCTGGGCGGTACCGTCGTCGTGATGGAGAAGTTCGATCCCGAGGGGTTCCTCGCGCTGGTCGAGCGCTATCGCGTCACGCACACCCAGGTCGTGCCGACGATGTTCGTGCGGATGCTGAAGCTGCCGCCCGAGCTGCGCACACGCTGCGACCTGTCGTCCCTGAAAGGCGTGCTGCACGCGGCCGCACCGTGCCCGGTCGACGTCAAGCAGCAGATGATCGACTGGTGGGGCCCGTGCATCATCGAGCAGTACAGCGGCTCCGAAGGCTCGGGCTGCACGCTGATCACGTCGGCCGAATGGCTCACGCACAAGGGCTCGGTCGGCAAGGCGCTTTTGAACATCGTGCGCATCGTCGGTGAAGACGGCGAGCTGCAGCCGCCGGGCGTGCCCGGCGCGGTCTACTTCGAGGGCAGTCGCAAGTTCACGTACCACAATGACCCGGGCAAGACGCTGGGCGTCTTCAACGACAAGGGCTGGTCGACGCTCGGCGACATCGGCTACCTCGACCAGGAAGGCTACCTGTACCTGACCGACCGCAAGGCCTACATGATCATCTCCGGCGGGGTCAACATCTACCCGCAGGAGGCCGAGGGCGTGCTGACGCTGCACCCGAAGGTCGTCGACGTCGCGGTGTTCGGCGTGCCGAACGCCGAGTTCGGCGAGGAGGTCAAGGCGGTCGTGCAGCCGGTCGACATGACGGCCGCCGGCCCGGCGCTCGAGGCCGAGCTGATCGCGTATTGCCGTTCGCGCCTGGCGGCGCTCAAGTGCCCGAGGAGCGTCGACTTCGAGGCCCAGCTGCCGCGCCAGGACAACGGCAAGCTGTACAAGCGGCTGCTGCGCGACCGCTACTGGGCCGGGCGCACCAGCCGCGTGATCTGACAACGCCCAACTCCAATCCGCAATACGATGAACCACCTCCTGAGTTTTCAAGGCAAGTCCGTGCTCGTCGTCGGCGGCACGAGCGGCATCGGCAACGGCATCGCGCAGGCGTTCCGCGCGGGCGGGGCGAACGTGCACGTCTGGGGAACCCGTGCGAACGCCGCCGACTACAAGCCCGAGGAGGGCAGCGACCTCGCCGGCCTGACGTTCACGAGCGTCGACGTCTCTAGCGCCGCGGCGATCCAGGCCGTGAAGCCGGCATTCGACACGCTCGACGTGCTGGTGATGGCGCAGGGCGCCGTGCAGTACCGGCGTGCCGAGTTCCAGGACACGACCTTCCGCCACGTCGTCGACGTCAACCTGAACAGCCTGATGACCTGCGCGAGCCTGTTCCATCCGATGCTGAAGGCCTCGGGCGGCTCGGTGATCGTCGTCAGCTCGATCTCCGCCTACAAGGGCGCGATCGGCACCCCGGCCTACGCCGCGTCGAAGGCCGCGGCGCTGTCGCTGACGCGCTCGCTCGGCGCCGCCTGGGCGACCGACGGCATCCGCGTCAACGGCATCGCGCCGGGCCTGGTCGCGACCAAGATGACCAAGGTGACGACCGACCATCCGCAGCGACTGGCGTCGACCCTTGCACGCATCCCGGCCGGCCGCATCGGCACGCCGCAGGACATGGCCCATGTCGCGCTGTTCCTGGCCTCGCCGCTGGCGCAATACGTGGTCGGCCACACCATTCCCGTCGATGGCGGGCTGAGCGCCTGAGCGTTCGCAACCAATCTTGAGGAGATCGACATGAGCTGGGGATTTGAAACCGACGCGGAGTTCCAGAAGGAACTCGACTGGATCGACCAATTCGTGCGCGAGGAGGTCGAGCCGTTGGACCTGCTGCTGGACAGCCCGTACGCCGTCGCCGACCCGGCGCGCAACCGGCTCGTGAAGCCGCTGCAGCAGAAGGTGCGCGAGCGCAAGCTGTGGGCCTGCCACCTCGGCCCCGAGCTCGGCGGCCAGGGCTACGGCCAGGTCAAGCTCGCGCTGATGAACGAGATCCTCGGGCGCTCGGGCTTCGCGCCGACGGTGTTCGGCTGCCAGGCGCCCGACTCCGGCAATGCCGAGATCCTCGCGCAGTACGGCACGCCGGCGCAGAAAAAGAAGTACCTCGAGCCGCTGCTGGCCAACGACATCGTCTCGTGCTTCGCGATGACCGAGCCGCAAGGCGGCTCCGATCCGACGACGTTCAAGACCAGCGCGGTGCGGGACGGCAACGACTGGCTGATCACCGGCCAGAAATGGTTCGCGTCGAACGCCAACTACGCGTCCTTCTACATCACGCTGGCCGTCACGGACCCGCAGGTCTCGGCCTACAAGGGCATGTCGATGTTCATCGTCCCGGCCGACACGCCGGGCATCACGATCATCCGCGACGTCCACCTCGCCGGCCGCAGGGAGCACGGCCACGGCCACGGCTACCTGAGCTTCGAGAACGTGCGCGTGCCGGCCGACCACATGCTGGGCGGCCCGGGCGAGGCCTTCGTGGTCGCGCAGACGCGCCTCGGCGGCGGCCGCATCCACCACGCGATGCGCACGATCGGCGAGGCCCGCAAGGCCTTCGACATGATGTGCGAGCGCGCCGTCTCGCGCTCGGCGCAGCGTGGCCGCCTGGCCGACAAGCAGCTCGTGCAGGCGATGATCGCCGACTCCTGGATCGAGCTCGAACAATTCCGCCTGCTGGTGCTGCGCACCGCCTGGCTGATCGACAAGGAACACGACTACAAGAAGGTCCGAAAGGACATCTCGGCCGTCAAGGCGGCGATGCCCAAGGTGCTGCACGACATCGTCACGCGCGCGATCCAGATCCACGGCTCGCTCGGCCTCACGAACGAGATGCCGTTCGTCGAGCAACTGGTCTCCTCGCTGATCATGGGCCTGGCCGACGGCCCGACCGAGGTCCACAAGATCACGCTCGCGCGCGAGCTGCTGAGCACCGTGACGCCGACGACCGACCTGTTCCCGAGCTACCACCTGCCGCTCGCGCGCGAACGGGCCCGCGCCAAGTACGGCGCCGCGCTGCAGGCGGCGGACGGGCTCTGAAATCGGCAACTCGATGGACTCGAAGCACGCGCAGGACTGGCGCGAACTGATCGACCTGAAGCGCCTGGCGGGCTGGATGGACGAGCACGCGCTCGGCGCCGGCGCGATCGCCGATCCGACGCTGCTCGCCGGCGGCACCCAGAACGTCCTCGTCCGCTTCCGGCGCGGCGAGCGCGAATTCGTGCTGCGCCGGCCGTCGCGCCATCTGCGCGCGAACAGCAACGAGACGATGGTGCGCGAGGCGCGCGTGCTGGGCGCGCTCACCGGCACCCCGGTGCCGCACCCGGGCCTGATCGCGGGCTGCGCCGACACCGACGTGATGGGCGCCGCGTTCTACCTGATGGAGCCGATCGATGGTTTCAATCCGGGTGCCAGCGGCCTGCCGCCGCTGCATGCCGGCGACCGCGCGATGCGTCGCCGCATGGGCTTCGCGATGGTCGACGCGATCATCGCGCTCGGCTCGGTGAACGTCGATGCGGTCGGCCTGTCCGACTTCGGCCGCGCCGAGGGCTTTCTGGAACGCCAGGTGCCGCGCTGGCGCAAGCAGCTCGACGGCTATTCGGCGCTGGCCGACTGGCCCGGCCCCGGCGCGATTCCCGAGCTGCAGGCGGTGGCCGACTGGCTCGAGGCGAACCGCCCTGCGCATTTCACGCCCGGCATCCTGCACGGTGACTTCCACCTGACCAACGTGATGTTCCGTCACGACGGCCCGGAGCTCGCCGCGGTCATCGACTGGGAGCTCGCGACCGTCGGCGACCCGCTGCTCGACCTCGGCTGGATGCTCGCGACCTGGCCGCGCCCGGACGGCGCGCACCACACGCCGAACCGCGTCCAGCCGTGGGACGGCTTCGCGACCGGCGACGAGCTGATCCAGTACTACGGCGACCACAGCCCGCGCGACACCAGCAAGGCGCGCTGGTACGCGGTGCTGGCCTGCTACAAGCTCGGCATCATCCTCGAAGGCAGCTATGCGCGCGCCTGCGCCGGGCAGGCGCCGATGGAGACCGGGCAGCGGCTGCACAACGCGACGCTCGCGCTGTTCAAGCGCGCGGTCGAGCAGATCGAGCGCGCCTGACATGCACGCCATCGTCTGTTCCGAATTCGCGCTGCTCGAGCGGCTCGCCTACCGCCGGCTGCCGGCGCACGAGATGGGCGGCGGGCAGGTTCGCATCGCCGTCCGCGCCGCTGGCGTCAATTTCCCCGACGCGCTGATCGAGCGCCGCGTCAGCGGCAAGATCGTGCTCGTCACGGGGCGCTGAGGATGAGCACGCCGAGGTTCAACACCCGCGTCGTGCTGGCCGAGAAGCCGCAAGGTGCGTTGACGGTCGAGCAGTTCGTGCTCGACGAGGCGCCGATGCCGCAGCCCGCGGCTGGCGAACTGCTGGTGCGCACGCGCCTGCTGTCGATCGACGCGGCGAATCGCGCCTGGATGCAATCGGCGACCTACCGCGACGAATTGAAAGCCGGCGTCGTGATGGCCGGCAGCGGGCTGGGCGAAGTGCTCGAGTCGCGCGATCCGGGCTTCGCGCCGGGCGACCTGGTCTACGCCGGCGTCGGCTGGCAGCAGCACGCGGTCGTCGCGGCCGCGCAGGCGCGGCGCCTGGCGCCGATCGAACCGCTCAGCCATTTGCTGAGCGTCTACGGCACCTCCGGGCTGACCGCGTACCTCGGGCTGAAGAACGTCGGCCGCGTCCAGCCGGGCGAGACCGTGGTGGTCTCGGCCGCGGCCGGCTCGGTCGGCTCGCTGGTCGGCCAGATCGCGAAGCTGCAAGGCGCGCGCGTCGTCGGCATTGCCGGCGGCCGCGCGAAGTGCGATTGGCTCGTCGATGCGCTCGGCTTCGACGCCGCCGTCGACTACCGCGCCGGCCCGCTCGCACCGCAGCTGAAGGCGGCGGCACCGAAGGGCGTCGACGTCTATTTCGACAACGTTGGCGGCGACGTGCTCGGCGCCTGCCTGTTCGCGATGAACACGCACGGCCGCATCGTCTGCTGCGGCGCCGTCTCTCAATACGACGGCCCGACACCGCCACACGGCCCGCGCGGCGTGCCCGGGCTGATCGTGCTGAAGCGCCTGCTGGTGCAGGGCTTCTTCCTGCCCGACCACTACGGCGAGCGCGACGCCGCGCACGCGCAGCTGCAGGCCTGGGTCGCGAGCGGCGCGCTGCACGTGCCGGAGGACGTCGTCGACGGCCTGGAGAACGCACCGGCCGCGCTCGTCGGCCTGCTCGCCGGCGAGAACCGCGGCAAGCGCATCGTGCGCGTGGGTTGACGGCCGTGGCCGGGCCGCAGCGTGCCGCTAGGGCCTGAACGCGACGCCGGTCAGCGACTCGCTCAGCGCCCACAGCCGCTCGGCCGCCGCCGGGTCGCAGGCCCAGGGCCGCACGCCGTCCTGGCGCGGGTCTTCCGGCTGGACCAGCGGCGCGATGTCGCAATCGTCGCAATAGACGCCGCCCAGACCGTCGAGTTGCGCGCTGGTCGCGCACCAGACACTGGTCGCGGCACCCTGCGGCACGTTCTTGTACTGCGAGAGCTTGTCGGCCGGGATGTTGCCGTTCTCGTCGCGAAAACCCGCCGCGACCATGTCCGCGTGGCTCAGGTGCCGCGAC
>DASYCA010000325.1:0-28320 GCA_036500445.1 Burkholderiaceae bacterium | reverse complement strand
GGCGGCGATCGGGTGATCGCCGCGCCAGGCCATGTGGCCCTTGATCACGATCTTCGTCAGCGGGACGGTGCCGTTCGCATCGGCGAAATTGACGATGCTCAGCTCGAAGCGGTCGCCGGCGCCGTATTTGAAATCGCGCTTCAGGTAGAAGGGCTTGAGCGTCCCGTCGGGGTTCTTGCTGGCGCTCGGGCGAATCTCGGGGGCGATGCTGACCCAGTCGCCGACGAGCGCTTGTTTGGTTTGGTCCAGGTTCATGACCGTCTTTCCTTCAAGGTTGGAGGCGGGGCGCGGCGATGCGCAGGCCGCCAGGGCGGCGACGAGCGCCAGGGAGATCGTGACACGGCGTGTCCACATGGAGAATCCTTTCCGAGAATCCATGCCGGCCAGTGTCCGGCACCCTCCTGCGGGGGCGATAACCCAAATCGGCAGGAAATCAGCGTCGAACGGCCCCGGCTCCACTACGATTCATCCCATGCAACTCCGGCTCGACCGATTCGACGATTTCCACGTGTACGGCGCTTCCGCGCCGGAGTGGAACCAGCGCTACCAGCAGATCTCGCGCGGCGCGATGCGCAGTTCGATGACCGAGGTCCGCCTCGGCGCCACCCACCTGTTCTGGAAGACGCTGAACCAGCGCGTCGTGCAGCAAGGCGTCCTGCCGATGGGCAAGCTGTGCTTCGCGATCCCGGCGCGCGCGGCGGGGTCGGCCCGCGTGCAAGGCCGCGAGGTCACCGACCACCGGATCTTCGTGCTGCGCGGCGGCGAGGAGTTCGTGCTGCACCGCCCGGCGCAGATGGAGTTGCTGGCGGTCACGGTCGACGAGCGTCAGTTCGGCGAGCTGCTCGGGCAGCAGCCGGAAGCGCGGCGCCTGCAGGCGCTGCTGCGCCGCACCGCGTTCGATGTCGCGCCGGCCGCTCTGGCGGAGCTGCGCGCGCAACTGATCGCGATGTTCGTCTGGGGCGATGGCGCGACGGCCTACGCGCTGCCGCCGCGCTCCGATGTCGCGATGGAAGGCCTGGTCCACGCCGGCCTGATCGACGTGCTGCAGGCCACCGGCCGCGAAGGCAAGCGCGTGCGCGGCCTGTCGGCCCATGTGCTGGTGAGCGAATGCCACCGCATGACGCTGGCGCGGGCCGAGTCTCCTCCCGCGATCGAAGAACTCTGTGCCCGCCTGCGCACCAGCCGGCGCTCGTTGCAGGACGGTTTCCAGAAGGTCGCCGGGACGACGCCGGTCGATTACCTGCGCTCGATCCGCCTGAACCTGGTCCGGACCCGGCTGCTCAAGACCCTGCCGCACGAGGCCAGCATCGGCGAGATCGCGACGCACGCGGGGTTTTCGCAACTGAGCCATTTCGCCTCGGCGTACCGGCGGCTGTTCGACGAACTCCCGTCCCAGACGCTGAGGGCGGATGCGCTGTCCGGGGCCCGGCCTGCGGCCCGTTCGACCCTGAGCTGATCGCGCGGGGCCGAGGCCGCGTACCATCCGCCACATGGAATCGTTGCTTCCGTCCACGATCGAGAGCTGGCATGCGCACGTCTATTTCGACGCGGCCAGCCGGGACGCGGCGTGGGCGTTGCGCGAGACGATCGATCGCGAACTGGCCGGCAGCATGGCGATGGGCCGCTTTCACGAGAAGCCCGTCGGCCCGCACCCGATGTGGAGTTTCCAGCTGGCGATCGCCGTCGGCGACTTCCCGCTCGTGCTGAGCTGGCTCGCGCTGAACCACGGCGCGCTGGATGTGTTCATCCACCCGAACACCGGAGACGCGGTGCGCGACCATCGCGACGCCGCGCTCTGGCTGGGCCGATCGCACCGCTTGAACCTGGCCGCGTTGGGCCCTTGAGTCCCGGCGGCCTGGCGGGCGAGCGGCCTCGGCACAACCCGCTCAGAACGGGCGGCTGCCCGAGAGGCTGATGCGCTTGAGGAGCCGCCGCTCGCTCGGGTCGAACGCGCTGCGCGCGTGCAGCGTGGCCTGGTTGTCCCAGTACACGACGTCGCCGACCTGCCAGCGGTGCGTGTAGGCGAAGCGCAGCTGCCGCAGGTGCGCGCGCAACCGTTCGACCAGCGCCTGGCCGGCGACGGGGTCGACGCCGACGAGCTCGACCTCGGTCGCTTCGTCGAGATAGAGGATCTTGCGCCCGTTGTCCGGGTGCGTGCGCACCAGCGGGTGCGTGGCGAACGGCGTGAGCGGCTCGATCTCCGGCGTGCGGTAGTGCGGGAATCGGCCCGACGCGAGCGGGTTCAGGCGGCGCAGGAAGGGGTTGTAGGTGATCAGCTGCAGCGGCTCGATCGCCTGCCGGGTGGCCTCGTCGAGCGCGTCGTGGGCGGCGGCCAGGTCGATCCAGGTCGTCTCGCCGCCGACGCGCGGCACCTCCAGCGCATACAGCAGCGAGCCCGACGACGGCACCGGCGTCCAGTGGTGGTCGGCGTGCGCGCTGAGCTCGTGATGGCCGAGCACGCCGTCCTCGACGTTGGACACCTTCACGATCGCCGGCGTGTTGCCGCCGTACGGGTCGGAGGCGAGCACCGGGGGCGTGTTTCAACGGGGTGGTGGGTTCGGCGAAGGTGGTGTTCATCGTGAAAATCCGGTTCGGTGCATCGATCAGGCGGCGCGTGCGGCCGACGCGTTCGCGTAGCGGCTGGCCGGCCGCGCCAGGCCGAGGTTCTCGCGCAGCGTCGTGCCTTCGTAGGCGGTGCGGAACAGGCCGCGCGACTGCAGCTCCGGGATCACGAGGTCGACGAACTCGTTCAGCGACTGCGGCAGCACCGGCGGCATCACGTTGAAGCCGTCGGCCGCGCCGTTCTCGAACCACGATTGCATCTGGTCCGCGATCGTCTTCGGCGTGCCGACGACGACCCAGTGGCCGCGCGCGCCGGCGAGGTACTCGTAGAGCTGGCGCACCGTGTACTTCTCGCGCCGCGCGAGCTCGATCACGACGTGCGCGCGGCTGTTGATGCCCTTGGGCGGCTCGGGGTAGTAGGGCGGCGGGGCGTCCAGGTCCCAGCGCCGCAGGTCGTCGTTCGGCCAGAACGGCTCCAGCGTGTTCAGCCCGACCGACGGGTGGATCAGGGCCTGCAGCTCGGCCCACTTGGCCTGCGCCTCGGCCTCGGTGCGGCCGATCACCGGCGAGATGCCGGGCAGCACCAGCAGTTCCTCGGGGCGGCGTCCGTACTTGGCCATGCGGCCCTTGACGTCCTTGTAGAAGGCCCGTGCTTCGGCCAGGCTGGTCCACGCGGTGAAGATCGCCTCGGCGGTCGCGGCCGCGAGCTCCTTGCCGTCTTCGGAGGACCCTGCCTGCACGATCACCGGGTGGCCCTGCGGCGAGCGCTCGATGTTCAGCGGGCCGTGCACCTTGAAGTGCTTGCCGATGTGGTTCAGCGTGTGCAGCTTGGCCGGGTCGAAGTAGACGCCCGAGGCCGCGTCGCGGCCGAGCGCGTCGTCGTCGAAGCTGTCCCACAGGCCTTTGACGACCTCGACGAAATCGTGCGCGCGCTCGTAACGCACGGCCGGGTCGGGGTGCGCGGCGATGCCGAAGTTGCCGTGCACGTTGTCGGCGCTGGTGGTGACGACGTTCCAGGCCGCGCGGCCCTTGCTGAGGTGGTCCAGCGACGCGAACTTGCGGGCCAGCGAGAACGGGTCTTCGTAGGTCGTCGACGCGGTCGCGACGAAGCCGATGTGCTTGGTCACGGCCGACAGCGCGGCCCACAAGGTCACCGGTTCGAAGTACGACACGCGGCCCTGGCGGCTCAGCGACTCGTCGTCGCCCTTGTGGCGCAGGCCCGGGCTGTCGGCGACGAAGACCTGGTCGAACAGGCCGCGCTCGGCGGTCTGCGCGACCTCGATGTAGTGGTCGATGTTGACGCCCGAGTCGGTTTGCGAGCCCGGGTGGCGCCAGGCGGCGACGTGGTGACCGGTGGCCATGATGAAGGCGCCGAGGCGCAGTTTGCGGTCAGACATGTCGAATCCTTCGGGTGGAGGTGAATCAGAGCGCGAAGCGCAGGCCGCTCGGCAGCGCGAAGCCGGAGCCCGGCCCGCGCGTGCCGTCGCCGCGCCGGTCGGCGTGCCGCGCGGCGGTGGCCGCCTCGGCCTCGCCGGCGAATTCGGCGAGCACGTCTTCCTTGATGCGCGCGAACGGCACGCCGGCGCGGTCGCGCGGATGAGCCAGTGCGACCGGAACGATGCGTCGGATGCGGCCGGGCCGCGGCTCCATCACGACGACCTTGTCGCCGAGGTAGACGGCTTCCTCGACGTCGTGCGTGACGAGGATCATCGTGATCCCCTCGGCCTGCCAGATCCGGTGCAGCTCGTGCTGCAGATGGGCGCGCGTCAGCGCGTCGAGCGCGCCGAAGGGCTCGTCGAGCAGCAGCACTTCGGGCCGGCTGACGAGCGCGCGCGCGATCGCGACGCGCTGCGACATGCCGCCCGACAACTGGTGCGGGTAGGCGGTCTCGAAGCCGCCCAGGCCGACCAGCGCGATGTGCTCGCGCACCGAGCGTGCCTTCTCGGCCTCGGTGAACGCGGCGTTGAGCAGCCCGAGCGCGATGTTCTGCTCGACCGTCAGCCACGGGAACAGCCGATGCTCCTGGAACACGATGCCGCGATCGAGGCTCGTGCCGACGACGCGCCGGCCGTCGAGCAGCACCTCGCCCTGGTACTCGTCCTCAAGCCCGACGATCAGCCGCAGCAAGGTCGACTTGCCGCAGCCGCTGCTGCCGACGATGCTGACGAACTCGCCCGGGTCGACGGTGAGGGTGATGTCGGCGAGCACCGGCAACGGTTCGCCCTTGACGTCGTAGTGCTTGCTCAGGTGGTCGAGGTGGAGGGTGCCGGTGTGGGCCATGGGTTCAGTCCGTTGAAGGTTCGAGAAGAAGAGGCGGGCGTTCAGAACTGCGCGACCGAGCGGCCGCGCCAGGCGAGCGCGCGGGCCTCGATGCGGCCCGCGATCCAGTTCAGCGTGAAGCCGACCAGGCCGACCACGAACACGCCGAACAGCACCATGTCCATCCGGAAGGTCTCGCGGCCGTCGATCATCAGGTTGCCGATGCCTTGCCCCGAGACCAGCAGGTACTCGGCGCCGAGCGTCGCGAGCCACGCATAGATCAGCCCGAGGTGGATGCCGGCGAAGATCGACGGCGACGCGGCCGGCAGGATCACCTTGCGCCAGCGCTGCGCCGGCGTGAAGCGCAGCACGCGCGCCACTTCCAGCAGCTCCGGCGGCACGCTGCGGATGCCCTCGAAGGTGTTCAGCACGACCGGGAAGAAGGCCGCGAGCGACAGGAACGCGACCTTGGCCGCATCGCCGAGACCGAACCAGACCGACAGCAGCGGGATCCACGCGAACAGCGAGATCTGCTTGAGCGTGTGAAAGCTCGGCCCGATCAGTTTCTCGGCCAGTCGCGAGGCGCCGAGCAGCGCACCGGCCAGCAGCCCGGCGCTCGCGCCGATCGCGAAGCCGGCGAGATCCCGCCAGAGGCTTGCGCCGAGCGCGGCGAAGACCTGGCCGCCGAGGACTTGATCGACGCCGGTCCGCCAGACCTGGCCGGGCGCGATCAGCAGCGGCGAGGTCGACCCGCCGAAGCGCACGGCCGCCCACCAGAGTGCCAGCAGCGCGAGCGGGATCACGGCGCCGCGCAGCGGCTTCGGAACGACGTGGCGCGCCATCAGACCGCCTCCTTGCGCCAGCCGAGCAGCCGCGTCTCGATCGCGGCCAGGCCCTTGTCGAGCGCGTAGCCGACCACGCCGACGACGACCACCGCGGCGAGCACGACGTCGAGCTGGAACAGCTGCCGCCCGTAGACGATCATGAAGCCGATGCCTTCGCTGGACGCGAGCAGTTCCACGACCACCAGCGCGAGCCAGGCGTGCGTGAGGCCATAGCGGATGCCGTTCCAGATCGGCGCGAGCGCGGCCGGGAACACGACCCGCGTCAGCATCTGCCAGCGCGAGAAGCGCAGCACCCGGCCGACCTCGATGAAGCGCGTCGGCACGCCCTGGATGCCCTTGTAGGTGTTGAGGGCGATCGGCACCAGCGCGGCCTTGCTGATCAGCACGATCTTCAGCGTCTCGTCGATGCCGACCAGCAGCATCAGCAGCGGCAGCCAGCCCAGCACCGGGACCTGCGCGAAGGCCTTGAAGAGCGGGTAGACGTAGTCCTTGACGGTCGGCGACAGGCCCATCGCGACGCCCAGCGCGAGCCCGCCGACGAGGCCGACCGCGAAGCCCGCGAGCACGCGGATCAGGCTGATCTGCAGGTTGGCCCAGAGCTCGCCGCTCAGCAGCGATTCCTTGAACGTGACCGCCACCGCTTCGGGCGAGGGCAGCACCTGCGGCGCGATCCAGTCGAAGTGCGAGGCCAGCGCCCACAGCGCGAGCAGCGCGAGCGGCAGCGGCCACGCGAGCAGGCTGTCGCGCAGCCGCGGGCCGATCCGCACGGCCAAGCCGCGGCTCCGGTGGATTTCACGGGTCTCGTCCAGCGTGAAATCGAGCGGCGTTGCGACGCCGTCCAGCGGCATCATCAGGTCGCGGTTCATCGTCGCGCTCCCGGGCTCAGTGCGCCGCGGCGACGCTGCTGCCGGCGAGGTTGCCGTCGGCCGCGTACTCGGGCCAGTAGCCCTCCAGGTGCTGCGCCTTCAGCGCCGCGTTCAGGAAGCGGCGGTCGAACCAGCTGTCGATCTCGGGCCTGCTGCGCGTCAGCTTCAGCTTGAACGATTCCTCGCTCGCGTCCTTGTAGCGGGCGACCAGGAAGGGGTCGAGCAGCGGCGACAGGCGCACGCGCAGCGGCTGGCCGATGAAGTCCTCGCGCCAGGTCTTCTCGGGGAATTCGGTCTTGCCCCATTGCGCGAACAGCTCGGCGCGCTGCGATTCGTCGGAATACACGCGCGCGGTCTTCACGACCGTGTCGACGACGCGCTGCACGATCTGCGGCTGGCGGGTCGCGAAGTCGTCGTCCACCAGCAGCACGGTCTGGCGCGTGAAGCGGTACGAGTCCTGCGCCGCCGACCACACGACCTTCGCGACGCCCTTGTCGCGCAGCTGGAACAGCTCGACGTAGCCGAACGCGGCGTCGATGTCCTTGGTCGTGAGGGCGGCCTGGGCGGCGGCGTTGTCCAGGTTGATCAGCTTCAGGTCGCTTTCCTTCAAGCCGTGCGCGGCGAGCGCGCGCGACGCGGCCAGGTGCAGGTTGGTGCCCTTGAAGACCGCGACGCGCTTGCCCTTCAGGTCCTCGAGCCGAGTCACGGGGGAGTCCGGCGGCACGCCCAGGTACAGGCCGTTGCGCACGCCGCTGCCGACGATGATGCGGGTCTTCACGCCGCCGGCGCGATGCACGATCGAGGGCAGGTCGCCCTGCCACGCGAAGTCGAGCTGGTGGTTCACGAGCGCTTCGTTGACGGCCGGGCCGGCGCCCTTGAAGAAGATCCACTCGACCTTGATGTTGTCCTTCGCGAACTCCTTCTCGAGCAGGCCTTGCGAGTTGACGAGGCCGACGGTCGAGCTGCCGGTGCGCGGCGGCGAACCGATGCCGCCGGTGGCCACGCCGATGCGGATCACCGACGGTGCTTGCGCGAGCGCCGGGGCGATGGCAGTGATGAGCGCGAGGGCCATCACGAATGATCGAAGAGGATTCATCTTGAGGTCGGTGGGTTGCTTGGAACGGAGCCGCGACGGTAAGACCTCTGCCTGCGGCGGGCAAAGAATGAATCCGCATGTCCCTATGCGGTTTTGCGCGATCGCCTGAGGCACACTTCGCCGCATGAGCGAACCCGTCGATGCCGCGCGTCCCTGGTTGATCGCCTGCCTGTGCGCGGCGTGGTGCCGCACCTGCGACGAGTACCGCCCGACCTTCGACGCGCTCGCGCGCGAGTTCGAACGCGACGCGCGCTTCGTCTGGGTCGACATCGAGGACGACGAAGACGCGCTCGGCGGCGTCGACGTCGTCGACTTCCCGACGCTGCTGATCGCGCGCGGCGATGCGATCGATTTCTACGGCCCGGTGTTGCCGCATGCGCAGACCGCGCGCCAGTTGCTCCAGCGTGCGCTGCAGGGAGAGTTGGGCCAAGGGAGCGATGCGGCCCTCGCCGGGCTGCCGGTGCGGCTGCGCGCGTTGCGCTGAGCCCGGCCTCGCCCAGGCCGCCGTCGGTCCGGCGCTGGCGGCATGCGTTTTTCCACTATCGAAAGCCGTTCTTCTTCGTTCACGCCGCGGCCGCGCGCTCGTACCGTCGCGTCTCTCAGCACATGCGCCCAGAATCCGAATGAAGATCGTCGCCATCCAGGGCAGCCCGTCTGCCAGCTCGCGCTCCGGCAGCCTGATGGCGCTCGCGCACTCGCGCTTGAAGGGCGTGGCCAGCAGCTCGCACCCGATCGTGGTGCGGGACCTGCCCGCGCAGGCCTTGCTGCATGCGCAGTTCGACCATCCCTTGATTCATCGGGCGCTGACCGACGTCGCCTCGGCCCAGGTCGTGCTGATCGCCACGCCGATCTACAAGGCGGCCTACAGCGGCGTGTTGAAGGCCTTTCTCGACCTGCTGCCGCAGGACGGGCTGCGCGGCAAGACGGTGTTGCCGCTGGCCACCGGCGGCAGCATTGCGCACCTGCTGGCGCTCGACTATGCGTTGAAGCCGGTGCTGTCCGCGCTCGGCGCGCGCGACATCCTCGATCCGGTGCTCGCGACCGACGCACAGATTCCGCGGCACGAAACACTCGGCTACGCGCCGCTGCCCGAGGTCGTCGGGCGCGTCGAGTCGGCGCTGCAGGTCCTGATCGATCGCGCCGAGGACTTCGAGCGCAGCGAGGAAGCGGCACGCGAGCGCGACGAGCTGCTCGCGCGGCTGCAGCCGAAGCCGGCATCGCCCATCGTCCACCCAGAGCCCTGGCCGGCGCGCGACGTGCGCTGGTCCGTTTGAATTCACCCCAGGAGAAACCATGAGCATCACCGCCATCAACGTGCGCAACCAGTTCCGCGGCAAGATCAAGGAGATCATCGAAGGCCCGGTCGTCTCCGAGATCGACGTCGAGACGCCCTCCGGCCTGCTCGTCACCTCGGTCATCACGACCCGCTCGATCAAGCAGCTCGGCCTCGTCGTCGGCAAGGAAGTGATCGCCCTCGTGAAGGCCACCGAGGTCTCGATCGCCTCGCTCTGAGGCGACCGGCGAGACGGCCATGAGCTTCAAGGGCGACCCGGTCCGGCTGCTGGTGATCCCGGGGCTGAACGGCAGCGGGCCGGCGCATTGGCAGAGCTGGCTGCAAGCGCAGTTCGGGCGCCATGCGCTGCGCGTCGAGCAGGAGGATTGGGCCGTTCCCGATCTCGCGCGCTGGACCCAACGCATCGAGGCGACGCTCGCGC
Organism: Burkholderiaceae bacterium; assembly: GCA_036500445.1. Lineage (GTDB taxonomy): Bacteria > Pseudomonadota > Gammaproteobacteria > Burkholderiales > Burkholderiaceae_C > LMDS01. Next base: position 18,977 of record DASYCA010000325.1, on the reverse strand, counting down.
GCCACTCCCGTTCGCGCTGGGTCGCGGCGGCGCACAGCTTCGGCTGCCTCGCGTTGCTGCACTACCTCGCGCTGGGCGGCGAGGGCGTTCGTTCGGCCTTGCTGGTGGCGCCCGCCGACCCGGAGAAATTCGGCGTCGCGGCGCAGCTGCCGCGCGCCCGCCTGCACATCCCGTCGGTGCTGCTGGCCAGCGAGAACGACCCGTGGATGAGGTTCGACGCGGTCTGTGCCTGGTCGCGCGTGTGGGGCTCTCGACTCGTCAGCCTCGGCGAGGCGGGCCACATCAACGTCGACGCGGGGTTCGGCGCCTTGCCTCCCGCGAAGACGCTGGTCGAAGCGATGGTCCGCCGCCTCGAACGCGAGCGCCGCATCGAGCGGGCCCACCTGCTCGAACTGTCGTTCGCGATCTGACGCACCATCGCGCGGCCTTGCGCGATTTGCGCATATCCATGGGCGGATTGATTCGTTCCTCGATGGAGGAGGCGTGCATAGCATCGTTGCAATCGGTCACCGGACCGCTCGACGAACCCTCAAAGGACGCTTCTTTCATGACGACGGCTCGAACTCTTCTTCGCACCGCGGCCACGCTCGCCCTCGCGGCTGCGGCCGGCCTGGCTGCCGCCAAGGACATCACCTTGCTCAACGTCTCGTACGACCCGACGCGCGAGCTCTACCAGGACTACAACGCCGCGTTCGCGAAGTACTGGAAGGCCAAGACCGGCGACAGCGTGACGATCAAGCAATCCCACGGCGGCTCCGGCAAGCAGGCCCGCTCGGTGATCGACGGCCTCGAGGCCGACGTCGTCACGCTGGCGCTGGCCTACGACATCGACGAGATCGCCGAACGCGCGAAGCTGATCGCGCCGGACTGGCAGAAGAAGCTGAAGAACAACGCGACGCCGTACTCGTCGACCATCGTGTTCCTGGTGCGCAAGGGCAATCCGAAGGGCATCAAGGACTGGTCGGACCTCGTCAAGCCGGGCGTCTCGGTGATCACCGCGAACCCGAAGACCTCGGGCGGCGCGCGCTGGGCGTACCTCGCCGCGTACGGCTACGCACTGAAGCAGCCGGGCGCGACGGACGCCAGCGCGAACGCGTTCATCGGCAAGGTCTACGCGGCCGTCCCGGTGCTCGACTCCGGCGCGCGCGGCGCGACCGTGACCTTCGCCGAGCGCGGCATCGGCGACGTGCTGCTGGCGTGGGAGAACGAGGGCTACCTGTCGCTGAAGGAGTTCGGCGCCGACAAGTTCGATGTCGTCTACCCGCCGATCAGCATCCTCGCGGAGCCGCCGGTCGCGGTGGTCGACAAGGTCGTCGACAAGCGCGGCACGCGCGACGTCTCGCACGCCTATCTCGAGTACCTGTACAGCCCCGAGGGCCAGGACATCGCGGCGCGCAATTTCTACCGGCCGCTGGACCCGACGGTCGCCGCGAAGTACGCGAAGAGCTTTCCGAAGCTGAAGCTCTTCACGATCGACGACACCTTCGGCGGCTGGGCCAAGGCGCAGAAGACGCACTTCGCCGACGGCGGCGTGTTCGACCAGATCTACACGAAGAAGTAGGGCGCCGGAGGGCGCCGCGCGCTCAGGCGGGTTTGGCGATGCGCCCGCCGAGGTAGGCGGCGCGCACCTCGTCGTTGGCCCACAGCTCGGCCGGCTTGCCCGACACCGCCAGCCGCCCGGTCTCGAGCACGTAGCCGCGGTCGGCGACCGACAGCGCCATGCGCGCGTTCTGCTCGACCAGCAGCACCGTCGTGCCGCGCCGGCGGATCTCGCCGATGATCGAAAAGACCTTCTGCACGATGACCGGCGCGAGGCCGAGCGAGGGCTCGTCCAGCAGCAGCAGGCGCGGCTTGGCCATCAGCCCGCGCGCGACCGCGACCATCTGCTGCTGGCCGCCCGAGAGCATCCAGCCGAGCGAATCGGCATACGGGCGGATGTCGGGGAACAGGTCGAACATCGTGTCGGCCTCGCGGCGCAGCTCGGCCTTGTCGATGCGGCCGCGGTTCGACGCGCCGAGCATGATGTTCTCGCGCGAGGTCAGGCCCGGGAACAGCCGGCGGCCCTCGGGCACGTGGGCGATGCCGAGCCTGACGATCTGCTCGGGGCCGAGGCCGGCGAGCGAGCGGCCGTCGAAGCTCACCTCGCCGGCGGCCGGCTTCAGCAGGCCCGAGATCGCGCGCAGCGTGGTCGATTTACCGGCGCCGTTGCTGCCGAGCAGCGCGACCACTTCGCCGGCCTCGATCGCGAGCGAGACGCCGCGCAGCGCCTCGATCTCGCCGTAGCGCACGACCAGCCCGTCAAGCGTAAGCAGGGACATCCGGCTCGCTCCCGAGGTAGGCGGCGATCACGTCGGGCTGGCGCAGCACGTCGGACGCGTGTCCGTCGGCGATGCAGCGCCCGAAGTTCAGCACCGTGATGCGGTCGGCGACCTCGGTCACCAGCGTCATGTCGTGGTCGATGATCAGGATGGTCAGCCCCTTCGCGGCGATGCGCTCGAGCAGCGCCTGCAGGCCCAGCTTTTCGCTCGAATTCAGCCCGGCCGCGGGCTCGTCGAGCAGCAGCAAGGTCGGGTTGCCGGCCAGCGCGCGCGCGATCTCGATCAGCCGCTGGTGCCCGTACGAGAAGCCGGTGACCAATTCGTGGGCGCGCGGCTCCAGGCCGACGAAGGCGAGCGCGGCGCGCGCCCGCTCGACCAACGCCGCATGCCCGCCCTCGAGGCGGTTGCCCGGGTGCTCGGCGCCGATCACGACGTTCTCCAGCGCCGTCATCGAGCGGAACAGGCGGATGTTCTGGAAGGTGCGGCCCAGGCCCGACGCGGTGCGGGCGTGCGGCGGCAGGCCGGTCACGTCGCGTCCGCCCAGGCGCACGCTGCCGGCGCTGGCGACGTACAGGCCCGACAGCACGTTCAGCGTCGTCGTCTTGCCCGAACCGTTCGGGCCGATCAGCGCGTGGACCGCGCCGCGCGCGACCGTGAACGAGATCTCGTCGACCGCCTTGACGCCGCCGAAGTGCTTGCTGAGGCCTTGCACCGTGAGCGCCGCCGACGCATCGCCGTCCTTGCCCGAGGCCTGCGCGGGCGCCAGCAGCAGCTCGCCTGCCGGTGCGGCGAACGGCGCCGGCGGCAGCCAGCGCCGCACGCGGTCCTGCACGAAGCCCCAGATGCCGTCCGGCATGTAGCGGATGATCAGGATGATCGCCAGCCCGTAGATCGCGAGGTACAGGCCCGGCACGCTCTTCAGGAAGCGCAGGCTCTCCGGCAGCACGATCAACAGCGCGGTGCCGATCACCGCGCCGACCGGCGACGCGACGCCGCCGAGCAGGGTCATCGTCATGAACACGATCGATTCGGCGAAGCTGAACTGGTCCGGGCTCACGTACGCGAAGCCGCCCGCGAAGAGGCCGCCGCCGATCCCGCCCAGCAGCGCCGACAGCGCGAACGCGGCGACCTTGACCTTGTAGACGTTCACGCCGGCGACGCCGGCGGCGAGCTCGTTGTCGCGCACCGCGCGCATCGAGCGCCCGAGCCGCGTGCCGGGCAGGCGCCAGACCAGGTAGCCGACCAGCGCCATCGCAAGCACGCACAGCCCGAGGAAGGCCTGCGACGACTGGAACGGCGCGGGGCGCTGGATGTTGCCGACGCCGTCGGGGCCGTGCGTGACCGGGATCCAGTTGATCATGATCAGGGTGACGATCTGCTGGAAGCTGATCGTCACCATCGCGAGGTAGTGGCCGCCGAGCTTCAGCGTGGTCATGCCGAGGAACGCGCCCATCACGAGCGCGACGCCCGCGCCCATCGCGAGTGCGAACCAGAAATTCATGTGCAGGTCGGCGGTGCCGAGACCGACCGCGTAGGCGCCGAAGCCGAAGAACGCGGCCTGCGCGAGGTTGATCTGGCCGCACAGCCCGAGCACGACGGTGAGGCCGAACACCGCGATCGCGAAGGTCGTGGTCTGCACCAGGATGTGGACGGTGTAGTCCTGCATCGGCACCAGCATCGCGAGCGCGACCGCCGCGGCCGATAGCGCGGCGAACCCGAGCGTGGTCCAGGTCCGGCGTGCGCTCATGCCTTCTCCGCCACGCGTTCGCCGAAGATGCCCTGCGGCCTGAAGATCAGGAACGCGACCAGCACGAGAAACGCGAAGCCGTCCTTGTAGGGCACCGAGATGTAGGCCGCGCCGAAGGTCTCGATCACGCCGAGCGAGAGCCCGCCGATGATCGCGCCCTTCACGTCGCCGAAGCCGCCGATGATGGTCGCCGCGAAGGCCTTCAACGCGATCGTCGAGCCCATCTGGATCGACACGAACAGGATCGGCGCGACCAGGATGCCGGCGACGCCGCCGAGCAGCGCCGAGTAGACGAAGGTCAGCATGATCATCAACGCGACCGGGATGCCGAGCAGCGAGGCCATCTCCTTGTCCTGCGAGGTCGCCTGCAGCTTCTTGCCGAGCAGGGTGCGCTCGAAGAACCAGAAGTTGAACGCGACCAGCACCAGCGTGACGACCATGATCAGCAGGTACTGGCTGTCCAGGTAGACCGGCCCGATCTGCAGGCCCGGCGTCTCGAACCAGCCGGGCAGCGCCTGCGGCTGCGGGCCGTACAGCGCGAGCACGGTGTTGGCCAGGAAGATCGACGCGCCGATCGTCGCGATGATCACCGGCAGGAACGTGCGGTGGCGCAGCGGATAGTAGACGCCCAGGTTGAAGACCACCCCGAGCAGGGCCATGCCGGCCAGCGCCGCGACGAACGCGAGCGGGTAGGGCCAGTGCAGATCGACCGCGAAGACGACCATCAGGTAGGCGCCGACCATCGAGAACTCGCCCTGCGCGAAGTTCACGACGTTGGTCGCCCTGAAGATCAGCACGAAGCCCAGCGCGACCAGCGCGTAGACCGACCCGATCCCCAAGCCCGTGAAGAAGAGCTGGAGCGCCAGATCCATCGGGGAATCAGCTGGCGGATTCGACGTGCTTGTCGAAGACGATGTTGCCCTTGTCGTTCTTGACGACGTTGTAGCCGTGCAGGCCGTCGCCGTTGGCGTCGAAGTTGTATTCGCCCTCGGCGCCGGCATGCTTCTTCACCGCCAGGATCGCCTCGCGGATCGCGGTCGGGTCGGTCTTGCCGGCCTTGTTGATCGCCATGCACAGCACCGTGATCGCGTCGAAGGTCCAGGAGGACTGGTTGTCCGCGGCGACCTTCGCGACATCCTGGTAGCGCTTGCCGAAGGCCTTCGAGGCCGGGCTCGAATCCTCCGCGTAGTCGGCCACGCCGAAGGTGTTGTAGAGGGCCGGGCCGGCGAGCTTCAGCGCGGTGGTGTTGGTGATCGACGGCGAGCCGATGTAGGGGATCGCGACGCCGAGCTGGCGCAGCTGGCGCGCGAACACGCCGAGGTCGTTCTCGAACGTGAAGTAGGAGCCGAGGATGTCGGCGCCGGACTGCTTGATCGCGAGCACGACCGGGGTGAAATCCTGGCTCTGGTTCGCGTAGCCCTGGTCGAGCACGATGGTCGCGCCATCGATCTTCGCGAGGCCGGCCGTCAGCGCCTTGCCGCCGGCGGTGCCGAACGCGTCGGTCGAATGCACGATCGCCCACTTCTTCTTGCCGAGGGTCTTCACGCCGTATTCGGCGATCACGCTGCCCGAATACGAATCGTTCGGGCGGAAGCGGAACAGCCACGGGTTGCCCATGTGGGTCAGCGCCGGGTCGGTGCCGCCGATCATCACGGGTTTGCCGATCTTCAGCACGTCGGGCGCCATCGCATGCACCTGCGTGGAGCGGATCGAGCCGAGGAAGGCGACGATGTCGGTCTGCGAGGCGAGCTTGGAGAACGCCAGCACGATGCCGGGGTTGGTGGTCTGGTCGTCCTCGACGATCAATTCCACCTGCTTGCCGAGCACGCCGCCGGCCTTGTTGACCGCGTCGAGCGCGATCTTCGCGCCGATCTGCGCGTACTTGCCCGATTCGGCGGCGGGGCCGGTGACCGGCGCGCACATGCCGATCTTGATCGTGCCGCCCTGGGCAGCGGCCTGGCGAACGACGCCCGGCAGGGCGATGCTCGCGGTGACGGCACTCGTGAATACTCGACGCGAAATGCTCATGTCTTCCTCCTGGCGAGCTCGGCGGGCGCACGCGCGCATGCCGTCACCGGGAGGCAATATATTTCAGTCCCTTCGAAAAAGTTAGCCCGGGTATTCACCGTTCGACGTCGTGGAACTTTGTTAGTCGGTCTGCGCATAAGCAAGCTCACATTCCGTCGTTCCCCGTTAGTGCCCGCAAACGTAGCATCGGCGACCCTGCCTGCTGACGATCGTTCCGACGTGTTTCTCTCCCGCACCCTGCTCAAGCGCCACAGCGTGCTGCCCGGTTTCGACCTCGCGCTGGGCTTCACGCTGCTGTACCTGGCGCTGATCGTGCTGCTGCCGCTGTCGGCGGCGTTCCTGAAGACCTTCACGATGACCTGGCCGGCGTTCTGGGACGCCGTCTCGTCGCCGCGCGTCGTTGCGTCCTACCGGCTGACCTTCGGCGCCTCGCTGGCGGCGGCGCTGCTGAATTCGGTCTTCGGGCTGGTCGTCGCGTGGGTGCTGGTGCGCTACGAGTTCCCGTTCAAGCGCCTCGTCGATGCGCTGGTGGACCTGCCGTTCGCGCTGCCGACGGCCGTCGCCGGCATCGCCTTGACCGCGCTGTACGCGAGCAACGGCTGGATCGGGCGCTACCTGGCGCTCGCCGGCATCAAGGTCTCGTACACGCCGCTCGGCGTGTTCGTTGCGCTGACCTTCATCGGCCTGCCGTTCGTCGTGCGCACGGTGCAGCCGGTTCTCGAAGACCTGCAAAAAGAGCTCGAGGAAGCGGCCGCCACGCTGGGCGCGACGCGGGCGCAGACCTTCACGCGCGTGATCCTGCCGGTGCTGACCCCGGCGCTGTTGACCGGCTTCGCGCTCGCGTTCGCGCGGGCGCTGGGCGAGTACGGCTCGGTGATCTTCATCGCCGGCAACATGCCGATGATCTCCGAGATCACGCCGCTGCTGATCATCACCAAGCTCGAGCAGTACGACTACGCGGGGGCGACCGCGATCGCCGTCGTGATGCTGGTCGCCGCGTTCGCGCTGCTGCTCGCGATCAACCTGCTGCAGGCCTGGACGCGCAAGCGCCAGGGCCGCTGACGCTTTTTTCATTCGCCATGTCCGCGATCACGACCACCTTGACGCCAGCGCCGATCCGGCACTCCGCCGTCGCGCCGCGCACGGCGCTCGCCGCGACCGCCGAGCCGCCCTGGGTGCGCCGAACGCTGATCGGCCTGGCGCTCGCGTTCCTCGCGTTCTTCCTGTTCATCCCGCTCGCGGCGGTGTTCGTCGAGGCCTTCAAGAAGGGCGTGACGGTGTACCTCGCGGCGATCACCGAGCCGGACGCCGTCTCCGCGATCGGGCTGACCCTGACCGCCGCGGCGATCTCGGTGCCGCTCAACCTGGTCTTCGGCGTCGCGGCCGCGTGGTCGATCGCGAAGTTCGACTTTCGCGGCAAGGACCTGCTGCTGACCTTGATCGACCTGCCGTTCTCGGTCTCGCCGGTGATCGCGGGGCTGATCTACGTGCTGATCTTCGGGCTGCAGGGCTGGTTCGGCGAATCGTTGCGCGACCACGATGTCAAGGTCATCTTCGCGGTGCCGGGCATCGTGCTCGCGACCGTCTTCGTGACCTTTCCGTTCATCGCGCGCGAACTCATTCCGCTGATGCAGGCGCAGGGCCAGGAGCAGGAAGAGGCCGCGCGCGTGCTCGGCGCCTCGGGCTGGCAGATGTTCCGGCGCGTCACGCTGCCGAACGTGAAATGGGCGCTGCTGTACGGCGTGATCCTGTGCAACGCGCGGGCGATGGGCGAGTTCGGCGCGGTCAGCGTCGTCTCGGGCCACATACGCGGCGAGACCAACACGATGCCGCTGCACATCGAGATCCTCTACAACGAGTACCAGTTCGCGGCCGCCTTCGCGGTCGCCTCGCTGCTGGCGCTGCTCGCGCTGGTGACGCTGGTGCTGAAGTACGCCGTCGAGCAGCGCGTGAAACAGCAGAAGCGCAGCGCGTCGGAACGCAACGAATGAGGCACTTGCCATGAGCATCGAGATCCGCCACCTGAACAAGCGCTTCGGCAAGACCGTCGTCTGCGACAACCTGAACCTGGACATCCCGTCCGGCGAGCTCGTCGCGCTGCTCGGGCCCTCGGGCTCGGGCAAGACCTCGCTGCTGCGCATCATCGCGGGGCTGGAGCGGCCGGACTCCGGCTCGGTGCTGTTCCACGGCGAGGACGCGACCTTGGCCGACGTGCGCGACCGGCAGGTCGGCTTCGTGTTCCAGCACTACGCGCTGTTCGGCCACATGAGCATCTTCGAGAACGTCGCGTTCGGACTGCGCGTGCGGCCGAAGGCGACGCGCCCGCGCGAGGCGCAGATCCGGTCCAAGGTGATGGAGCTGCTCGGGCTGGTGCAGCTGGACTGGCTGGCCGACCGCTTCCCGCATCAGCTCTCCGGCGGCCAGCGCCAGCGCATCGCGCTCGCGCGGGCGCTGGCGGTCGAACCCAGGGTGTTGCTGCTGGACGAGCCCTTCGGCGCGCTCGACGCGAAGGTGCGCAAGGAGCTGCGCCGCTGGCTGCGCCGGCTGCACGACGAGATGCACATCACCAGCGTGTTCGTCACGCACGACCAGGACGAGGCGATGGAAGTGGCCGACCGCGTCGTCGTGATGAACCAGGGCCGCATCGAGCAGGACGGCCCGCCGGACGAGGTCTACGACCACCCGGCGACGCCGTTCGTCCTTCAATTCCTCGGCGACGTGAACCTGTTCCACGGCCGCTTCGGCCATGCGCCGGGGGGGTCCACGCCGCCCGAGGACGTGAGCTACGTGCGCCCGCACGAGCTCGAGATCGTCGCCGAGGCGCAGGAGGGCGCGCTGGCGGTGAGCTTGTCGCAGGCGCTGACGGTCGGGCCGCAGACGCGCATCGAGTTCAAGCGGCTGGACGACGGCAGCTATGTCGACGTCGAGATGACGCGCAGCGACTACAACGCGTTGCGCGAGCGGCTGGGCTTGAGCAACGGCAGCCGCGTGTACCTGAAGCCGCGCCGCATCACGCGCTTCACGGCCGGCGCCGGCGCCAGGGCCGAGATCGAACTCGTCGACCCCGCCGCGATGATTTAGTGTTGCTCCCTCTCCCCAAAGGGGCGAGGGGGCCAACTCAGCCCTCGATCCGGGCCCCAGGCGCCGTCGCCATCGCGCGCTCGACGACCTCGCGTTTCAGCGACGACGCGAAGGTCTCGATGAAGTCGTAGACGTAGCTGCGCAGGAAGCTGCCGCGCCGCACCGCCAGCTTGGTCAGGTTGATCGCGAACAGGTGGCGCGCATCGATCGCGCGCAGGTCGCGGTCGCGCTCGTCGTCGAACGCGATCGACGCGACGATGCCCACCCCCAGCCCGAGGCCGACATAGGTCTTGATGACGTCCGCGTCCATCGCGGTGATCACCAGCTCGATCTCGATGCCGGCCTTCTCGAAGGCCTCGTCGATGTGGGTGCGGCCGGTGTAGCCCGGGTTGTAGGTGATGATCGGGTGGTCGGCCAGCCGCTCCAGCGTCAGCGGCGCGCCGTCGAGCAGCGCGTGGCCGGGCGGCACGATCACGCTGTGGGTCCAGCGGAAGCAGGGCAGCGCGACGAGCGTGTCGTAGCTGGCCAGCGCCTCGGTCGCGATGCCGATGTCGGCCTCGCCGGAGATCAGCATCTCGGCGACCTGGTCCGGCGTGCCCTGGTGCAGGCTCAGGCTGACCTGCGGGTAGCGCTGGCGGAAGTCGCGCACCGCGCCGGGCAACGCATAGCGCGCCTGCGAGTGGGTCGTCGCGATCGAGAGCCTTCCCGAGGCCTGCTGGGTGAACTCCTCGCCGGCGCGCTTCAGGCTCTCGGCGTCCTTCAGCATGTTCTCGATGATCGGCACGATCAGCGCGCCGACCTCGGTCAGCGAGGTCAGCCGCTTGCCGGCGCGCACGAACAGGTCGACACCGAGCTCCTCCTCGAGCTCGCGGATCTGCCGGCTCACGCCCGGCTGGGAGGTGTGCAGGACCTTCGCGACCTCGGTCAGGTTGAAGCCGCAGCGCAGCGCCTCGCGCACGGAGCGCAGCTGTTGAAAATTCATCGGCCGAGTATCCCGAGAGTTCTTCAGTCGCGGAAGCAACAAAAAGTGCTTTCCTTATCTGAACGGCGTATATGCGTCAGCGCCTGGCGAGTGTGCGCGGCGGCGCGGTGCGCGCCAGGTTGGCCGCCAGCAGCGCCGCCCCCAGCGTGACGAGCCACGAAAAATACACCCACAGCAGGAACATCGGGACCACAGCGAACGCGCCGTACACGGCCTTGTAGGTCGGCACTTTCAGCAGGTAGGCCGAGAAGCCGCGCTTGCCCAGCTCGAGCGCGATGCTGGCGAGCACCCCGCCGATGAGCGCGTCGCGCCAGCGGACCTTGGCATGCGGAACGAATCGGAACAACGCGCTCAACCCGGCGCCGCCGAGCGCGACCGGGCCCAGGTGCAGCACGAACTTCGCGGCGGGCGGCAGCGGCCCGATCAAGCCCATCGAGACCCCGAGCACCGTCGAGGCGGCCCAGAGCATCAAGCCGAGTGCCGGCGGACCCACGACCAGTGCCAGCAGGTACAGGCCGACTCGCTTGGGCAACGGGCGGGACCGCTTCACGTTCCAGATCTGGTTGAAGGCGTTCTCGACTGTCAACAGCAGCGCCACCGAGGTCATCAGCAGGAACAGGGAGCCGACCAGGGTCAGGTCGCTGGCGTTGGCGGCGAAGCGATCCAGGTAGCTCCAGACGGTGCGCGCGATGTCCGGCGGCAGCAAGCCCTTCAGGACCTGCTCTTCGAGCGCCGCCTTGATGCGGCCGAACATCGGAAAGCGCGTGAACAGCGCGAAACTCACCGCGAGAAAGGGCACGACCGACAGCAGGGTCGTGAAGGTCAGGCTGCCCGCGATTTGGGGCAGGCGTTCCTGGCGCGCGCGAGCGAGGATGAGGCGGGTGAGCTTGAGCACGATGGAGCGGAATGTATTTGTAGGAATTGTCCGACGCGAACGTACTCCATGGTCCTGCAGGATTGGAGGAGAACCCGACTTCCTGCTGACACGGACCTGGGTGAAACTCGACGCGAGCATGATGCTCGTTCATTGACGCCGCCCCGGACCGAGAGAATTCGAGGCGTCGACGTGCAAACGGTCGACCGCATGGAGGCCTGTCAAGTGAAGTCACTGACCATCGAGCGCGATGAGTCGCGCGATCCGCACCAAGACGAAACGCCGGGCGGCGAGGCATCCCCGCTGGCCTCCACGATGCTGGAGTATTGCCGCGAACTCGAACGGCGGGTGCGGCCGAAAGAGATCCACCGGGACACGAGTTTCTTCGACCTGCTGGATCTGGCTGACCGTACGCCTGTCGATCCGTCGCGCCGCTGAGCGCAAGGCTTCGTGCTTCGGGCGCGGCGCACCGTGCCTATTTCGCCTTCTTTGCGATCGGCTTCGTCGACCGTCTCTTCGCCGCGGTCTTCTTCGCCACCGGTGGCGGTGGGCTTACCTTGGCGTCGTAGAGCTTGCGGATGTAGACGGCCAAGGGCTTGTGGTCCCCGCCCATGCAAGCACTTGCCGAACCCTCGTAGGCAGCGTCGAGCGGGCGAGGGCGCAGCGCGAGCACCGGCGGCACACCGTACCGCGTCATGACGAGGTTTGCCCAGATGCGGGACGGATCGAGGCCCTGCATCATCGCGGTGTGCCATGTGGCCACGGACTAGCCGCGCAGGAGCCGGCGCAACTCGGTCAGCGCCGGGCCGGGTGGAGTCGTTTGCTCCGCGCCGCCCTTCGATTCATGCGTGACCGCCGCGCGTGTCGGCGTCTTGCTTCGCACGATTCGACCCTCCATCGGATCGTCCTTGCCGTACAACACCTCTCCCCGGATGAACTCCCGCCGCGCGGCAGTGAACTCGGGGTCCGCAAGGCGGTACGCCTGCAACTGCTTGAGCGTCGCGGTGAGCTCGGCCTCGACCTGAGCGGTCTGCCGCTGGATGTACTCGCCGACCGCTTCGTTCACCATCTTGTTGATGGGTTTCTTGAGGACGCGCTTCAGAATCACGAGGCCATGCTCGTAGGACGGCTGCAACCGCAGCGTCTTGGCGCGCAGTTCCTCCTTCTTCGGCAGAGCGAACGATTCTGCTGGGTTCCGAACGACTGGGTCCACCACCGCGCCGGCCTTCGCGTGTCTGCGTGCTGCGGTGGGCACCTTGGCGGCGGCTTTCTGGGCGCGTTCGTGCATCGTAGTCTTGCTCATGGAGGCACCATAGCCGCTTCATAGATTGGTGTCAAATCAGTGAATTGGCGCCATATATGACGGGAGGCCGGGATCGGCGCGATTGGCGAAATTGAACGGACTTTCAATTTGTATTAATATCCGTACATTCGGTCAATTACCCCACAGGATCTCTGAAATGGAAGCCCGAACAGTCAAGCAGATCGTCGATCACTGGATGATTCCGACGCCCAAGGGCGCCTACATGGCAGGGCTCGAAAACCGCCCCGTCATCGCGAGCGGGCACGGCATCACGGTGGTCGATACGCAAGGCAAGAGCTATCTCGATTTCGGGTCGGGCCAGATGGCCGCCGCGCTCGGGCACAACCACCCGCTCTATGTCGAAGCCGTCAAGCGCAACCTGGGCACCATCAGCCATTCGACCAAGACCTTCCTGAATGTCGACCGGCTCGAGCTTCACCGCCGCCTCGGCGAGATCCTGACGGCGCCGCTGCAGAAGACGCTGTTCCTGGTCAGCGGCAGCGACGCGGTCGAAGCCGCGATCGACTTGGCGCGCAAGGTGACCGGCGGCACCGACGTGCTGGCGCTGCACATGGGGCTGCACGGCTCGACCTCGTTCATCACGCGCTCGCTGTCGTTCGGCTGGAACCGAAGCAAGCACGGCCTGGCCGCGCAGGGCACGACCGCCATCCTGTCGCCGTATCCCTATCGCTGCCCGGTGGCCTGTTCGCCGGCGCAATGCGGCTGCGCCCAGGCCGGCGGCAACTTCCAATGCCTCAAAACCAGCTTCGAGCTGGCGCAAAGCAACTTCGGCGGACAGCCGGCCGCGGTGATCATGGAGCCGGTGCTGAGCGCCGGCGGCGTGGTGGTGCCGCCGCCGGGCTACGTGAAGGCGCTGCGCGACATGTGCCACGAGCACGGCATGCTGTTCATCATGGACGAATCGCAGACCGGCCTGGGCAAGACCGGCCGCATGTGGGGCCATCAGCACGAGGACGTCGTGCCCGACATCATCACGGTGTCCAAGCACTTCGGCGCCGGCCTGCCGATCAGCGCGGTGTGCACCACCGCGGAGATCGCCGACCGCGCCGCTGCGAACGGGTATGTCGCGACGCGCTCGCATGCCTGCGACCCGATCACCTGCTCGGCCGGCATCGCGAGCATCGACATCATCCAGAAGGAAGGCCTGGTCAAGCGTGCCGAGGCGATCGGCGAACGCATGAGCGCCCAGCTCGCGGCGATGGCCGCGGACAACGAATTGATCGGCGAGTTCCGTGGCCGCGGTGTCCTGTGGGGGGTCGAGCTCGTGCTCGACCACGCGACCCGCGAGCCCGCCAACGGCGCGGCCGACGCTGCCGTGCAAGCCTGCCAGGACCGCGGCCTCATCGTTCAGGCGCGTGGCAGCCACGGCCGCAAGAACGTGATTCGCCTGGTGCCGCCGATGGTCTCGACCGATGCCGAGATCGACCAGGGCATGAGCATCCTGCGTGACGTCCTCGCGTCGGTGAAGCGCAGCTGACGCGGGCGTTTCCGGCTGGCTCAATCCGTGCTTGGACGGGTCGACCCGATCAACGATTTGCTCCGAGGAAACCACGACGTGATGAACCGCCTCGCTCCGAAGATGTCGCGGCTCGTGCCCGCCACGCTGCTCGCGCTGGCGTGCGCGCTGTTCGCCTCGGTTCCGATCGCGGCGTGGGCGGATTCGGCGTGGCCCGCGCGGCCGGTGCGGCTGATCGTGCCGTTCCCTCCGGGCGGCGGTTCGGATGCGGTCGGGCGACTGATCGGGCAGAAGCTCGCCGAGCAACTCGGGCAGCAGGTCATCATCGACAACCGCGCCGGCGCGGGCGGCTCGCTCGGCACCGAAGCGGCGGTGCGCGCCGCGCCCGACGGCTACACGATGGTGCTCGCCTCGACGTCGGAGATCGCGATCAATCCCAGCCTCTACAGCCACCTCGGCTACGACACGGTGAAAGATCTCGTGCCGGTGGCGCTGGTCGCAACGACGCCGATGGTGCTGATCGTGAACATGGACCTGCCGGTGAAGTCGGTGCCGGAGCTGATCGCGCTGGCACGCGCGAAGCCCGGCGAGCTCAACGTCGCCTCGGCCGGCATCGGCACGATCTCGCACCTGTCGGGCGAGATGCTGCGCTCGATGAGCAATCTGAGCTGGACGCACGTGCCCTACCGGGGCACGAGTCCGGCGCTGTCCGATCTGGTCGGCGGCCAGGTGCAGCTGATGTTCCTGCCGCCGCCGCCGGCGATCGCGCTGGTGAAGGGAAACCACGCGCGGCTGATCGCGGTGTCGGGCAAGACACGCGCACCGGGCCTGCCCGACACGCCCACCGTCGCGGAGAGCGGCCTGCCCGACTACAACGTCGACAACTGGTACGGCATCTTCATGCCGGTCGGGACGCCGCAGGCGGTGGTCGCGCGCATGGCGGACGAGGTCGCGCGGGCGCTGAAGGTCCCCGACACGGTCGGCATGCTGGCCTCGCAGGGCGCGGCACCGGGTGCGATGAGCACGCCGCAGTTCTCCGACTACGTGAAGGCCGAGGTCGCGAAATGGAGCAAGGTCGTGAAGTCCTCGGGCGCCAAGGCAGAGTAGGGCGCTTCGAACCATGCCGCCACTTTTCGACATCGGTGCGGTGCGCCGCGAGTTCCCGGTCACCGAGCGCTTCCGCTATTTCGACTCGGCCCATCAGGCGCCGCTGGCATCGAGCGTGCGCGGCGCTCTCGACCGGTTCCTCGACGAATCGCAGGGCTTCGGCGGGCCCAAGCCGACGTGGTTGAGCCGTATCGCGGGCTTTCGCGATCAGGCCGCCGCACTGATCGGCGCGCGCGCCGACGAGATCGCCTTCACGAAGAACACCTCCGAGGGCCTCAACATCGCGGCACACGCGCTGGACCTGCGCGCCGGCGAGACCGTGTTGATGATGCAAGGCGATCATCCGAACAACAGCTGCGCCTGGCTCAACCTGGAGCGACGCGGCGTGCGGGTCAGGTTCATTGCGCCACAGCCTGGCGGCGCCGATGCCGCCAGCTTCGCGCCGCACCTCGACGACTCGACGCGCGTGATCGCCTTGTCGCACGTGGTTTCTCCGACCGGGCAGCGCTGCGATCTCGCGGGCATCGGCGCGCTGTGCCGCGAGCGCGGCATCCATCTGGTCGTCGACGCGGTGCAGGCGATCGGCTCGATGCCGCTGGACGTGCAAGCGATGGGCGTCTCGATCCTGGCCACCGGCTGCCACAAGGGCCTGCTCGTCCCGCAAGGTCTGGGGATTCTCTACGTGAACCGGGCGCTCGGCGACCTCGAACCGGCCTACCTCGCCGGGGTCGCGATCTCGGGCTCGCCGCACGATCGCCCGCCGTGCTCGAGCGACATCGTGCTGCGGCCGGGCGCGGCGCGGTTCGAGATCGGCAACCTGAACCTGCCGCACCTGCACGCGCTCGGCGCGGCGCTCGCGCTGATCGACGGCATCGGCATCGACGCGCTCAGCCGGCACCTGCTCGACCTGGGCGAGCGCCTGATCGCCCACATGAACCGCCTGGGCGTGGGCGTCGTCGGGTCGCCGCAGCGCGAGCGCCGCTCGCACATCAACACGCTGCGATTGCCGGATCCCGAGTGGGCCGCGTATCTTGCCGCACAGCGCGTGCGCGTCTCGCAGAACCGGTTCGGCGTTCGGGTTTCGTTCGCGATGTTCAACACCGCCGACGAGGTCGACGAGCTGGCCGAACTGATCGCGCATCGGCTGCGCTGAAGCGGGTCGCGCTCCGAGCTCGAGCGCCCGCCTTCAGGTCGCGACCTTCTTGCGCCTCGAGGCGGCGGCCTCGGCCGGCGGCGGCTTCGCCAGGCTCAGCGTGTAGTAGTAGCGGTCCGCACGGTAGTAGGACTTGAACAGCACCATCGCCGCATCGCGCTGCAGGCGCAGCACGCGCGTGGTCAACAGCACCGGCGCGCCGACCGCGATGTCGAGCAGCTGCGCGAGCTCGGTGTCGGCCACGATCGCCTCGATCTGGTGGCGTTCCTCGACGAAGCGGATGCGCAACTGCTTCTCGAGCAGGTGGCTGATCGATGCATGCGTCAAGTCCAGCGCGGCAACGCGCTCGCCCAGCAGCGTCGGCAAGAAGGCCTCGTGAAGCACGAGCGGCCGACCGTCGAGATAGCGCAGGCGCCGGATGCGAAATTGCGGCGCGTCCGCGCTCTGCACCAAAGGGAGCTGCGGGGCGGCCCTCAGCGGTGCAGCCTCGAGCACCTTGGCGTGCGTGTCGAGCTTCAGCGCCGCATAGTCTTCGACGAGGCCGGTGAGCTTCTGGTCGGCGAGCTGCTCGGGCCGGCGCACGAAGAAGGTGCCCTTGGCGCGATGGCGCTGGATGATGCCGTCGTCCTCGAGCCCGCGCAACGCCTCGCGCACGGTCTCGCGGGAGACGCCGAATTCCTCGCACAGCGCCTTCTCGGTCGGCAACTGCTGGCCGAGCTCGAATCCCGCATACAGGCGCCGTTCCAGGGCCTGCCGGACTTGCAGGTATTTCGGGAACGGATTGAAAAAGGCCGTTCCGGCGACGGGCGACGACGGGGGTGAACTCATCGTGGCGATTATGGGCGGCGGCCGGCGTGACCGGCCGCTCGACCAGGCCCGTCCAGGCTCAGCCGGCCAACGGCGGCAGGCCGGTCCCGGGCGCGGCCGTCGATGCCGCCGGCGTGCGCGCGGCGTTCATCACCATCGACAGGAACGCGTAATAGCCGTTGATGCCGATGAGATCGACCGCCCCCTGCTCGCCGAAGCGCTGCACGACGCCGGCCCAGCTGAGGTCGCTGACGCCGCGATTCTGGTGCAGCTCGATCGAGAACTCGTAGACGAGGGCCTCGTCCGTCGACAGGCCGACCGG
This sequence comes from Burkholderiaceae bacterium, assembly GCA_036500445.1. Lineage (GTDB taxonomy): Bacteria > Pseudomonadota > Gammaproteobacteria > Burkholderiales > Burkholderiaceae_C > LMDS01. Next base: position 1,778 of record DASYCA010000325.1, on the reverse strand, counting down.
CCGCCGGCCTTCGGCGATCGCTTGTATCGTCTCGGCGGAGACGCCTTCGGCGCGCGCGATCGGTGCGTGAATGCGCCATTCGACCTGCTGCGACCACTGGCGCGCCGTGATCAGGATCGCCAGTTCCGACAGGCGCTGGCCGAGCACACTGCGGTAGCGCAGGTACTCGCCCATGCGCTGCGCATGCATCATCAACTCGGGGCTGCGCAGCAGCGGCACGAAGGGCGGCAGCAGCGCGCCGCGGGGACCGTTGATGATCTCGGTGGCGCAGCGCCGCTGCTCCTCGGTCCACGACGCTTCGGCAATAGGGGGCAGACGGTCTAAGGGCATGCGGGCTTTCGATCAGGAGGGTGCGTGGGGACCGGCAGCTGCGGTCTACCCCTGCTTCGCGAGCGAAGCGAGGTACAGGCCTGCGGCCTCACGCGGAATCATGCCCGCATACACGTCCGAGCGGGCCATTTCCAACGCCGTCGCAGAGGCGACCGTGGGGTGGACGCGCGGTGCGAGGTCACGCAGACAACGGCATACCTCGTCGGCCCAGGTGAAGGGGTCCACGCCCTTCAGGTCATCTGGCTTCATGCCGGGTCTTGCTCGTCAAGTCCCAGCGCGCCTCGATGGGCCGCGCGTTCGACTTCGCGCACGCTTGGCGCGCCCAAAAGTCCGCGCGCACCAGATCGTTTCGCTCCGAGTCGCTCAGTTGCTGAAGCGGAAGCGCTCGAAGAGGATGAGCTCGTATTTCAGCAAGCGCACTTTCGGCTCGCGCATGCTCGTTGTCCTCATCGAAAAGGCTCGTCTCGCGGAACTCGCGGTGTGTGGGCTTCATGCCTTCGCATCGGTTGAACAATGCCTGAACTTTAGCCGGCGAGTCCACGAAACGAACGACTCCATCACGCTTTCGTCGTGAATTGTCGACGAACCGATGCGGTCCGCATCGTCAACAAGGGGAGGGCGCGTGCGCGCCCGCAGACATCAAGACGCCTGCTGTCGAGCCTCGGCGGCCGCTTGCTGTTGCGTTTCCCTGACCTCTCGGACGAGTCGTTCGACCAGGTCGGCGCGGATCGGAGTCGCACCCAGTGCGCGGGCGAGCTCGGATTGAAGGCGTGCGCGATACCCTTCGAGCTGTTGTGTGTTGTTCGGCATGGGTAAATTCTGCCGAGCCCGTGCGGCGCGACAAGCACCCGGCTGAGGGGTCGGCGTGCCGAGCGCGTGCGGGCTGTGCGGTAGTGCTCACCGGACGTAAGCGCACAGCGGGTACGACCAGCGCTCGCGACCGAGGTCGCCGTCTTCGGCATCGATCACCGTGAGGCCCGAGACGAGCCCGTGGCGTCGGTAGGCGTTGGCGTCCGGATTCCATTCGCGGTCGAAGCGCTCGAGCATCAGCGCGTCGCGTTCTCCGACGCGCTCGAGGCGCGTTCCGCAGACGCGGAGGCCTGCGGCGCGGGCCAGCTCGAGCGTCGCGTACTCGATGCGCTGCATGTTGTGCCGGTCGGCCTTCTCGGGGTCGTCGCGGAGCGGGTGGCGTTGCGGTTCGTCCGAAGCTCAGGTTGCCAGCGCCATCGTCCGGCCCGTTGAGGAGGTACTCCACGTCCTGGATGTCGGCTTCGGGCCGTTGCAGCTTGGCCTGGATGACACGACGGCCCACGCGTCCGGGCTCGCGTCCCGAACGGCACCAGGGATGCCCTTGAGCTTGGTGAATTTCTGAGGGCGCGTCGACAAGGGCAGGTGGAACGGGTCCAGGGCCACCACCTCAGGCCGTGCGAGATACCGCTTGCCGTACG
>DASYCA010000324.1:0-7297 GCA_036500445.1 Burkholderiaceae bacterium | reverse complement strand
CCCGCGGTGCTCGCGTACCGCGGCCTCGGCGACGCCCGCGACCGTCTGCTGAGCTGGCTGGCCGCCCGGGCCGCGGCATAGCTCACGCCGCATGCAGCCCGCACCCCTGGAACCCGCCGCGCTGAGCTTCACCGCCGAGGGCCTGCCGTACTCCGACCGCTACCGCGACGTCTACCACCCGCATGCCGGTGCGCCCCTGCAGGCGCGCCATGTGTTCATCCAGGGCAATGATTTACCGGGCCGCTGGCAGGGCCGCGAGCGTTTCGTCGTGCTCGAGACCGGCTTCGGCCTGGGCAACAACTTCCTCGCCACCTGGCAGGCCTGGCGCGAGGATCCGCAGCGCTGCGAGCGGCTCGTCTTCATCTCGATCGAAGCGCAGCCGCTGAACCGCGACGAGCTCGCCCAGGCCCAGGCGAACTCGGCCTGGCCCGAACTGGCCGCGGCGCTGCAGCAGGCGTGGCCGCCGCTGACGCCCGACCTGCACCAGCTCGACTTCGACGCCGGCCGGGTTCAGCTGATGCTCGCGTTCGGCGATGTGCAGGCCTGGCTGCCCGAACTCGTCGCCACGGTCGATGCGTTCTATTTCGACGGCTTCGCGCCCGCGCGCAACCCGCGCATGTGGGACCGGCGCGTCTGCAAGGCGCTGAGCCGCCTGGCCGCGCCCGGCGCGACGCTGGCGACCTGGAGCGCCGCCCACGCGCTGCGCGAGGACCTGACCACGGCCGGCTTCGAGGCGCGGCTCGCGCCCGGCACCGGCGGCAAGCGCGAGATCACGCTCGCCCGCTTCGCCCCGGCCTTCACGCCGCGGCGCGCGCCTGCCCGCAACACGGCGCGCGCCGGCGTCGAGCGCCACGCACTGATCGTCGGCGCCGGCCTGGCCGGCTGCAGCGCGGCCTGGGCGCTGGCCGAGCAAGGCTGGCGCAGCACGCTGTTCGAGCGCCGGCCGCAGATCGCGGGCGAGGCGTCGGGCAACCCGGCCGGGCTGTTCCACGGCATCGTCAATGCGCAGGACGGCGTCCATGCGCGTTTCAACCGCGCCGCCGCGTCGATGGCGCGCGACGCGGTCAGGATCGCTTGCGCCGCGCACGGCGTTGCCGGCGCGATCGATGGCCTGTTGCGCCTCGAGCACGCCATGCCGCACGCGGCAATGCAGGCGACGCTGCGAGCGCTCGGGCTGCCGCGCGACTATGTCGAGGTGCTGAGCCGCGAGGCGGCCGGCGCACGCGCCGGGTTCACCTTGCCGGGCCCAGCCTGGTTCTACCCCGGCGGCGGCTGGGTCGACCCGGGCGGCCTCGCGCGGGCGTGGCTGGAGCGTGCTGCGCCGCGGGTCACGCTGCGCTGCGGCGATGAGGTCCATGCGCTCGAACGCACCGAAGCCGGCTGGCGCCTGCGCGACGCGGCCGGTGCGACGCTCGCCGAAGCGTCGACCGTCGTGCTCGCGAATGCCGGCGATGCGCTGCGCCTGCTGGGGCCGTCGAGCGCAGCCGACTGGCCGATCGACCCGGTGCGCGGCCAGATCAGCCTGCTGCCGGCTTCGCAGCGACCCTCCTCGGGTTTGCACCTGCCGCGCCTGCCGATCGCTGGCGCCGGCTACCTGTTGCCCGAACTCGGTGGCGGCACCGCGATGTTCGGTGCGACCGCGCAGCGTGGCGATCCAGACCCCGCGGTGCGGCGGGAAGATCACCGCGCCAACCTGGCCCAGCTCGCGCAACTCGTGGGCCGCCCGGTCGACCTCGACCCCGCAGTGCTGGACGGCCGAACCGCCTGGCGCTGGAGCGCCGTCGACCGGTTGCCGCTGATCGGTGCGGTGCCCGATGGCCACGCCAACGCAGCCCGCCTCGACCAGCCGCGCTTCGTGCCCCGTGTGCCGGGCCTGTACACGTTCACGGCACTGGGATCACGCGGCATCACCTGGAGCGCACTGGGCGCGCGGGTGCTGGCCGCGTTGATCAGCGGCGCACCGGTGCCGATCGAAGCCGGGTTGATCGACGCCGTCGACCCGGCACGCTTCATCAGCCGCCGCGCGCGGCAGGCGCAGCGCGGCTGAGCAGCCGCCTGCGGTGCGCCTCGCGCTGCCGGCGCCTCAGGGCGCGGGCGCGTCTTGCTCGGCGGGCGCGCTGCCTTCGTCGGCTGCTTCGCCCTCGGGCACTGGATCGCCCGCCTTGCGTTCGGCTTTTTCCTTCAGCTTTTCTTCCTTCTTTTTCTTTTTGGCCAGTTCCCGCTGGCGTTTTTCGAACGAATAGTTTGGTTTGGCCATGGGCCGTCCTCTCGGTCTGCTGCAAGAATGGTGCGTTGATCACGCCAAGGCCCCGAGGTTACGCGCTTTTGCAGGGCGCGATCTTGAGCCAATGTCACAAGGTGATCAGAAAGTTAGGGAGCGAACGCCTTGCGCGGTCCCCAGCAGGCACAGGCTGGCCTTGTTGCGCGCGAAGATTCCGACGCTGACGACGCCGGGCCACTGGTTGATCTCGCGCTCCAACCCCGCCGGATCGGTGATGCGCAGCCCGCGCACGTCGACGATCTGGCCGCCGTTGTCGGTCACGACCCCGGCCCGCAGTTGCGGCTCGCCGCCGAGCGCGCGCAGCCGGCGCGCGACCTGCGCTGCGGCCATCGGGATCACCTCGACCGGCAGCGCAAAGCGCCCGAGCACGTCGACCAGCTTCGATTCGTCGGCGATGCAGATGAAGCGCGCCGACAGGTCGGCGACGATCTTCTCGCGCGTCAACGCCGCGCCGCCGCCCTTGATCATGTGGCCCTGGCGGTCGATCTCGTCGGCGCCGTCGATGTAGACCGCGAGCGCCTCGACGCTGTTCGCATCCAGCACCTCGATGCCGAGCGCGCGCAGCCGCGCGCTGCTCGCCTCCGAGCTCGAGACCGCGCCGCGGATGCGCTCTCGCATGCGGCCGAGCGCGTCGATGAAGCAGTTGACCGTCGAGCCGGTGCCGACGCCGATCACCGAGCCCGGTTCGACATGGGCGGTCGCCGCCTGCCCGACCAGCGCTTTCAATTCGTCTTGAGTCATGCGGCGATTATCGGCTGCGCCGCCGACGGCCCGCACGCCGGACGCGGTCAGCGCTTGCCGACCATGTCCTCCGGCCGGACCCAGGCGTCGAACTGCTCGGCCGTGAGCCAGCCGGACGCGAGCGCCGCATCGCGCAGGCTGCTGCCGTGCTTGTGCGCGGCCTTCGCGATCTGCGCGGCCTTGTCGTAGCCGATGTGCGGGTTCAGCGCCGTCACCAGCATCAGCGAGCGCTGCACCAGCTCGCGGATGCGGGTGCGGTCGGCCTCGATGCCGCGCGCGCAATGCTCCTCGAAGCTCAGCGCGCCGTCGGCCAGCAGCCGGATGCTCTGCAGCACGTTGTGAATGATCACCGGCTTGAACACGTTGAGCTCGAAGTTGCCCGAGGCGCCGGCGACGTTGACCGCGACGTCGTTGCCCATCACCTGGCAGGCCAGCATCGTCATCGCCTCGCACTGCGTCGGGTTGACCTTGCCCGGCATGATGGAACTGCCCGGCTCGTTCTCGGGGATCGAGATCTCGCCCAGCCCGGAGCGCGGGCCGGACGCGAGCCAGCGCACGTCGTTGGCGATCTTCATCAGCGAGGCCGCGAGCGTTTTCAAGGCGCCGTGCGCGAACACCATCGCGTCGTGCGCGGCGAGCGCCTCGAACTTGTTCGGCGCCGATTCGAACGGGTGGCCGGTCGCGAGCGCGAGCTCGGCGGCGACCCGCGTGCCGAATTCGGGGTGCGCGTTCAGCCCGGTGCCGACCGCGGTGCCGCCCAGCGCGAGCTCGCGCAAATGCGGGCGCGTCGTGCGCAGGTGGCGGATGCCATGGTCGAGCTGCGCGACCCAGCCGGAGATCTCCTGGCCGAGCGTCAGCGGCGTCGCGTCCTGCAGGTGGGTGCGGCCGATCTTCACGACGTCGGCGAAGGCCTCGGACTTCGCCGCGAGCGTCGCGCGCAGGGTCGCGAGCGCCGGCAACAGCGCCTCCTCGATCGCCTGCACGACGGCGACGCTCATCGCGGTGGGAAAGACGTCGTTGGACGACTGGCCGCGGTTCACGTCGTCGTTCGGGTGCACCAGGCGCGCCTCGCCGACCTCGCCGCCGAGCAATTGAGACGCCCGGTTCGCGAGCACCTCGTTCATGTTCATGTTGGTCTGCGTGCCCGAGCCGGTCTGCCACAGCGAGAGCGGGAACTGGGTGTCGTGGGTCCCGGCGAGCACCTCGTCGGCGGCCTGCGCGATCGCGTCGGCCTTTTTCGCATCGAGCACGCCGAGCTCGCGGTTCACGCGCGCGGCGCTGCGCTTGACCAACGCAAGCGCGCGCAGCAACTCGGGCGGCATGCGCTCGCTCGAGATGTCGAAATGGTGCAGCGAGCGCTGCGTCTGCGCGCCCCACAGCGCGTCGCCGGGCACCTTCAGTTCGCCGAAGGTATCGCGTTCGATTCTGTCCATACTGGTTCCTTCTCCTGTCGGACGAGTATGCCTTTGCGACAATGGCTGTCATGCCAATGCTGCCTTACGCGCTTGCCCGCCCCTTCCTGTTCGGCCTGGACCCGGAGCACGCCCACGAGCTGACGCTGAACGCGCTGGCCAGGTTCCAGAACACGCCGCTGCAATGCACCTGGTCGCAGGCGCGCGTGGCCGATCCGGTCACGGTCGCGGGGCTGCGCTTTCCGAACCGCATCGGCCTCGCGGCCGGCCTCGACAAGAACGGCCGCTGCATCGACGGATTGGGCGCGATGGGCTTCGGCGCCATCGAAGTCGGCACCGTCACGCCGAAGGGCCAGCCCGGCAACCCGCGGCCGCGCATGTTCCGGCTGCCGGAGGCGAACGCGCTGATCAACCGGCTCGGCTTCAACAACGACGGGCTGGATGCCTTCCTCGCGAACGTCCGGCGCGCACGCTTCCGCCAGGGCGGCGGCATCCTCGGGCTGAACATCGGCAAGAACGCCGCGACGCCGATCGAGCGCGCGGTCGACGACTACCTGCTGTGCCTGGACGGCGTCTACCCGCACGCCGACTACGTCACGGTCAACATCTCGAGCCCGAACACGAAGAACCTGCGCGCGCTGCAAAGCGACGACGCGCTCGACGCGCTGCTGGCCGCGGTGCAGCAGCGCAAGACGGCGCTCGCGCAGCAGCACGGCCGCAGCGTGCCGATCTTCGTGAAGATCGCGCCCGACCTCGACGCCGCCCAGGTCGCGCTGATCGCCGCGACGCTGCAGCGCCAGCGCATCGACGGCGTGATCGCGACCAACACGACGATCGCGCGCGAGGCGGTCCAGTCGCTGCCGCACGGCGCCGAGGCCGGTGGCCTCTCGGGGGCGCCGGTGTTCGAGGCCTCGAACCGCGTGATCGCGCAATTGCGCGCGGCGCTCGGCGCGGGCTTTCCGATCATCGGCGTCGGCGGCGTGATGAGCGCGGACGACGCGCTGGCCAAGCTCGCCGCGGGCGCGGACCTGGTGCAGGTCTACACCGGTTTCATCTACCAGGGCCCGGCGCTGGTCGCCGCGGCGGCGCGTGCGATGGCCGCGCCGCCGAAGCCGCGCTGACGCGCATGCGTGCCTTTTCCACCTTTGTCATCCTGCTCGCGCTGACCAGCGCGCACGCGCAGGACGCCGCGACGCTGCGCGCGCGCTACACCGCGCTGCAACCCGCACTCGCGTCCAACACCTACCGCTGGCCACTGCACATCGAATCGTTCCACAGCGGCGGCGACCTGCGCGGCGAGGTCCACGCGGTCGTGCAGCAGCCGTTCGCCGTCGTCGCGCCGACGCTGCAGGGCATGCCGCACTGGTGCGACATCCTGATGCTGCACCTGGACGTCAAGATGTGCCGCTGGTCGCGCGCCGGCGGCGACAAGCTCACGGTCGCGACCGCGCGCAAATACGACCAGCCGCTGGAGAACGCCGTCGCGGTCGAGTTCGGCTACCGCGTCGTCGCGAGCGCGGCCGACTACCTGCGCATCGAGCTGATCGCGCCCCAGGGGCCGCTGGGCACGCACGACTACCGCATCGTGCTCGAGGCGATGCCGCTGGACGCCAAGACGAGCTTCGTGCACCTGTCGTACGCGTACAGCCAGGGCTTCGCCGGCCGCGTCGCGATGGAGGCCTACCTCGCGACGCTGGGCCGCGACAAGGTCGGCTTCACGGTCGAGGGCCACAAGCCGGACGGCCAGCCGGTCTACATCGGCAACGTGCGCGGGCTGGTCGAGCGCAACTGCATGCGCTACTTCCTGGCAATCCACGCCGCACTCGCCGCCGCCGCGCTGCCGCCGGCCGAGCAATCCGAGCGGCGCCTGCAGGAATGGTACGAAGGCAGCGAGCGCTACCCGGTGCAGCTGCGCGAAATGCAGCGCGACGACTACCTCGCGATGAAGCGGCGCGAGATCCAGCAGCAGCAGGCGACCGTGAAGGCCGCGGGCGGCTGATCCGGCGCCGCACCGGCGCCAGGGCCCGTCACGTCGGCGTCAGAACAGCAGCGGCACGCCGGTCTTGCTCTGCAGCTCCTCGCGGGTCACGCCCTCGGCGAGCTCGACGACCTTCAGGCCCTGCTTCGTCACGTCCATCACCGCGAGGTCGGTGATGAGGCGGTCGACGACGCCGACACCGGTCAGCGGCAGCGTGCAGGCCGGCAGGATCTTCAGGTCGATCGTGCCGTCTTTCTTCTTCGCGACGTGCTCCATCAGCACCAACACGCGCGCGACGCCGGCGACCAGGTCCATCGCGCCGCCCATGCCCTTGACCATCTTGCCCGGGATCATCCAGTTCGCCAGGTCGCCCTGGCTGCTGACCTGCATCGCGCCGAGGATCGACAGGTTGATCTTGCCGCCGCGGATCATCGCGAAGCTGTCGTGCGAGCCGAAAATCGAGGAACCCGGCAGCGTCGTGACGGTCTGCTTGCCGGCGTTGATCAGGTCGGCGTCGACCTCGTCTTCGGTCGGGAACGGGCCGATGCCTAGCATGCCGTTCTCGCTTTGCAGCCAGACCTCGATGTCCGGCGAAACGAAGTTCGCGACCAGCGTCGGCAGGCCGATGCCCAGGTTCACGTAGAAGCCGTCCTGCAGCTCCTTGGCCGCGCGGGCCGCCATTTGATCGTGCGTCCAGGCCATGGTCAGGCTCCCACCTTCGTCGGTTTCTCGGTGATCGTTCGTTTCTCGATGCGCTTCTCCGGCGTCGCATTCAGCACGATGCGGTGCACGTAGATGCCGGGCAAGTGGATCGCGTCCGGGTCGAAGCTGCCGGTCGGCACGATCTCTTCGACCTCGACGATCGTGGTCTTGCCGGCCATCGCC
>DASYCA010000323.1:0-2393 GCA_036500445.1 Burkholderiaceae bacterium | reverse complement strand
AATCCGGCGAAGCCGGCGCGCAGGCCAGTGCCGACGACCTCGCCGGCGCGCGCCTGAGCATCCAGACCGCGCTCGCGCAGGCCTACCTGCAGCTGCGCATCACCGACCAGCTGCGCACGCTGTATGCCGGGACGACCGAGGCCTACGCCCGCGCGCTGAAGCTGACGCGGGCGCAGCACGCGGCCGGCGTGGCGCTGCTGTCCGACGTCGCGCTGGCCGAGAGCCAGCTGACGAGCGCGCAGGCGGCCGCCGTCGACCTCGACGCGACCCGGGCCCAGCTCGAGCACGCGATCGCGATCCTGACCGGCCGCGCGCCGGCGCAGTTCACGCTCGCGCCGGTCGCGGCCGGCCAATCGGTCGCGCTCGAGCTGCCGGCGACGCCGCTCGGCCTGCCCTCGACCCTGCTCGAGCGCCGCCCCGACATCGCCGCCGCCGAGCGCCGCGCCGCGCTGGCCAACGCGAACATCGGCGTCGCGCGCGCCGCCTACTACCCGAACCTGCTGCTGAGCGCCGGCGGCGGGTTCAGCGCCGCGGCCGTCAGCAGCCTGTTCGACACGCCGAGCCGCGTCTGGTCGCTCGGCGCCTCGCTCGCGCAGACGCTGTTCGACGGCGGCCTGCGCCAAGCCCACGACGCCCAGGCGGTCGCCGCCTATGACGCCTCGGTCGCGCAGTACAAGCTGACGGTGCTGAGCGGCTTCCAGCAGGTCGAGGACAACCTCTCGACCTTGCGCGTGCTCGACCGCGAGGCCGACTACCAGGCGCAAGCCGTGCAGGCCGCGCAGACGGCCGAGCGCCTCGCGCTGAGCCAGTACCGAGCCGGCACCGCGACCTACCTCGCGGTCGTGACCGCGCAGACCCTGTCGCTGACGAACCAGCGCACCGCGGTGCAGCTGCGCGGGCGCCAGCTCGCCGCCAGTGTCGGCCTGATCACCGCGACCGGCGGCGGCTGGCGCGTCGCCGACGCGACCGCACCCGCCGCACCCGCCGCACCGGCGGCCGCCAGCGCGGCCGGCCCCGCCACCTGATTCGTCCTTTGCCACGCTCCGTGCCAAGCCTTTTTGCCGAGACCCCTGCCATGACGACTGAATTCATCCGCCGCAACGCGACGCCGATCGCCCTGGGCGTCGCGCTGCTGATCGCCAGCCTCTGGGGCATGAACCACCGCGCGAGCGCGGCCGACCCGAAACCGGCCGACCGGCCCGCGCCGGCCGTCGTCGCGACGACGGCCACGGTGCAGCAGCACGACGTGCCGATCTACCGCGCCGGCATCGGCAGCGTCGCCGCGGCCCAGAGCGTGACCGTGAAGGCGCGCATCGACGGCCAGCTCGACCAGGTCGGCTTCACCGAAGGCCAGGACGTCAAGGCCGGCCAGATGCTGGCCCGCATCGATCCGCGCACCTTGCAGGCCCAGCTCGCGCAGGCCCAGGCGACGCGCGCGAAAGACCAGGCCACGCTTGCGAACGCACGGGTCGACCTGACGCGCTACACCAACCTGATCAAGGAAGACGCGGCGACGCAGCAGCAGCTCGACACGCAGAAGGCGCTGGTCGCCCAGCTCGAGGCGACGGTCCAGTCCGACACCGCGCAGATCAACTTCGCGCAGGTCCAGCTCGCGTTCACGACCATCAGCGCACCGATCAGCGGGCGCGTCGGCGCGCGGCTCGTCGACCCCGGCAACATCGTCCACGCGGCGGACACGACCGGCCTGGTCGTGATCAACCAGGTCGATCCGATCTCGGTCATCTTCACGCTGCCCGAAGAGGCGTTCCAGGACATCAACCGCGCGATCAACGCGGCCGGCGGCAAGACCGGAGCGCTCGTCGTGCAGGCCTACCCTCGCACCGGCACCGAGCTGCTGGGCACGGGCAAGCTGATTCTGGTGAACAACCAGATCGACACGACCAGCGGCACGGTGCAGCTGAAGGGCAGCTTCCCGAACCCGACCCACAAGCTCTGGCCGGGCCAGTACGTCAACGTGCGCCTGGTGCTGGGCCAGCGCTCGCAGGCCCTGACGGTGCCGGCGCCGGCGGTGCAGCGCAGCCAGGACGGCACCTATGTCTACGTCGTGGACACCGACAACAAGGTGAAGACGCAGCCGATCCAGGTCGCGCAGATCCAGGACGGCATCGCGATCATCGACAAGGGCCTGGCCGCCGGCCAGAAAGTCGTCGTCGATGGCCAATACAAGCTCAAACCCGGCTCGACGATCACCGAGGCCGCGCGCAAGAGCGCCGTCCCGGCCAGCGGCGCGAGCGGGGCGGACCAGGTCGCCGAAGCCGAGGTGAAGAAATGAGCGTCTCCGCAGGCTTCATCAAGCGGCCGATCGGCACAACGCTGCTCGCGCTCGCGATCCTGTTGGTCGGGGTCGCGGTGTTCCCGCTGCTGCCGGTCGC
>DASYCA010000322.1:0-3514 GCA_036500445.1 Burkholderiaceae bacterium | reverse complement strand
CAACGGCCGCGTCTACTCGACGGCCGTCGCGCAACTGCCCGGCGGCCGCGGCGACGGCCAGCCGATCACCTCCTTGATCGACCTCGAATCCGGCACCCAACCGGCGCACTACTTCGCCGGCCACCAGCAGCAGCTTCTGCTGCTCGCGAACACCGGCGGCTTCGGCCTGCTCGCGCGGGTCGGCGACCTGCTGTCGCGCCAGAGGGGCGGCAAGAGCTTCGTCAGCCTGGAGGCCGACGAGAAGCCGCTGCCGCCGAGCCTCGCCGACACGCAGAGCCAGGTCGCATGCCTGTCGCTGGCCGGCCGGCTGCTCGTGTTCGGGCTGGACGAGCTGAAGCTGCAGGCCAACGGCGGCCGCGGGCTGACCTTGATCGACCTGGACGCGAAGGACGCGCTCGTCAGCGTCGCGGCCTTCGGCCAGAGCCTGCAAGTGCTCGGCACCGGCCGCGGCGGCAAGGCCAAGGACGAGGTGCTGAAGACCGCGGCGCTTGGGGCCTACCAGGGCAAGCGCGCGCGCAAGGGCCGCGCGCAGGACGTGATGCAGAAGGCGCTGCGGGTTCTCGCGGCCTGACGCGATCGGGCGCAAGCGGGCAGGACCGGACTCGTCCTACGCCGATCGGGCGTCCTGCCCGATCCCGCGCGCACGCCCTGACTGATCGAATGCGGGTTCGCGTTGCCGCCGCGGCAACCCACCCGACTCGAAAGGACACGCCATGCACGCCACCGAAGACCGCACGATCACCGGCGACGAGAACCAGACCAGCAGCCGCGTGCGGCTGTGGAACCTGATCCACGACATCCGTTTCGCGATGTTCACGACCCGCCACGAGAACGGGCACCTGCACTCGCGCCCGGTCACGACGCAGAACTCGGCGGTCGACGAAGACGCGAGCCTGTGGTTCTTCATGTCGCGCAGCGGCGAGCCGGTCGGCGACCTGCTGCGCGATCCGGTCGTCAACGTCGGCTATGCCGACCCGGGCAAGGACCGCTATGTCTCGGTCGCGGGCACGGCCTCCGTGGTCGAGGATGCCGCGAAGAAGAAGCAGCTCTGGTCCAAGCTGGCCGAGGCCTGGTTCCCGGGCGGCGTGACCGATCCCGACCTGGCGCTGGTGCGCGTCAAGATCATCCACGCCGACTTCTGGGACGTGAAGGAGAACCGGCTGGTCCAGCTCTACAAGATGGCGAAGGCCGCGATGACCGGCAAGCAGCCGGAGGACCTCGGCGAGCACGGCGAGATCCGCCTGCGCTGAGCCGAGGGGGCGGTTCAGCGTTGCGCGATGCGCTGCAACAGCCGCGCGAGCAGCAGCGCGATCACGACGAAGAGCCCGAGGCTCCAGAAGTCGTACGGCACGCCGAGCAGGCTGACGGCCGCATCGGCGCAGCTCGCGCGCGGCTCGAACACGTCGGGCAGCAACTGATCGAGCTGCAGCCAGCGGCTGACGATCTTGTCGGCCAGCGTCAGGTTGCACGAGGCCGACGCCGCGGCCTGGAAGTGCTGCCACAGTGCCGCGGCGATGCCGCACAGCGCGAGCAGCAGGCCCAGGCCGGCGCCCACGCGGCGCCCCATGCGACGGCGCCAGACCAGCCCGATCACGCAGGCGATCGCAACGCCCAGGAAGATCACCCGCTGCAGCACGCACCACGGGCAGGGCTGCATCTCGAAGCGGTACTGCGAGACGAGCGCCGCACCGACCGCCGCGACGCACGCGATCGCGACACCGCCCAGCCAGGCGTCCGCGCCCCTCGGGCCCGCCGTTGCCGAGCTCAAGCGACCTCGGCGATCAGCTCGATCTCGACGCACGCGCCCTGCGGGATCTGTGCGACGCCGAACGCGCTGCGCGCGTGCACGCCTTTCGCGCCGAAGACCTCGCCGAGCAGCTCCGAGCAGCCATTCGTCACCAGGTGCTGTTCGTTGAACTCGAGCGTGCTGTTGACCAGGCTCATGACCTTCACGATCCGCACGACCTTGTTCAGGTCGCCGATCGCCGCGTGCAGCGTGCCGAGCAGGTCGATCGCGATGCTGCGCGCGGCGAGCTTGCCGGTCGCGGTGTCCACGTTCAGGCCGAGCTTGCCGACCCAGGACTTGCCGTCGCGCTTCGCGATGTGGCCGGACAGGAAGACGAGGTTGCCGGTGCGCACGAACGGCACGTAGGCGGCGGCCGGCGTGGCGACCGGCGGCAGCGTGATGCCCAGGCGGGCGAGGCGGTCGTAGACGGAGTCGGAAGTCGTACTCATGGTGGGCACATCGATGGGTGGTTTGAGGGGGAGGGCGAGCTGCGGGGATGCTACACCGCGAGGCCAATCCCTACACTTTGAACGATGCGCGAGCCCGTCGACCCCGGCCTTCGGCTGGCGGCATTCGCGCTGGCCTGGGTCGCGGGCGTGGCCGTTCATCTGCAGCAGCGCGCGCTGTGGTCGACCTCGGCCTGCATCGCGGCGGCGGCGGTCGGCGCGATCGGCCTCGGCGTGGCGCTCGTCAAGGCGCCGCGCGGGCGCCGCGGTCTTCTGGTCGGCGCTCTCGTCGGGGTGATGGGCGCCGCGCTGCTCGCGTTCGGCGCCTCCGGCTGGCGCGCGTCGCTGCGCCTGGCCGACGCCTTGCCTGCCGCGCTCGAGGGCGAGGACGTGGTCGCCACCGGCGTCATCACGACGCTGCCGCAGCGCAGCGCGGCCGGGCTGCGCTTTCGCTTCGAGGTCGAATCGGCGCGTGTGCAGGGTGAGGCCGTGCAGCTGCCCGGGCTGCTCGCCGTCGGCTGGTACAAGGGCCAGCACGAGGACGCCGCGCTCGGCGCGCCGCAGTCCGAGCTGCGCGCCGGCCAGCGCTGGCGCCTGACGCTGCGGATGCGCCGGCCGCACGGCAGCCTGAACCCGTACGGGTTCGACTACGAGCTGAACCTGTTCGAGCAGGGCGTGCGCGCGACCGCCTACGTGCGCGACGCGCCGCCGCCCGAGCTGCTGCACCGCGCGGCCGGCTACCCGGTCGAGCGGCTGCGCCAGCGCGTGCGGGACGCGATCGACGCGAGCGTGCCGGACCGCCGCGCCGCCGGCGTGCTGGCCGCGCTCGCGGTCGGCGACCAGGGCGCGATCGAGCACGAGGACTGGGACCTGTACCGCAACACCGGCGTCGCGCACCTGGTCTCGATCAGCGGGCTGCACATCACGATGTTCGCGTGGCTCGCCGGCCTCGTGATCGCGAAGGCGTGGCGGCGCAGCGCCCGCGCCTCGCTCGCGTGGCCGGCGCCGATCGCGGCGCGCTGGGGCGGCCTCGCCTGCGCGGCCGCGTATGCGATGTTCTCGGGCTGGGGCGTGCCGTCTCAACGCACGATGTGGATGCTCGCGACCGTCACGCTGCTGCAGACGCTCGGGGTTCGCTGGCCCTGGCTGCTGGTGTTGCTGGTCGGCGCGGTGATCGTCACGGCCATCGATCCCAGGGCGCTGATGCAGGCCGGTTTCTGGCTCTCGTTCGTCGCGGTCGGGCTGCTGATGGCCTCGTCGACGCGCGAGGCCGCAGCGCCCA
>DASYCA010000321.1:0-1858 GCA_036500445.1 Burkholderiaceae bacterium | reverse complement strand
GAGCACACCACCCGCGCCGATGGCCAGGCCTGCATCGTCGAGGAGCAGGACATCGTCTATCGCGAGGCGACGCCGCCGGGCGCCGCGCCGGCGGGCCCCGTCGAGCGCTACGACGGCCAGGCGCAATGGGGCGTCGACGTGTCGCCCGACACCACGCTGCTGTTCCGCTATTCGGCGCTGACCTTCAACGGCCACCGCATCCACTACGACCAGGCCTACGCGCGCGATGAAGAAGGCTATCGCGACCTCGTCGTGCACGGCCCGCTGACCGCGACCCTGCTGCAGCAGCTGGCCGTCGAGCACGGCGACGGCCGCAGCCTCGCGCGCTTCGAATTCCGCGGCGTCAGCCCGTTGTTCGTCGACCGCCCGTTCCGCCTCGAAGGCCGCACGAACGACGACGGCACGCTCGCGCTGTGGGCGCGCGGGCCGGACGGCGAACTCGCGATGTCCGCGACCGCGGTTTTCGCCTGAGCGGCGCACCCGCATTCCCCAAACATTTTCCACGGAGAGTCGAGCAATGACACAGCACATGAGCGGTCCCGCGAGCCTGGAAGGGCAAGTCGCGTTGATCACCGGCGGCGCGGGCGGCATGGGGCGCGCGATCGCCGCGGCCTTCAAGGCCGCGGGCGCGAAGGTCGTCGCGACCGACCGCGCCGAGCACGAGGACCTTGGCGCCGGCATCCAGTACCGCCGCTACGACGTCACCTCGCGCCCCGAGACCGATGCCGTGATCGACGCGGTCGTCAAGGAGCACGGCCGGATCGACATCCTGGTGCTGTGCGCCGGCATCATCGCGCGCACCCCGCTGGCCGACAGCAGCGACGACGAGTGGGACGCGATCATGTCGGTGAACGTGCGCGGCGTCGTCAACCCGACCCGCAAGCTCTACCCGCTGATGTGCGCGCGCGGCTTCGGCAAGATCCTCGCCGCCGGCTCGATCGCCGCGAAGAACGGCGGCGTGGCCTCCGGCCCGGCCTATGTCGCCTCCAAGTCCGCGGTGCACGGGATGATGCGCTGGATCGCCAAGGCCGGCGCGCCGCACGGCGTCTACGCGAACGTGCTCGCGCCGGGGCCGGTCGAGACCGCGATGTGGGCCAACGTGACCGGCGGCGCGGTGCCCGCGGCGAACGCGACGGTGCCGCTGGGCCGCTACGGCAACGCCGAGGACATCGCGCAGGCCGCGCTGTTCCTGTGCTCGCCGGCCTCGAACTGGATCACGGGCACGTCGCTGGACATCAGCGGCGGCATGTGGATGGACTGACCCGGAGCCGCGCATGACCACCACCGCAGTTCCCGTGCTCGGCTTCGTCGGCCTCGGCGTGATGGGCGGCCCGATGTGCCGCAACGTCGCGCTGAAGCACGCCGGCGAGGTGATCGCGTTCGACATGAACGCCACCGCCTTCGAGGCGCTCGAAGGCACGCAGGCGCGCCGCGCCGCGACACTGGCCGAGCTCGCCGCGCAGGCCGACATCGTGTTTCTCTCGCTGCCCGGCGGCCCGCAGGTCGAGCGCGTCTGCCTCGGCGAGAACGGCCTGTCGGCCGGCGCGCGGCGCCCCACCGTGATCGTCGACTTGAGCACGACGCCGGTCGCGGCCGCGCGCAGCGTCGGCGAGCGCCTGGCCGCGCTCGGCGTCGCGTTCGCCGACGCGCCGGTGGCGCGCACCCGCGAAGCGGCCCAGCGCGGCGAGCTCAGCATCATGGTCGGCGCCGACGCCGCGCTGTTCGCACGCGTCGAGCCGCTGCTGCGCTACATGGGCTCGGACGTGACCCACTGCGGCGCGCTCGGCTGCGGCCAGGTCGTCAAGCTGGTCAACAACGCGCTGGTGTTCGAGCACACCGTCGCGCTGGCCGAGATGAT
>DASYCA010000320.1:0-10003 GCA_036500445.1 Burkholderiaceae bacterium | reverse complement strand
GCGCGACCGAACCCGCCGCGGCCGACACCATCGCGGGCCTGCCGCCTGCAAACGCGATCACGATGCTGATGACGAAGGAGGCGAACAGCCCGACGGCCGGGTCGACGCCGGCCACGAACGAAAAGGCGATGACCTCAGGGATCAGGGCGAAGGTCGCCACCGCACCGGCCATCAGCTCGCGCGGAATGCTCGGCGCCCACTCGGCGCGGAGATGATGAAGGTGTCTGGACATGGAACGGGCCGGCTTCTGCAATTAAGCGCATCGAGGATGAGAACGTTCGGGGCCTGGAGAAGGCTTCTCCAGGCCCGGCGAGCCAGAAGGCGCTGCGCGATGGGCAGCCGGCATGCAAGTTCACGGCGAAATTGTAGTGGACGGCCGTCGGCGGCTGACGTCGAGATTCGATGTCAAGAAACGGAGCGTCCTTCGAGCGCCGGCTCACTAGTCTTCGTTTACAGCGGAGCACAACGGAGACACATATGCCGATCGATCTCGATCGAATCCAAGCCTACGCGGACCTCGGCACTGCGTGGCATCGAGAGCACAGCGCTCGCATCCAACAGAGGCACCTGCAGTTCGGAAGACACCTCAAGATCGACCTGGACGCGCTATTGGCGCGTGCGGCCTTGTCGGGTCGAGGGGAGGTCCCACCTCGGCGGTCACCCGAGGATCTGATGCGACGTGCGACGTTCGATGCCATCGAGCATGGCCTTCGCCTTGACGCCTTGGGCGCCCATGACGCGGCCTGATCGCCCGCCTAGTTCGCGGCGACCTTGAACGACGCCACCACGCCGACCAATGCCTGGGCTTGCGTGCGCAGGCTCTCGGCGGCGGCGGAGCTCTCCTCGACGAGCGCGGCGTTTTGTTGCGTCGATTGGTCCATCTGACCGACCGCTGCGCCGATCTGGGCGACGCCGGCGCTCTGCTGGACGCTGGCGGCACTGATCTCACCCATGATGGTGGTGACGCGGCGAATGCTTTCGACCACCTCCGCCATGGTCGCACCGGCTTGATTGACGAGTTCGGCGCCTTCGTCGGTGCGCTGGACGTTGGCGACGATCAGGGACCGGATGTCCTTGGCGGCGTCCGCGCTGCGTCCGGCCAGGCTGCGAACTTCGCTGGCCACCACGGCGAAGCCACGCCCTTGTTCTCCAGCGCGCGCCGCTTCGACGGCGGCGTTGAGGGCGAGGATATTCGTCTGGAACGCAATGCCGTCGATCAGGCTGATGATCTCCGCGATCTTCTTGGACGAGTCGTTGATGCCCTTCATCGTCGCGACCACGCGTCCCACGATTGCTCCCCCGTCGGCGGCGACGTGCGACGCGCCCAGCGCCAACTGATTCGCCTGCTCGGCGTTCGACGCGTTTTGCTTGACGGTGGCACTGAGCTGCTCCATCGACGCCGCCGTCTCCTCGAGCGCCGAGGCCTGGGCCTCGGTGCGCGCCGAGAGGTCCTGGCTGCCGCTGGCGATCTGGCTCGATGCGGTCGCGATGGTCTCGGTGCCTTCGCGCACCTTCCAGACCGTGGAGGACAGACTGCAGTTCATCGCCTTCAACGCGCGCATCAAGTCGCCGATCTCGTCGCGAGTCGAGGCATCGACCGATCGCGTGAGGTCGCCCGCCGCCACGGTCGAGGCCAGGTCCACCGCGGATTCCAACGGCCGCGTGATGCTTCTCGAGATGGCCAGAGCGAGCAGCGCGCCCAACGCAACGATCAATGCCCCGAGTCCGATCGACAGTTTCAGGCTGCGTGCGTTCGCGTCCTCGATCGAGCGGGCAATCTTGTCGATCGCCTTTCGCTGCAGCGAGAGAAACTCCTGCACGCGATGGTCGTAGGCCTGGGACGCAGGCAGGAACACGTCGTTGTAGAGACGGGCACCCTCGGTGTCGTTGCCCGCCTTCTTGGCCTCCATCACCAGTTCCTTCGCGGACTGGTACTTGTTGCGCAGGTCGATCGCATCCCTGTAGATGGCTTTTTCATCGTCGTTGCTCAGCAGCGGCTCGAGCGCCTGCAGGGTCTCGGTTCCCTTCTTGGAACTGGCCGAGATGACGTCGGCGAAAACCTTGGAGATAGAGCCGTCCGTGCTTTTGGCGATGATGGAAGTCCGGCCGATCGCCGAATAGATCAGGACGTACCAGTCCGAGGCGATGCGCTCCTTGGCGAGCGGAACGTCCATCATGCGTTTGGTCGCTTCGGCATTCGCGCTGGCGTTGACCAGTGCCACGCCGGTCGAGACGATGGAAAGTGCCAAAATAATCGCAAAACCGATGGTCAAGCGGGTGCCGATGCGGACGTTCGGAAGAAAGGTCATTGTTGCTCCTGGATATTCGAACTGGCGAGCGGATTCTGGGATCCACCTGCAATTTCGACCGGTGACCACGCCGCTTGAGCGATTTCACCGTTCCAGGGAGCAAGCCCCGCGAACTCCCGTTCACGGGGCGATCGAGTCAGCTCAACCGCGCGCAGCCGCCAGCGCGGCGTTGAGCGTCGCGCTCGGGCGCATCACCGCGTCGGTCTTCGCGGTGTCCGGCTGGTAGTAGCCGCCGACGTCGACCGGCTTGCCCTGGACCGCCGAGAGTTCCTGCACGATCTTCTTCTCGTTCTCGGTCAGGACCTTCGCGAGCGGCGCGAACTGGGCCTGCAAGGCCTTGTCGTCGGTCTGCGCGGCGAGCTCCTGGGCCCAGTACATCGCGAGATAGAACTGGCTGCCGCGGTTGTCGAGCTCGCCGGTCTTCGGCGACGGCGACTTGTTGTTGTCCAGCAGCTTGCCGGTCGCGGCGTCGAGCGTCTTCGCGAGCAGCTTGGCCTTGCCGTTGCTGGTCTTGATGCCCAGGTCCTCGAGCGAGACCGCGAGCGCGAGGAACTCGCCGAGCGAATCCCAGCGCAGGTGGTTCTCCTGCACCAGCTGCTGCACGTGCTTCGGCGCGGAGCCGCCGGCGCCGGTCTCGTACATGCCGCCGCCGGCCATCAGCGGGACGATCGACAGCATCTTCGCGCTGGTGCCCAGCTCCATGATCGGGAACAGGTCGGTCAGGTAGTCGCGCAGGATGTTGCCGGTCGCCGAGATCGTGTCCAGGCCGCGCACGACGCGCTCCAGCGTGTAGCGCATCGCGCGCACCTGCGAGAGGTGCTGGATGTCCAGGCCCTTGGTGTCGTGGTCCTTCAGGTAGAGCTCGACCTTCTTGATCAGCTCGGCCTCGTGCGGGCGGTACGGGTCGAGCCAGAACACGACCGGCATGCCCGAGTTGCGCGCGCGCGTGACGGCGAGCTTGACCCAGTCGCGGATCGGCGCGTCCTTGACCTGGCACATGCGCCAGATGTCGCCGGCCTCGACGTTCTGCGTCAGCAGCACCTTGCCGGTCGCGAGGTCGACGATGTTGGCGACGCCGTCTTCCGCGATCTCGAAGGTCTTGTCGTGCGAGCCGTACTCCTCGGCCTGCTGCGCCATCAGCCCGACGTTGGGCACCGTGCCCATCGTGACCGGGTCGAAGTTGCCGTTGGTCTTGCAGAAGTTGAGCACTTCCTGGTAGATGCGGGCGAAGGTGCTCTCGGGGATCACCGCCTTGGTGTCCTTGGTGCGGCCGTCGGCACCGTACATCTTGCCGCCGATGCGGATCATCGCGGGCATCGAGGCGTCGACGATGATGTCGTTCGGCGCGTGCAGGTTGGTGATGCCCTTGGCCGAGTCGACCATCGCGAGCTCGGGGCGGTGCTCGTGGCAGGCGTGCAGGTCGCGCACGATCTCCTCGCGCTTGGATTCGGGCAAGGTCGCGATCTTGTCGTACAGGTTGACCATGCCGTTGTTGACGTTGACGCCCAGCTCGTCGAACAGCTTGCCGTGCTTCTCGAAGGCCTCCTTGTAGAAGATGCGCACCGCGTGGCCGAACACGATCGGGTGCGAGACCTTCATCATCGTCGCCTTGACGTGCAGCGAGAACATCACGCCGGTCTTGCGCGCGTCTTCCATCTCGTGTTCATAGAAGTCGCACAGCGCCTTCTTGCTCATGAACATGCTGTCGATGACCTCGCCGTCGAGCAGCGAGACCTTGGGCTTGAGCACGATGGTCTTGCCGCTCTTCGTGACGAGCTCCATCTTGACGTCGCAGGCCTTCGCGACCGTCATCGATTTTTCGCCGTGGTAGAAGTCGCCGACCTTCATCGTCGCGACGTGGGTGCGCGAGGCCTGGCTCCATTCGCCCATCGAATGCGGGTGCTTGCGGGCGAAGTTCTTCACCGCCAGCGGCGCGCGACGGTCGGAATTGCCTTCACGCAGCACCGGGTTCACCGCGCTGCCGGTGATCTTCGAGTAGCGCGCGCGGATCTTCTTCTCGGCGTCGTCCTTCGGCGCTTCCGGGAAGTCGGGGATCTTGTAGCCCTTGCCCTGCAATTCCTTGATCGCGCCCACCAGCTGGTGCTGCGACGCACTGATGTTGGGCAGCTTGATGATGTTGGTCTCGGGCTTGAGCGTCAGGCGGCCAAGCTCGGCGAGGTTGTCGGGCAGCTTTTGCGCGTCGCTCAGGTACTCGGGGAACTCGCCCAGGATGCGCGCGGCGACCGAGATGTCGCTGGTCTCGACCTGGATGCCGGCCGGCGCGGTGAAGGTGCGGATGATCGGCAGGAAGGCCGCGGTCGCCAGCATCGGCGCTTCGTCGGTCAGGGTGTAGATGATCGTGGGTTGGGTCGTCATGGGGAAATTCTCCGGGAGGATGGGCTCGGGTGTCGTTCGGCTGCTCGCGGCGGAGGTCGCGGGCGGGGTGCTGATGAAGACCCAAGCGAAGCACGTGCCATCGCATACTGTACAGGCGCTTCGAGTCGCCTGCCGACGCCCGGGCAAGGCCGCGCCGGCTCAGCCCGCCGCGTCCAGCCAGAACAAGGCATCGACATAGGCCATGAAGCGGTGCAGGTAGGCCGGTGAGAGCTCGCGCATCACGCTCAGCGAGCGGTGCACCAGGTGGTGCGAGTTCAACGGGCCGGCCTTGTCCGGCACCGTGGCGAGCGATTGCGTCAATCGCCGGTCGGCATCCAGCCGCGACCAGGTGCTGCGAAAGTGCTCGAGCGCCTTCAGTTCTGCGGGAGACGTGGAGTCGGAAGGCGAACCTTCTGCCGCCTCGCGCGGCGGGTCGGCCCGCTGCGCGAGCCGATCGACGAGCGCCGCGAGCGGGCCGCGCGCGGGTGAATCGACCGGCTGCGCGGCAGTCGATGCCGAGGCCGTGCGTGCGCCCATCTCGCGGTACGCCGCGACCAGGCCGGCGATGCGTTCGTCGAGCAGCCGCCGTGCCTCGCCGTCCGGCTGCGCCTGCGCGCGCCGGGCCAGCGCCTCGATGAAGCGAAAGCGCACCGGATCGACGCCGGCGTCGAGGCCGTCGACCGCGTCAGCGTTCACCGGGTTTCCCGCTGCCGCGCGTCGGCCGCGGCGTCGGCGCCATCTCGACGCGCCGGTTGCGCGCCCGGCCGTCCGCCTCGGCGTTCGACGCGAGCGCCTGCTCTGAGCCGAAGGCCGCCGCGAACACCGAGCGCGAGGGCAGGCCGGCCTCGATCAACGTGCGCGTGACCGTCAGCGCACGCTGGGCCGAGAGCTCCCAGTTGTCGGCGAACTGGCGGTTGCCGCCACGCACTTGCCGGTCGTCGGTGAAGCCGCTGACCATCAGGATTTCGTCGCGGGCCTGCAGGTAGGTCGTGAGCGGCGCGGCGAGCGATTTCAGCAGCAGCAGGCCGTCCGGCTGCAGCTCGGCCGAGTTGAACGCGAACAGCACGCTGCCGCTGATGCCGATGCGGCCGTCGTTCAAGGTCACACGGCCGGCTGCGAGCGGCCCGGCGAGCGCGCTCTCGAGCGCCTGCAGGCGCTTCGCCTCGACTTGCCGCTGCTTGACCTCGGCCTCCAGCTTCGTCGCGAGATCCAGCTGCATGCCGATCGCGCAGACCAGGATCAGCACGAACGCGCCGAGCAGCCCCGACATCAGGTCGCCGAAGACGGCCCAGACCGGCACCGCCGGCTCGAGGGCTTCGATGTCGTCGCTGATCATGCGTCGATGGCGGCGAGCGCGCGCTGGCCGGCGAGGCGCTGCATGTCGTCGATGATCTGCTTTTGCGACAGCATGCTGAGGTCGATCACCTCGCGGGCCTGCGCGACGTAGTAGGCGAGCTGCTCGTCGCTGCGCGCGAGCGATTTACTCAGCGCCGCCTCGATGCGCTGCAGCTGCGCGCCGAGCTTGTCGTTCGATTGGCTGAACAGGTCGACCGCCGCGCCGAAGGCCTCGCCCAGGCTCGCGACCTCGGCGGCGCTGCCGGTGAGCTGGGCCGCGACGCTGCCCATCCTGCCGGCCTCCGCGCCGACTTGGCTCGTGAAGCGCGTGCCGACGCGTTCGAGCACCTCGGCCGAGGCCGACACCAGCGTCTCGATCGCCGCGCGCTGATCGGTCGCGGCGTGGGTGACCGTGTCCAGCACGGTCGCGAGCGTGTCCAGCAGGCGGCCGCGTTCTTCCAGCATCGTGTTGTCGCGCGCGACGCTGTCGGAGAGCTTGCGGCGCAGCTCGGCGATCACCTCGGCCGCGGCGCGCGGCGCGTCCGACGCGGTTTCCACGAGGCGCGCGATCTCCGCGATCGTGTGCTTCGCGTGCGCCTGCGTCTGTGCGGACATGTCTCCCGCCGTCTGCGCCAGCGTCTCGCAGATCTGCGCCTGCTGGCGCGCGGTCTGCGCGCCGGCCTGCTGCCATTCCTGCGTCAACGACGACGCCATCGCCGCCAGCGCGTCGCTCCAGGCCGAGAGCCGTTGCTGGTCGCCCGCCGTCAGTTGAATTTGCAGGTCTGCGTGCGCCTGGTCGGCCTGGCGCTGGTGCGCGGCGAGCGAGGTTTTCCAGAGCTCGGCGGCGCTCGCGTGCAGCGTCGCCGTCTCGCGCGCGATGCCGGCCATCGTCGCCTCGACCGCCGGCTGGATCGTCGCGCCGGCGACGCGGGCGCTCTCGGTCAGGCTTTGCTTCAGCGAGCGCTCGACCGAGGCGGCGAGGGTCGAATACGCGGCCTCGGCCTGGCCGTGAAAATGGTCCTGGCCGGCGAGCAGCCGCTCGTTCAAGGCCTCGCTCTGGCGCTCCAGCGTTGCCATCATCGCCTGCAGGCGGTCGACCAGCGCGGGCATCACCTCGGTCTGCTGCTGCATCAACTTGAAACTCTCGTCGCGGCGGTGCGCGATCGAGAACGGGCGCAGCGTGCTCGAGATGCGGGTGTCCAGGCCTTGTGCGGCCTGCAGCCGGTCGCGCCGGCACAGCGCCGAGACGAGGCCCAGCATCGCCGACGCGGCGACGCCGGCGACCGAGGTGCCGAACGCCAGACCCAGGCCCTTGACCGGGGCCGACAGCGAGGCGCGGATCGAGGGCAGATCGGACGCGCTGTCGAGCGCGATGCCGGTGCCGTTCAGCGTGACGACCATGCCGAGGAAGGTGCCGAGCATGCCGAGCAGCACCAGCAGGCCGGCGAGGTAGGGCGTCAGCGCAGGGCCGGGCAGGCCGACCCGCTCGCCCTGGACGCGCAGGCGCACCGTGTTGCGCAGCGACGGGTGCAGCGTCTCGAGCCACGCGCCGAGCTCGGCCGGCGCCTGGGCCGCGTCGGCGACCGCTCGTGCGAGGGTGGTCGTGGCCTGATCGAAGCGCCGCAGCTCCCAGCCCCCCATCAGGTAGAACGCGGCGATCAACAGCGTGACCATCAGCGCCAGCGAGTTCGTACCGACGTAGCCGGCGCCGACCCAGCACACGGCGGCGAGGCCGACGGCGTAGGCGAGGTAGTGAAGCGATTTCGTCATGGGGCCTGTCATTGAGGGGTCAGCTGATGCGAAGGGCGTCGAGCAGCCCTTCGACCGGTTGCATTCGAATTTCCAGCTCGGCGCGCAGCACCGCCTGCATGTCGTTGCCGAACACCGCCAGCCAGCCGTCGGCCCGCGCGTCGGGCTCGGCCTGGCGCAGGCGCTCGAAATGCTTTTCGAGCAGCGCCGGCACACTGTGCAGCAGGCTGCGCTCGCGCGGGCCGAGCATCTTTTCCATCACCGCGTCGACCGCGGCCAGCCGTGCCAGCGCCGGCGAGCGCGCCGCCAAGGCCGCACGCATCCGGGCACGCAGCGGAGCGACCGCGAGCTCCATCGCCTGTTGCTTCGCGAGATAGCGGCGGTGGAAGGCCGGGAAGTCGGTCGCCGTGTCGCCGGCGCGTGCCGCTGCGGCGTGGTCGGCCAGCGTTTTCGTCAACGCGGCACGCACGCGCGTGCATTCGCGTTCCGCGGCGCTTGCGGCCGGGCGCGATGCCGCGGATGGCCTCGCGGGCGGGGCCATCGCGCCGCCGTCCAGTGCGTCCGCGAGCGAGATCGCGTCGGTCCAGCCGAGCCAATGGCTGAGCCGGTCCGCGAACCCTTGCCGGGGTTCGGGGGCATCGATGTCGGTCAATCGAGCGAGCAAACGAATGAGCGCCGAGCCAGTGAAACCTGTGCGCTGAGACACTCGCACCTTGTCGCCAGTTGGGGAAACCGACCAGTCTACACCGCCGGTCCGACCGGTCCGGCCGCCGCCTCAGCGCGCGAACAGCTTGCCGATGTCGGCGAAAGCCTTGACCTCGATCGCATTGGCGGACGGGTCGAGGAAGAACATCGTGGCCTGCTCGCCGGGCTCGCCCTTGAAGCGCACGTAGGGCTTGATCACGAACTCGGTGCCGCGGGCCTCCAGGCGCGCGGCGAGCGCCTCCCAGTCGGCCATCGGCAGCACGATGCCGAAGTGGCGCACCGGCACGCCGTGGCCGTCGACCGCGTTGCGCTGGCCCGGGCCGGTCTCGCCGGGGGCGAGGTGCGCGACGATCTGGTGCCCGTAGAAATTGAAATCGATCCATTCGTCGCTGCTGCGGCCTTCGGGGCAGCCGAGCAGCTCGCCGTAGAACTGGCGCGCCTGCACGAGGTCGTGGACCGGGAATGCGAGATGGAAGGGAGACAGCAGGCCGGGATTCGTGGTGGGGGCGAGCATGATCGTGGTGGGGCAAGTGGCGGTTCCGTATTGTGCAGGGTGTCAACCCGCGGTCACATTCGAGGGCCAGCATCGGTCCGATGAATGCGACCAAAACGATTGAACGCTCCCCTGATTCGGCGCTCGAGCGGCGCCTGGAACGATTGGGCCTGTCCGGCCACGCGAGTGAATGGACCGACCGCTATCTGCTGTGCAACCACCTGCTGAGCCCGGACGCCGCCGAACCGCGGCAGAAGTTCGAGGCCACCAGCCGGTTCATCCGCGACCTGATCGCGCACCGCTGGGCCAAGACCCAGCGCGCGCGTGAACTGGCCCGGCCGAAGCGGATCCACTACCTGTCGATGGAGTTCCTGCTCGGCCGCACGCTGCGCAACAACATCATGAACCTCGCGGCCGACCCGGTCGTGCGGCGCGCGATGGCGCAGGAAGGCTGGAACCTCGAACACCTGATGGAGGAGGAGCCGGATGCGGGCTTGGGCAACGGCGGCCTCGGCCGTCTCGCCGCCTGCTTCATCGATTCGCTCGCGACCTTGCAATACCCGGCGATCGGCTACGGCCTGCGCTACGAGTACGGCATCTTCCGCCAGACGATCCGCGACGGCTGGCAGCACGAACAGCCGGACAACTGGCTGCGCCACCAGGACCCGTGGGAGATCGCGCGCCCGAGCCGCATGTACGTCGTCCCGCTGAATGCGACGTTCGAGCTGAAGGGCTCGGGCGTCACGATCACGCCGAACCGGCCGTCCAGCCTGCTGGGCATCGCCCACGACCGGCCCGTCGTCGGCTATGGCGCGCACTGCATCAACACGCTGCGGCTGTGGGCCGCGGCGGCGCCCGAATCGTTCGACTTCGCCGAGTTCTCGCACGGCGATTTTGCCGGCGCGGTGCTGCAGAACGTCGCGGCCGAGTCGTTGACGAGGGTGCTGTACCCGGACGATTCGACCGAAGCCGGCCGGACCTTGCGCTTCCTGCAGCAGTACTTCCTGGTGAGCTGCTCGCTGCAGGACATCGTCGC
>DASYCA010000319.1:0-7412 GCA_036500445.1 Burkholderiaceae bacterium | reverse complement strand
CGCTGGCGCACGAGATCAGCGTGATCGTCGCGCGCTCGGCGAGCGGCGAGCTGGTGCAGTTGCCGGTCCAGCAGAACCTGCACCGCGACGGCATCCTGGCCGTGACGACCGTGCCGGCGCCCGACGTCAGCGCCGCGTTGTGCGAGCGCGCGGTCGCGAGCGCGCGCCAGATCGCCACCGCGCTCGGCTACGTCGGCGTGCTGTGCGTCGAATTCTTCGTGCTGCGCGACGGCTCGCTGGTCGCCAACGAGATGGCGCCGCGCCCGCACAACTCCGGCCACTACAGCATCGACGCCTGCGACCTCTCGCAGTTCGACCTGCAGGTGCGTGCGATGACCGGTGCGGCGCTGGTCGAGCCGCGCCTGCATTCGCCCTGCGTGATGCTGAACCTGCTCGGCGACCTCTGGCCCGCCGGCGGCGAGCCCGATTGGGCCGGCGTGCTGGCGCTGCCCGGCGTGCATCTGCACCTGTACGGCAAGGCGCAGGCCCGGCCCGGGCGCAAGATGGGCCACCTGAGCGTGACCGCGGCGACGGCCGAGCAGGCCGCCGCGACCGCCCGCGCGGCCGCGGCGCGGCTGGGCCTGGCGCCCTGGTGACGGACGCGATGCTGCGCGAGGGCACCGACGCCGGGGCGCTGCAGGACGCGGCCGGGTCGATCGCGGCCGGCGAACTCGTCGCGTTCCCGACCGAGACGGTCTACGGCCTGGGCGCACGCGCCGACGACGATGCGGCAGTCGCGAAGATCTTCGCCGCCAAGGGCCGGCCGGCCGACCATCCGCTGATCGTGCATGTCGCGCAGCCGGCCGAGGCCGAGGCCTTCGCGCGCACGGTGTCGCCGCTGGCGCGCCGGCTGATGGCGGCATTCTGGCCCGGCCCGTTGACCCTGATCCTGCCGCGCGCCGACGGCATCGCGCAGGCCGCCGCCGGCGGGCAGGACAGCATCGGCCTGCGCTGCCCGTCGCTCCCGGTCGCGCGCGCGCTGCTGGCGGCGACGCACCGGCTCGGCGTGCCCGGTGTGGCCGCGCCGAGCGCGAACCGCTTCGGGCGCGTCAGCCCGACCCAGGCCGCGCATGTGGTCGAAGAATTCGGCGACGCACTGAGCGTGCTCGACGGCGGCCGCTGCGAGCTCGGCATCGAATCGAGCATCGTCGATTGCTCGCGCGAGCACCCGGTGCTGCTGCGCCCCGGCGTGCTGACGCGCGCGCGCATCGAGGCCGCGGCTGGCGAGCCGCTGCGCGCGCCCGATGCGCAGGCGCCGCGCGCGCCCGGCACGCTCGCCGCGCACTACGCGCCGCGCGCGACGCTGCGGCTGATGTCCTCAACAATGTTGAGCTCGGCTTTGCAATTGCTCGGCAACCCGCCGCTCAGGCTGGCGGTATATTCTCGCGGCGTCGCGCCGCCGGCGACCCCGGGGGTGCGCCATCGGCGCATGCCGGCTTTGCCTGCGCAGGTGGCGCACGAACTCTTTGCGGTGCTGCGCGAACTCGACGCCGAGGGCGTGCAGCTCATCTGGGTCGAGGAGCCGCCGGCCGCGCCCGAATGGGATGGCGTGCGCGACCGCCTGCGGCGCGCGGCGGCGTCCTGAACGCGCTCCCGCCTCGTCCCTGTCCATGATCTCCCTGCTGAATTCCCCGGAGCCTTGAATGAAATTGTCGAAGTCGAATCGAATCGGGCGCGCGGCGCTGCTGGCGGCGCTGCTCGCCTCGGCCCTGCTGACGTCCTGCGGGGGCGGGGAGCAGGTCCAGAAATTCCAGGCCCTGCGGATCATCGCGTTCGGCGACGAGAACAGCGTGATCACGTCGACCGGCGCGAAGTACACCATCAACGCGGTGCAGTCGCCCAGCACCACGACGCCGACGACGCTGTTCGATTGCGCGATCAACCCGATCTGGATCCAGGCCATCGCGAGCGCCTACGGCCTGGGCTTCCCGCAGTGCAACCCCTTGCTGCTGACCGAGCCCTCGAGCCGCATCTACGCGACCAAGGGCGCGATGGTCGCCGACCTCGCGACCCAGATCGACCAGCAGCAGGCCGACGGCGGCTTCGTCGACGGCGACATGGTGACCGTGATGGTCGGCGTCAACGACATCATCGCGGAGTTCGCGCAGTACCCGGTGCTGACCCAGGACGAGCTCAACGCCAACGCGACCGCTGCCGGCACCGCGCTCGCCCAGCAGGTCAACCGCCTGGCCGCGCTGGGCGCGAAGGTGATCATCTCGACCATCCCCTACGTCGGGCTGATGCCCTTCGCGGGCGACCGCACGCCCGGCACGACGAACAACAACCCGAACATCCTGAACGCGATGAGCGCGGCCTTCAACGACGGGATGCTGAAGAACCTCACGAACGACGGCCACTTCATCGGCCTGGTGCAGCTCGACCAGTACCTGCTCTCGACCGACGCGGCGACCCAGAACAACGTCGGGCCGACCTTCGTCAACACGACGCTCGCCGCCTGCGCGCCGACCGCGCCGTTGCCGACCTGCACGAGCCAGACCCTGGTGCCCGATGCGATCGGCTTCTCCTGGCTGTGGGCCGACGACCGCCACCTCAGCGACACCGGCCAGGCCAGCTTCGGCTCGCTCGCCGTGACGCGTGCACAGAACAACCCGTTCTGAGGCGTGATTCACGCAACAAGCGGGTTTCTCCCGCTTCGACGGCGCGATACGCCCCCTATAGTCGCCCTTCAATAAAAAGAACGATCGTTCTTTTCCAACCTGTCGAGAGGCTCGCATGAGAGACAACCGATCCGGGGCGCAGCGTGCGCCGACTGCCCATCGCGCCGCCTGGCTGGCGATTCCCCTGGCCGCGCTGCTGGCCGCCTGCGGCGGCGGAGGCTCCGACACCTCGACGCCGATCACGGTCAGCTCGGTCACGGTGATGGGCGACAGCCTCGCCGACAGCGGCACCTTCGGCTACAAGTTCACGGTCCAGAAGATGACCGCGGCCGGTGCGATCGATCTGGTGACGCCGCGCGTCTATCCCGAGCTGATCGCGAACCTCTACGGCTTCGCGTCGCTGTGCAGCCACTACGCCGCCACCTCCGCGACGACCTTCGTCGCGAACCCGAAGCCGGGCTGCACCAACTACGCGATCGGCGGCGGGCGCATCAACAACGTCACCGCACCGACCTCGCCGGTGTCGATCCCGGTCCAGCTCGCGAACGCGGCCGCGGCCGGCAACTACGGCGCGAACGACATGCTGATCATCGACGGCGGCGGCAACGACGCGGCCGACCTGATCGGCGCCTACCTCGCCGCCGCCACCGACGGCGGCGCGTCGTACGCGGGGCTGCTCGGCAGCCTGCTGCCCGCGGCGACGGTCGGCGCGGCGCTGACCGGCGGTGCGCAGACCCAGGCGGCCATCGGCGGCACCTACATGACGACGCTGGCCGACACCTTCTACGCCAGCATCACGACCAACGCGCTGAACAAGGGCGCCAAACGCGTCGTGGTGCTGAACATGCCCGGCATCACCAACACACCGCGCTTCCAGGCCGTGCTCGCGCAGATCGCCGCGGTGTCCGGCGGCGGTGCCACGGGGGCTGCGGCCGCCGCACAGGCCGCGGGCCTGTTCGGCAGCTGGATCGTCGCGTTCAACACCGAGCTGGCGGCCAAGGCGGCCGGCGACGCGCGCGTCGTGCTGGTCGATTTCTTCACCAACTTCAACGCCCAGGTCGCCGCGCCGGCGCAATACGGCCTGCAGAACGCGACGACGCCGGCCTGCCCGCAGACCGGCACCGACACGTCGATGCTCGCGACCTACACCTTCCCGGCCTGCACCGACGTCGCGCTCACCGCGCAGACGCCGCCCACCGGCGCGACCGGCGGGGCCAACTGGTGGCAGACCTACGGCTTCGCCGACAGCTTCCACCCGACGCCTCAGGGCCACAAGAACCTGGCCCAGCTGATCTCGCGTTCGCTCGGCCAGGCCGGTTGGCTGTGATGCGCCGCAAAGGAGACATGATGACGCTGAATCAATCGAATCCTTCCAGCTCCTCGCGCGCGCGGTCGGTGCTCGGTGCGGTCGCGCTCGCCGCCGGGCTGCTGGCGCTGTCGAGCATGGCCCAGGCCCAGAGCGCGGGCACGCTGATGCTGCGCGGCGGCGTGATGCGGATCAGCCCGAACGTCGACAGCGGCGACCTGTCGCCGCCGGCCTTCGTCGGCACCAAGGCCGACATCAAGGGCGACACCCAAGTCGGCGGCGGGATCAGCTACATGCTGACCGACAACTTCTCGATCGACATCCCGCTCGCGACGCCGTTCAAGCACGAGATCGACGGCGCCGGCGCGATCGCCGGCGTCGGCAAGATCGGCGAGGTGCGGGCGCTGCCGGTCACCTTGCTCGGCCAGTGGCGCTTCCTGGACCCGAAGTCGCCGTTCCGCCCCTATGTCGGCGCGGGCCTGACCTACGCGAAGTTCTACAAGGCCAAGTCGACCGCGATCTTCAGCGCGATGACCGGCGGCACGCCGTCCAACCCGACGACCTTGTCGGTCGATTCGAAGTTCGCGGCGACCGTCGAGGTCGGCGGCACGTACTCCTTCACCGACCACTGGTTCATCGAAGCCTTCGTCGCGCGCACCTTCCTGAAGACGCGCACCACGCTGTCGAGCGGCCAGACGCTGGACGCGAAGATCGACCCGAACACCTACAGCCTGGCCGTCGGCTACGCCTTCTAGGGTGTCTGCGGGCTGTCGGGCGGCGGTGCGCCGTCGCTTGCAGCCCACTGCACGAGCGCGTCGAGGGCCGGCCGGGCCGCGTTCGCGTTGTCGTGGTTCACGATCGCGACGACGACATAGCGGCGGCCCGAGTTCGCCAGCACGTAGCCGGCGATCCCGGCCACGTCGCGCAGCGAACCGGTCTTCAGGTGGGCGCGGCCCAGCGTCGCGCGTGACTTCTTCAGGGTGCCGTCGACGCCGCTGACCGGCAGCGAGCTCATCAGCTCCGACATCACCGGGCCGGCCCAGGCGGATTCGAGCAGCTGCGTCAGCAGCCGTGCGCTGACGCGCGTGTCGCGCGACAGGCCCGAGCCGTTGTCGATCACGAGCCCGCTGGTCGCCGCCGCGCCGAAGCGCTCGACGGCCCATTGGCGCAGCACCTCGCGCGCGACCTCCGGCGTGCCGCTGCCGCGCTGCGTCAGCGCGAGCGTCAGGAAGAGTTGCTGCGCCATCACGTTGTTGCTGTACTTGTTGGTGTCGTGCACCAGCTCGGCCAGCGTCGGCGAGGTGACGGCGAAGCTGGGCGCCGTGCTCGGTGCCAGGCCGCCATGCACGCTGCCGGCGAGCTTGCCGCCGACCGCCTGCCAGAGGCCCGCGATCGCGCGCTCGTCGTAGCGCGCCGCGTCGGCATACGCGACCGGCCAGACCTTCTCGCTGCAGGTCACCGGCAAGCCGCCGGCGAAGCGCGGGTGCAGCGCGTCGCTGAAATCGGCGCGCAGGCCGCCGCGCCAGTCGTCGCAGCCGCCGCTGGTGAGCGGCACGCTCGCATCGACGCGCACGCCGGCCAGCGGCGGGTCGACGCCGATCGTGGCGATGCCGCGCGCCGCATCGGGAGTGAAGGTGAAGACCAGGGCCTTGAAGTTCAGCATCAGCGCGTCGGCGCCGACGTTGTAGGGCCGCAGCGCCTCGCCGTCGAAGTCGGCGGCGTTCTGCGCCGGCACCGTGAAGGCGCTGTCGTCGAGCACGATGTCGCCGCGGATCTCGTCGACGCCCAGCTGGCGCACGCGCCGCAGCAGCAGCCACAGCCGCTCGAGCACGAGCTTCGGGTCGCCGCTGCCCTTGATCACGAGGTTGCCGTCGAGCACCCCGTCGTGCACGCGGCCCTGCAACCAGACCGGCGTGCTCCAGGTCCAGGCCGGGCCGAGCAGGTCCAGCCCGGCGTAGGTCGTCAGCAGCTTCATCATCGAGGCCGGGTTGGCCGGCTGGTCCATGCGCCAGGCCAGGCGCGGCGTGCTGCGGCCGACCTCCTGGACCATCGCGACGAATGCGTCGCGCGGCACGCCGGCGCGCGCCAGCGCGGCGGCGACGCTGGGCGGCAACGTGGCGGTGCTGGCAGGCGGCAATCCGACCATGGCGCCGGGCGGCGCCGCGGCGTCGAGGGGCGCGGCCGGTGCGACGCCTGCGGCCGTCAACCCCATCAACAAGCCGCACAGCGGCGCGGCGACATCGGGCAGGAAACGCAAGCGCATCCGTCGATGATCGCACGCCGAGGCCGGCCGCTAAACTCGGAGCCACGATGAACGCCTTGCTCGCCTTCGACACCGCCACCGAGCGCCTGAGCGTCGCGCTGGCCGTGCGCGGCCGGGTCTTCGAGCACGAGGCCGCCGGGGGCTCGACGGCCTCGGCGACGCTGATCCCGGCCATCCTCGCGCTGCTCGCGCAGGCCGGCGTGAGCTTGCGCGAGCTCGACGCGATCGCGTTCGGCCGCGGCCCCGGCGCGTTCACCGGGCTGCGCTGCGCCTGCTCGGTCGCGCAGGGCCTGGCCTACGGCGCGAACAAGCCGGTGCTGCCGATCGACTCGCTGCTCGCGGTCGCCGAGGACGCGCGCCGCGCGCATCACGGCGACGCTGCGCTGCGGCGAGTCTGGGTCGCGATGGATGCGCGCATGGACGAGATCTACGCGGCGCAGTACGCGCACGCGGACGGCGCGTGGTCGGTGCTCGACGCACCGCGGCTGACGACACCCGACGCGCTGAACGCACGCTGGTCGACCGAGCCGCCGGCCGCCGTCGCCGGCAGCGCGCTGGCCGCGTTCGGGGCGCGCCTGGCGACCGGCGCGGCCGTGCTCGTGCCCGACGCGCTGCCGCTCGCGCGCGCGATGCTGCCGCTCGCCGAGGCCTTGTGGGCAAGCGGCGGCGCCGTCGACGCGGCGCACGCGGCGCCGCTCTACCTGCGCGACAAGGTGGCGCAGACGACGCTCGAGCGCGAGGCGATCCGCGCCGCGAAGGAGGCGGCGCGATGAGCGCGCAATGGCGCGACGACGCTGCCGGCGCCGAGCCGGTGCTGCGCGACCTGACCCCCGTGCGGCTCGACGCGGTGATGGCGATCGAGGTCGCCGCGTACGCGTTCCCGTGGAGCCGCGGCAACTTCATCGACTCGATCGCGGCCGGCCACCTGGCCCGCGTGCTGCTCGACGCGCGCGGCGCGGTGCTCGGCTATTTCGTCGCGATGGGCGGCGTCGACGAGATGCACCTGCTCAACATCACGGTCGCGCCGGCCGCGCAGCGCCGCGGCCACGCGCGCCGGATGATGGCGGCGCTGATCGCGCAGTGCCGCGCCGAGGCCGCGCACGCGCTGTGGCTCGAGGTGCGCGAGAGCAATGCCAGCGCGCGCTCGATCTACGAGCGCATGGGCTTCGTGCAGCAGGGGCGGCGCAAGGGCTACTACCCGGCGCCGCTCGGGCGCCGCGAAGAC
>DASYCA010000318.1:0-2984 GCA_036500445.1 Burkholderiaceae bacterium | reverse complement strand
GCGGCGACGACGCTGGGCGAGACCGGCGGCGATGCGGTCACGATGTCGATGAACCTGGGGTACGCCGTCGGCACGGCGATCTTCGCGGCCATTTTCGTCGGCGCCGTGGCCGTGCAGGCGGCCGCCGACTGGTATCGCCCGTACCTGTACTGGTTCGTGATCGTCGCGACGACGACGGCCGGCACCACGCTGGCCGATCTGCTCGACCGCTCGCTCGGCATCGGCTACTTCGGCGGCTCATCCATCCTGCTCGTGCTGCTGCTGGGCACGCTGGGGCTTTGGTACCGGACGCTCGGCACGGTGTCGATCAAGTCCATCACCTCGCGTCGCGCCGAGATGTTCTATTGGGCGACGATCATGT
This sequence comes from Burkholderiaceae bacterium, assembly GCA_036500445.1. GTDB lineage: Bacteria > Pseudomonadota > Gammaproteobacteria > Burkholderiales > Burkholderiaceae_C > LMDS01. The sequence goes on along the minus strand of DASYCA010000318.1, from coordinate 2,623 downwards.
TCTCGCAGACGCTCGGCACCGCGCTCGGCGACTGGACCGCGGACGCCAAGACCGGTCTGGGCCTGGGCTACGAAGGCGGCGCGATCGTCTTCGCGATCGGGCTTGCCCTCGTGGCGGCCGCGTACCGCTGGTCCACGGTGTCGCGCACGCTGCTGTTCTGGGCCGCGTTCATCCTGACGCGCCCGCTCGGCGCGACGGTCGGCGACTTTCTCGACAAGCCGCATAACGCGGGCGGCCTCGGCATGAGCCGCTATATCGCGACCGCCGCCCTCTCGATATTCATGCTCGCCGCGATCGCGCTACTGCCTAGGCGGGCGACCAGGATCGACCGCGGTGACTCGCGAGCCCCCGACAGCGGCTGGGCGCGCTGAGCCGGCGGGTCGAACCCGTCGCTGCCTTTCGGGCCCGCTGGTCCTCAGGTCCCGCTGGTCGCGTTCGCCGCGGCACGGCGCTTCGCGAACAGCTGGCTGAACACGCCGTGGTGTTGTTCCAGCCGGGCGACCGCGATCGCGTGCTGGCTGGCGTTCGCCTCGATGTTCAGCTCCTCGCCGCGGCCCGACAGCTCGCCGGCCCGGCTCGCCGCGATCACGTCGGCCTTGACTTCGGCGCGCGTCAGCAGGCTCGCCGCATAGGAGGGGACGAACTCGCTGGCTTCACCCGCCGGCGCCAAGGTACCGGCCGCGCGCGCCGCGACGACCTCGTCGCGAACGGCGCTGTGGGTCAGCGGCGAAGCGCTGCGCGGCGCCTGAAGCGCGCGGCCGTCGTTTTCGCCGGCGGGGGTCAGTTGACCGGCCGCGACCGCAGCGCGGGTCTGCGCGGCGACTTCCTGGCGCGTCAGCGCGTGGGCGGGCAGCACGACGAAGGCGGAGATGATCGCGGCACCGAGGGTCGCGGTGGAAAGCAGGCGGGCGGGCATTGAGCGTGTGTTCATGATGTTCCTCGATCGGTGGTTGCGAAGTGGCGGCTGTTGCGAAGCCGATGGACCTACTGTAGGCAGCAACGATCGATGAATAAACAGCGCTCGACTCAATGCGGCATTGCTGAATTGGCAACGCTGGCCCCGCTTGAACGGCGAGCGCCCGCTTTTCAGCCTGACCGCTCGTGTCGGCATCTCGCGACCCATCGTCGCACTATTCACGTTTTCGCGCGGTTTTCCGTTGCGCTTCGTCGACGCGTCGATATGCTCGCGGCCCGCAAGTGCCTGGATCGGCCAAGGCATGCCGCGAAAGGCAAACCCCCCATGGCGCTACTTTCGAACCTCGACCTGGTTCGACGCATTCCGCTGTTTTCCGTCTTGAATGACGAGCAGGCGAACCTGATCGCCGAGGCTGTGGACAAGCGCAGCTTCAGGCGCGGCGACACGATCATCCACCAGGGCGAGCAGTCGAACACGCTCTTCGTCCTGCTGACGGGGCGTGCGCGCGTCTTTCGCACCGACGCCCGCGGGCGCGAGGTCTATCTCGCGACGTTCCATCCGGGCGCCTACGTCGGCGAGATGAGCCTGATCGACAACGAATCGCACTCCGCCTCGGTGCGCGCCGAATGGAGTTCGGACGTCCTCACCTTGGGGCGCGAGGCGTTCGCGCGTTGCCTGCCGACCAATTCATCGCTGTCGTACACGATCCTGCGCGGCCTGGTGCTGCGGCTTCGGAAGGCGAACCACCAGATCGAATCGCTGGCCCTGTTCGACGTCTATGGCCGCGTGGCGCGGGCGCTGCTCGACATGGCCGAGACGCAGGACGGGATGAAGGTCATCCGGGCGAAGGTCTCGCGCCAGGACCTCGCGAAGATCGTCGGCGCGTCGCGCGAGATGGTCAGCCGCGTGATGGCCGACCTGGAGACGCGGGGCGTCATCCGCAAGGTGGAGCAGGGCTGGATCGCGATCAACGACGGCTCGCCTTGAGCGCAGCTGGTGGCCGCTGAGCGCCGCTCCCCGCTTCACGCCTTGCCCAGCGGCGGCTTCGAGAACAGCCCGGAAGCGCTGCTCTCCGCCGCGAGTTCGCGGGTGGCCGCCAGCAGCGCCGGCACCAGCGCCTGGATGCGCTCGGGCGTGAGCCGGCTCTTCGGCCCGGCGATGCTGATCACGCCGATCGTCGGCCGCCCGGGGCGCTGCACCGGTGCGGCCACCGCGGCCATGCCGGGCGCGAACACCTCGTCGATCATCGCGTAGCCGCGCACCCGCGCGGCGTGCAGGTGGCCGAGCAGGGCTTTGACCGTGGTCGGCGCCTTCGGGCCGTAGTCGTTCGGCGCGCCGAAGCCCTGCCTGGAGACCAGCGCGAGCGCGCGTTCGTCGCTCAAGGTCTGCAGCCACGCGTGGCCCGACGAGGTGCACGACAGGCGCGCGTCCATGCCCATGTCCGGGTCGTAGCGAAAGCCCTTGCGATGCCCTTCGACCTTGGAGACCCAGGTCAGCCGATCGCCGTCCACCACGGAGAGGCGGGCGAGTTCGCCCGAGGTCTCGGCCAGCCGCTCGATCAGCGGCTGCGCGATGTCGACGACGCCCGAGGCGCTCAAAAAGCTCAACCCGAGCGAGGCGACCTTGGTCGTCATGACGTAGTCGCCGCGCGGATGAATCTGCCGCACGTAGCCACGCGCCTCGAGTTCGATCAGGAGCCGGTGGCAG
>DASYCA010000317.1:0-1841 GCA_036500445.1 Burkholderiaceae bacterium | reverse complement strand
CCGGCCCTTCATCGCCCTCAACACCTCGGCCATTCCCGCCGACCTGCTGGAGTCGGAGCTCTTCGGCCACGAGAAAGGATCATTCACCGGGGCCGATACGCAACGTCGCGGCCGCTTCGAGCAGGCCGACGGCGGCACGCTGTTCCTCGACGAGATCGGCGACATGCCGTTCGACCTGCAGACGCGCCTGCTGCGCGTGCTGAGCGACGGCCAGTACTACCGCGTCGGCGGCCACAACCCGATGAAGAGCAATGTGCGCGTGATCGCCGCGACGCACCAGAACCTGGAGGACCGCGTCAAGGCCGGGGCCTTCCGCGAAGACCTGTTCCACCGCCTGAACGTGATCCGGCTGCGCCTGCCGGCGCTGCGCGAGCGCGCCGAGGACGTCCCCGCGCTGACCCGCTTCTTCCTGCAGAAAAGCGCGAAGGAGCTCGGCGTCGAGCCCAAGCGCATCGCCGATTCGGCCCTCGCGCTGCTGATGCGCTTCGACTTCCCCGGCAATGTGCGCCAGCTGGAGAACATCTGCCACTGGCTGACCGTGATGGCCCCGGCGCAGATGATCGAGGCGAAGGACATGCCGCCCGAGCTGGCCTCGGAGGCGAGTGCCGCGGTCGTCGCGCCGTCGCCGCCGCCGGTGGCCGATTTCAAGCCTTCGCTGGCGGCTGCGCCCGCGCCGGCACCGGTGCCGATGTCCGCGCCGGTGGCGTTCGAGCCGATGAGCCACGCCGCCTCGAGCGCGAGCAGGGCGGGCGTGCCCGATGCGGCGCCGGCCCGGTCCGGCGTGAACTCGTGGCTGATCGGGCTCGAGCAGGACGCGCGCGGCCTGCTTCAGGCCGGCGACGCCGACGTCTGGGACACGCTGACCCACAAGTTCGAGGCCCAGCTGATCCGCACTGCCCTCGAGATCACGCGCGGCCGGCGCATCGAGGCCGCGCAAAAGCTCGGCATCGGGCGCAACACGATCACGCGCAAGATCCAGGAGCTCGGCCTGGACGATTGAGCGCGCTTCAGATCGAGATCTCGGCGATCACCGGCGCGTGGTCGCTCGGGCGCTCGTTCTTGCGCGTCGGCTTGTCGATCACGCAGCTCGTCACCAGCGGTTTCAGCGCGCTGCTGACGAGGATGTGGTCGATGCGCAGCCCCTGGTTCTTGCGGAACGCGAGCATCCGGTAGTCCCACCAGCTGTACAGCTTGGGCAACTGCTCGAACAGGCGGAACGAGTCGAACAGGCCGAGGTCGAGCAGCGCGGCGAAGTGGGCGCGCTCCTCGGGCGTGCACAGCACCTGGCCGGCCCACGCGGCCGGGTCGTGGACGTCGCGGTCTTCCGGTGCGATGTTGTAGTCGCCGAGTAGCGCGAGCCGCGGGTGCGCCGCGCACTCGGTCTCGAGCCAGCGCCGCAGCTGCGTCAGCCAGGCCAGCTTGTACGGGAATTTCTCGCTCTCGACCGACTGCCCGTTCGGGATGTAGGCGCCGATGATGCGCACGCCGTCGACGGTGCCGGCGATCACGCGGGCCTGCGCGTCGTCGTGGCCCGGGATGTTGCGCACGACGTCCAGCGCCGGCGTCTTGCTCAGCAGCGCGACGCCGTTGTAGGTCTTCTGCCCGAACCACTGCGACTGGTAGCCCGCGGCGGCGAGTTCCGCGTGCGGGAACTTGTCGTCGGTCAGCTTGGTTTCCTGCAGGCACAGCGCGTCGGGCTGGTGCAGCGCGAGCCACTCCAGCAGTTGGGGCAGGCGCACGGCCAGCGAATTGACGTTCCAGGTGGCGATCTTCATGGTCGGTGTCGGTGGGGAGTCCTGCGCCGCATTGTTGCGCAGCCCGCCTGGAATGAAAAAGGCCCG
>DASYCA010000316.1:0-5885 GCA_036500445.1 Burkholderiaceae bacterium | reverse complement strand
GACACAAGTCTCTCAACGGTTGGGCCGCCCTGGTCTATTGAGGAGCATCATGCTTCGCCTTCTCGCCAAGGGACTCGGCCGACTCAGCGTCGGCCGCAAGCTCTTGCTGATCTTCCTGCTCGACATGACCGCGGTCGCCTTCATCAGCGGCATCCTGGTCAACGAAAAGTACCTGTCGATCAATTTCGCGCGCAAGGAATTGGCGGGCAACGCCTACATCACCGGCATCCGCCCGCCGCTGGTCGCGCTCGCTTCCGGTACCGGAAGCCCGGCCGAGGCCGGCGCGCTGAGCGGCTACGCGCAGGTTCTGGCCCGGATCGAGACCGGGCACGGCGACGGCATGGGCAGCCGCGAGGCCAGCGCCGCCTTCGTCGCCGCGCTCGACCAGCTCGCCGCCTCACCCGACAGCGCGTCGCTGCGGCGCGAGGCGCTGGAGCGTGGGCGCGCCCTCGTCACGCGCGTGGGCAACCTGTCGAACCTGATCCTCGACCCGGACCTGGACAGCTACTACACGATGTCGATCCTGGTGCTGCGTGCGCCGGAGCTGCTGGCGGCCGTCACCGGCATCAGCCACCACATCGAACAGCTGGGACGCGACGGCGGCGCGCGCACCGAGGACGCGCGCGCCCGCTTCCTGCTGCTGGAGGGGCGCCTGGACGCCGGGCGCGAAGGCCTGGAGTCCGACTACGGCGAGGCCTTCGCCGCCGCGACGCCGGCGCTGAAGGCGGGATTGGACGGCTCGCGCGCGGCGCTGGTCGCCTCGATCGAGCGTTACCGCAGCGCGGCGCGGGCCGCGATGACCCCGAACGCCGGGCCCGCCGATTTCGCGAGCGTCGCGCAGGCTCATCAGGATCTGCTCGTGAAGCTCGATGCCGCGTGGAGCGCCGCGTCGGTCGAGATGAACCGGCTGCTGGACACCCGCATCGACGGCTTCTTCAAGCGCATGTGGATGCACCTGGGCACCGCGCTCGGGCTGCTCGCGCTGATCCTGTCGGCGGTGTTCTTCGTCGCGCGCCAGATCGCGGTGCCGCTGCGGCGCCTGTCAGCGGTGACCGATACGGTGCGCCGCACCGGCGACCACTCGGTGCGCGCGCACTGGGACAGCAGCGACGAGATCGGCCGCCTGGTGCTCGGCTTCAACGACATGCTGGCGCAGCTCGACCGCGAGCGCGCGGTGCAGCAGGAGCTCGCCGCGAGCGCCCGCGCGGCGCAGGCGCAGCAGCAGCTCGTCGAGGCGATCCCGTTCCCGCTCGTCGTGACCGCGATTCCCGGCCACCAGGTGCTGCACGCGAACGGCCCGGCCCAGGCCTGGCTCGGCACGCGATCGGATGATCCGTGGCGGGTCGGCCTGGAGCCCGGCGTGCGCGCGCGCTTCTTCCAGCAGCTCGCCGACCGCGACGCCGTCAACGAATTCGAAGTGCGCTGGAACACCGGCGAGGAAACCTCGTGGGCGGTGCTGTCCGCGCGCCGGCTCGAATTCCAGGGCCAGGGCGCGGTGCTGACCGCGTTCGCGCCGATCAACCACCTGAAGCAGATGGAGCGCCGGCTCGAGCTCTGGGCCAAGGTCTTCGAGGCCTCCGGCGAGGGCATCGTGATCGTCGACGCGCAGCACAAGGTCCTGAGCGCCAACAACGCGTTCTGCCGCAGCACGCTGTTCGAGCTGCACGAGTTCGTCGGCGAGCCGCTCGCCTGCGTCGACGACGGCGCGCACACGCCCGACTACCTTGCGGGCCTGTGGGCGGTCGCCGAGAAGCGTTCGACCTGGCAGGGCGAGGTCACGGTGCGGCGCCGCGACGGCAGCGCCTACCCGGCCTGGATGATGCTCAGCGTCGTGCGCGACAGCCAACAGGGCGCCGTCTCGCACACCATCGTCACGACGATCGACATCAGCGACCGCAAGCGCAGCGAGGAGCGCATCCGCTTCCTGGCCAAGCACGACGTGCTGACCGAGCTGCCGAACCGCTCGCTGTGCGTCGAGCGGCTGCAGTCGGCGATGCAGCAGGCCAAGCGGCGCGGCGAGAAGGCGGCGGTGCTGTTCATCGACCTGGACCGCTTCAAGAACATCAACGACTCGCTCGGCCACGCGGTCGGCGACGGTCTGCTGCGCTCGGTCGCGCAGCGCCTGCTCGAGTCGGTGCGCGCGGTCGACACCGTGAGCCGGCTCGGCGGCGACGAATTCGTCGTGATCCTGAACGGCGTCGCCGATGTCGAGGAGATCGCCTCGGTGGTCGAGCGGCGGCTGATCCCGGCGGTGCGCGACCCGCACACCGTCGACGGCGCGGAGCTGCACGTCTCGTGCAGCGTCGGCATCGCGGTCTATCCGGACGACGCGACCGACATCGATTCGCTGATGCGCCACGCCGACGCCGCGATGTACCACGCGAAGGCCGAGGGCCGCGACGCTGCGCGCTTCTTCACGCCCGAGCTGAACGAGCGCGCGCAGCGCAGGCTGCTGATCGAGAACCGGCTGCGCCACGCGGCCGAGCGCGGCGAGCTCAGCCTGCACTACCAGCCGCGCGTCGAGGCGGACACCGGCCGCACGATGGGCGTCGAGGCACTGCTGCGCTGGTCCAGCCCGGAGCTGGGCGAGGTCGCGCCGGCCCTCTTCATTCCGATCGCCGAGGAGGCGGCGCTGATCGTGGGCATCGGCGACTGGGTCATCGAGACGGCGTGCCGCCAGTTCGCCGAGTGGCTCGCCCAGGGGCGCGGGATCCCGCAGGTCTCGATCAACGTCTCGGCGCTGCAGCTGCGCGACGGCGGCCTGACCGACACGCTGCGCGCCACGCTCGAGCGCTACGCGCTGCTGCCGGGCGCGGTCGAGCTCGAGCTGACCGAGTCGACGCTGATGGACGACGTCGAGCAAACGCTGGTGCAGCTGCACGCGATCAAGCGGCTGGGCGTCGAGCTCGCGATCGACGATTTCGGCACCGGCTACTCGAGCCTGAACTACCTGAATCGCTTTCCGATCGACCGCTTGAAGATCGACCGCTCGTTCGTGCGCGACATGCTCGAGGACCCGACCGACCTCGCGATCACCCGGGCGATCATCGGCCTGGGCCACACGCTCGGGATGAAGGTCGTCGCCGAAGGCGTCGAGACCGAGCGCGAGGCGCAGATGCTGCGCTCGCTGAACTGCGACGAGCTGCAGGGCTACCTGTTCGCGAAGCCGCTGCCGGCCGAGGAATTCATTCACTGGACCGCCGGGCGGCGGCTTCGGCTGGCCTGAGCCTGCGCCGGCGTCAGCGCCGCTTGGACGCGATCGCGTAGGCGAGCGTGGCGACCAGGCCCGCGCTGGTGAGCACGATCGCCACCGTCAGCGCCGGGTTGTCGCCCAGGCTCGCGAGCGCGGTGCACAGCGCGCCGACGCCCATCTGCACGAAGCCGTAGAGGCCCGATGCCGAGCCGGTCACCAGCGGGTTCACGCTGATCGCCTGGGTCAGTGCCACCGGGGACGCGAGGCCGGCACCGAGCGTCAGCACGAACATCGAGCCGATGACCAGCGCGACGCTCAGGTGGTTCGTCAACGCCGCCGCCAGCAGCACGCAGGCGCTCGCCACGCTCAGCGCGTTGCCGCGTTTGAGCAGCGTGCTCAACGCGACCACGCGGACCAGCCTGGAAGCGAGCATGCTGCCGATCCAGACCCCCGAGACCAGCAGCGCCAGGCAGACGCCGACCTCGTGCGCCGGCCGATGCAACTGGTGCACGAAGATGAACGGCGCCGCCGCGATGAAGCCGTACATCGCGGTCGTCGAGCAGCCGCCGCCGATCGCATAGCCGAGAAAGGCCGGTGACTTCAGCAACGACAGGTAGTTGTGCGCGAGCTTCGCGACGCTCGCGTTCGCGCGCGCGTCCGCCGCGCCGGTCTCCGGCAGCAGTCGCCAGGTGAAAAAGAAGTTGACGACGCCGAGGCCGCACAGCGCGTACAGGATCGAACGCCACCCGAGCGTCTCCGCGAGCGCCGCACCGAGGATCGGGGCCAGGCCGGGGCCGATCGTGACCATCAGGTTCATCAGCGCGAGGCGGCGCGCGGCCTCGCTGGTCGCCGCGGTGTCGCGCACGATCGCGCGGCCCAGCACCAGGCCGGCGCAGCCGCCGAGGGCCTGGAACAGCCGCGCGGCGACGAGCGAATGAACGTCCGGCGCGAGCGCAGCGGCCAGGCCCGCCACGGTGTACAGGCCCAGGCCCACCATCAGCGTCGGCCGCCGCCCGAAACGGTCGGAGACCGGCCCATAGATCAGCTGGCCGACCGCGAGGCCGGCGATGTAGACGCTGATCGTCAGCTGCACCGAGGCCGCGCTGGCCGACAGGCCCTCGGCGGCATACGGCAGCGCGGGCACGAAGACGTGCATCGCGAGCGTGCCGCTGAACGTGAACAGTGCGAGCAGCCACAGCGGCACCTTGGGCACTTGGCGCGCCGCGTCGATGGCGATCGGGTCGCGCGTCATGCGGGGAACAACTTAGATGGCATGCATTTCATTAGTATGCTAACCATCTATCTTACACCCTGACGCCGCCGCGGTGCGGGGCCCTCCGCTACGATCGCCGTCCTCTGTTCACGCAAGGAGCGCCGATGGGCCGCCCGATCGCAACGATTGCCACTGCTTCCGCGCTGATCGGCGCGCTGCTGGGCCTGCTGGCCGCCTGCGCCCACGTCGCGCCGGCGACGGCGACGCTGTCCAGCGCACAGATCGCGGCCGTCGTCGCGAGCCCGGACCGCAGCGCGGCAGACCGCGACAACGACCTGCGCCGCCGTCCGGTGCAGATGCTCGGCTTCATCGGCATCCATCCCGGCATCGTCGCGCTCGATGTGAGCGCCGGCGGCGGCTACACGACCGAGTTGCTGGCGCGCGCGATCGGCCCGACCGGGCAGGTGTTCGGCCAAAGCCCGCCACGCGAGCCGCCGCGTGCCGGTGCGACACCCGCGGTGCCCGAGGGCAACAGCGCACCGACCGCGGCCGCCGCAGCCGGTGCGACTCCCGCTCCGCGCCCGGCCGCGCCGCGCGCCGCGGGCGCCGCGGTGGTCGAGCGCGATGCGAAGCTGCGGGCCGCCGGCGTCGCGGCGGCGCCGATGGTCTCGGTCGTGCAGCGCTTCGAAGACCCGGTGCCGGGCGCGCTCGCGAGCGGCCAGCTCGACCTCGTCACGCTGATGTTCAACTACCACGACCTCGGCCATCTGGGCGTCGACCGCGCGGCGATGAACCGCGCGATCTTTCAGGCGCTCAAGCCGGGCGGGCTCTTCGTCGTCGCCGACCACGCCGGCCGGCCCGGCACCGGGATCTCGGAGTCGGGCAGCTTGCACCGGATCGAAGAGGCGTTCCTCAGCAGCGAGGTCGAGGCGGCCGGGTTCCGGCTCGCGGACGAAGGGCTGTTCCTGCGCAACCCGAACGACCCGCGCGACCAGAACACCCCGAATCCGCCTCAGCCGAAGGACGAGTTCGTGCTGAAGTTCGTCAAGCCCTGACGATCGTTCGAGAAAAAGAGTTCACCCCGCCGGGCGGGGCCGTGCGTATCAGCGGAGGTCGACCACTTCCTCTGCGAACGAAGGCCCCAATGCCCACTCCCCTGCCCGCTTCCCGCCTCGGCGGCTTGTTGCTGCTGCTCGCCGCGTTCGACGGCGCGTCGGCCCAGTCGAACCTCGATTCCCGAATCACCCAGGTCACGGTCTACCCGGGCAGCGCGACGATCGAGCGCGTCGCTCACGTCAGCGCCGGTGCGAGAACCCTGAGCTTCGCCTGCCTGCCGGCGGGGCTGGACGTGCACAGCCTGCAGGTCACGGCCGACGCACCTGTGCGCATCGGCGAGACCTCGGTGCTGACCGAGTCGCGCGCGCTGTCGGGGCGCTGCTCGGGCAGCGCGCTCGACGGCCGCATCCGGGAGCTCGAGGA
>DASYCA010000315.1:0-16765 GCA_036500445.1 Burkholderiaceae bacterium | reverse complement strand
CATCGATGCCTTCGACATCGAAGCTCGGGTCGGCCTCGGCGTACCCCAGGCGCTGCGCTTCGGCCAGGGCCTGCGCGAAATCGATGCCGCGCGCGCGCATCTCCGACAGGATGAAATTGGTCGTGCCGTTGATGATCCCGGCGACCCACTCGATCCGGTTCGCCGTCAGCCCCTCGCGCAGCGCCTTGATGATCGGGATCCCGCCGGCGACCGCGGCCTCGAACGCGACCATCACGCCATGCTCGCGCGCCGCCGCGAAGATCTCGGTGCCGTGCACCGCGAGCAGCGCCTTGTTCGCGGTCACCACGTGCTTGCCGGCGCGGATCGCGGCGAGCACGAGTTCGCGGGCAATCGAGGTGCCGCCGATCAGCTCGACGACGATGTCGACGGCCGGATCCGCGACGATCTCGCGCGCGTCGGCGACGACCCTGACCGAATCGCCGACCAGCGCCTTCGCGGCCGCCAGGTTGCGCCGCGACACCACGCTCAGCTCGATGCCGCGCCCGGCGCGGCGCTTGATCTCTTCCTGGTTCCGGCGCAGCACCTCGAACACGCCGCCCCCGACGGTGCCCAGGCCCATCAGGCCGACTTGGATCGGTTTCAAGCTGCTCATTGCGAGGAATGCTTTCGGTAGTGCTCGAGGAACCTGGCGATCCGGCCGATCGCCTCGGTCAGGTCGTCGGAATTGGGCAGGAAGACGATCCGGAAGTGGTCCGGATCGCTCCAGTTGAGACCGGTGCCCTGCACGATCAACACCTTCTGCTCGGCCAGCAGGTCGTAGGCGAACTGCTGGTCGTCCTTGATCGGGTAGACCTTCGGGTCCAGGCGCGGGAACATGTAGAGCGCCGCCTTCGGCTTGACCACGCTGACGCCGGGGATCGCGCTGAGCAGTTGATAGGCGAGGTCGCGCTGGCGGCACAGGCGCCCGCTTGGCGCGACCAGGTCGTCGATGCTCTGGTAGCCGCCGAGGGCGGTCTGGATCGCGAGCTGGCCCGGGGTGTTCGCGCACAGGCGCAGCGAGGCCAGCATGTTCAGGCCCTCGATGTAGTCGCGCGCATGGCGCTTCTCGCCCGAGACGACCATCCAGCCCGAGCGGTAGCCGCAGGAGCGGTAGTTCTTCGACAGGCCGTTGACCGTCACGAACAGCACGTCGTCGGCGAGCGAGGCGATGCTGGTGTGAACATTCCCGTCGTACAGCGTCTTGTCGTAGATCTCGTCGGCGAAGATCACGAGCTCATGCTCGCGCGCGACCTGCACGATCTCGCGCAGCACGCTCTCGGGGTAGAGCGCGCCGGTCGGGTTGTTCGGGTTGATCACGACGATCGCCTTCGTGCGCGGCGTGACCCGGGCCCGCTTGTCGGCGATGTCGGGCATCCAGTCGGACGCCTCGTCGCAGCGGTAGTGCACCGGCGTGCCGCCCGAGAGGCCGACGACCGCGGTGTACAGCGGGTAGTCGGGCGACGGGATCAACACCTCGTCGCCGTCGTTGAGCAGCGCGTTCATGCCCATCGCGATCAGCTCGGAGGCGCCGTTGCCCAGGTAGACGTCGTCGATCGAGACGCCCGCGACATGCTTTTGCTGCGTGTAGTGCACGACCGCCTTGCGCGGTGCGAAGAGGCCCTTGCTGTCGGTGTAGCCGGCCGTGTGCGGCAGGTTGCGGATCATGTCCTGCACGATCTCGTCGGGCGGCTCCAGGCCGAACGCGGCGACATTGCCGATGTTCAGCTTGATGATCTTCTGGCCTTCTTCCTCCATCGCGCGGGCCTTGTCGAGAACGGGCCCGCGGATGTCATAGGCCACGTTGGCGAGCTTGTTCGACTTGACGATGGGTTTCAAAAAAGACCTCCAGACACGAGCGGCGCGGCAAAACATAGAATTTACCCTATGAAACTCCAGGCTGATCGCATCGAAGGGCAGAACGCCATCGCCCGCCACGGGCCGGACGGCGTCATCGTCAACGGGGTCGAATACCGCAGCAGCGTGCTGGTGCCCGCCTCGGGCAGTCCGGCGCTGTGGCCGGTCGAGCGGTTCGAGGCGCTGACCGAGGCCCATTTCGAGGCGATTGCCGCGCTCTCGCCCGAGCTCGTGATCTTCGGCAGCGGCCCGCGGCTGCGTTTCCCGCATCCGTCCCTGATGAAGATCCTGATCTCGCGCCGCATCGGGCTGGAAACCATGGACACCGGCGCCGCCTGCCGCACCTACAACGTGCTGCTGGCCGAGGGGCGTGCGGTGGTCGCGGCGCTGCTGTTCGAGGCGCCGCATCACTTATAATCTCGGGCTACGCCCTCGGGGCGCAATCAAACAGAATACTTCATGACGCCAGCCCTCAACAAACCCCTCCCGGAATTTGAAGCGCTAGCAACCGGCGGGGTGAAGTTCACCCCCGCGGCCTACGCCGGCAAAATCGTCGTGTTGTACTTCTATCCCAAGGACAACACCCCCGGCTGCACGACCGAGGCGATGCAGTTCCGCGACCACCACAAGGAGTTCGCGAAAGCCGGCGCGGTCGTGTTCGGGGTTTCGCGCGACAACATGGCGTCGCACGACAAATTCAAGCAGAACCTCGAGCTGCCTTTCGAGCTGATCGCCGATACCGAAGAAAAGCTCTGCCACATGTTCGGGGTGGTCAAGAACAAGATCATGTACGGCAAGAAGGTCAAGGGCATCGAGCGCAGCACCTTCCTGATCGACGCGCACGGCGTGCTGCGCGGCGAGTGGCGCGGCCTGAAGGTCGCCGGCCACGTCGAAGAAGTGCTGAAGGAAGTCAAGGCGCTCAAGAAGGCAGGCTGAGGCCGAAGGCCGTTTCCGCTCGATCGCTCGCACCGAATTCGAGCCTGATCCAGACGCCGGCACTGCCGGCGTCGTCGTTTGGGTCGGCGCTCATCAGGCTCACGCCGGCCTGCAGCGCGTCCCGCGCCAGGCTGCGCACGATGTAGCCGCCCAGGCCCATGTGGCCCTGCGACTGGCGCGTCGTCACGAAGGGCTGGAAGAAGCGCGCCGCGATGCCCGGTGGCATGCCCGGGCCGTCGTCGCGGATGTCGATCCAGACCGCTTCCGCGCTGCGGCCCAGCTCCAGCGTGAGCTCGCAGGGCCCGTCCGGCCGGCGGCCGTGCACGCCGGCGTTCTCGATCAGCTCGTACAGCAGGACGCTGAAGGCCTCGCGGTCGATCTCGAGCTCGATCGCCTCGTCGCCGACGAGCGAGATCTGCGGGGCGTCGGGCCGCCCGGCGCAGGCCACGGCCACCGATTCGATCGTGGCGAGCAGCTCGGTGACGACCGGCGTGCCGCTTTGCGAGGCCGCCGACACCTGCTTGAGCCGGCGCACGATGCGCGCGGCGCGCTTGGCCTGCTGGTGAATCAGCTCGACGGTGTCGAGCAGCTCCTGCGCCTCCAGCGGCTGATTGCCCTGCAGCGCCGCGCCGAGCGAATCGCAGGCCGAGATCTGCACGCCCAGCGGCGTGTTCAGCTCGTGCGCGACGCCGTTCACGAGGCGCCCGAGGATCGCCACGTGGCGCTGCTCGGCGATCTGGTTCTCGGCCTCGACCAGCTCGGCGGCGAGCAGCCGCTCGGTCATCAGCGCGGTGATGCGCCCGGCCATCGCACCGGCGACGTGGCCGAGGAACTTGCGGTCCAGCAGGTCGAACACCGCATCGAAGCTGAGCGCGCTCAGCAGCGCGATCGGCTCGCCGCCCTGCGTCACCGGCAGGATCGCGAGCTCCGCGCCGCGCTCGTCGGCCAGGGTGTCCGGCAGCCCGGCTCGCAAGGCGAGCAGCCGCGCGCCGTTGTCGTAGCTGGGCAGCATGCGCTGCCACTGGGCCGCGTCCCAGGGCTCGAGTTCGTCGAACCCCATCTCGCGGACTTCGGCCACGCGCCCGCGCGCGATGACCAGCGCGACGCGGCCGCGATGCACGCACAGCAGCCGCCACTGCGCCACGTTCGCGCAGTGCTTCCAGCGCGACGCCGCGACGCTGGCGACCTCGGCGATCTCGCGCAGGCGCTGGATCTCGTCGATCAATTGCAGCAGCGCGCCGTAGCGCACCGCGCGCTGCGAATCGAGCGCCCGCTCGGCCGCCGCGGCGGTCGGGACGAAGCAGCTCTCGGTCGCAGGGAGTGCGGCGCTCGCCGCCGGCACGGAGTCGGACATCGGGCCGTGCCGGCTCAGGCCGTCAGCATTTCCTTGTACTGGGGATCGAGCGGCAGCTTCATCGCGCTGGTGTAGCAATTGAACATCATCGCCAGGTCGATCACGCTCAGCAGCTCCTTGATCTCGGCCTCATCGAAACCGGCCTTCTCCAGCGCGATGAAATCGTCGTCGGTGATCGCGTTCGGGTCGCGCGCCATGCGGGCGGAAAAGTCCACCGCGCTGCGGTGCGCCGGCGGCAGCGGCACGCTGCCTTGCGGGTCCAGGATCGTCACCAGGTCGTTGTAGCTCAGCGTCGGGTCCATCTGCAGCACCGCGTGGGCGTGGCAGGCGGTGCAGTAGGCCGCGCCGTTCTCGCGCGAGACGACGAAGACGACCATTTCCTTCAGCACGTAAGGCAGCGCGCCGGTCAGCAGGCAGCCCTTGGTCTTCTCCCAGTACGCGCGCATCAGCGTCGGGTTGTGGCCCAGGCTGGTGACCCAGATCGGCGGCTCGGCCGCGCCGCTGATGCGCATGAATTCGTCATAGACCTCGCGCGTGGCCGCGGAGGCGCTTTCGTAGTTCGTCAGGACATAGCGTTGGTACATGCTGGACTCCAGGGTCTCAAGGTGCCGATGCCATCGGGACGGCCGGCGGGCGGGTGGGGAAATCGATGTCGAAGGCGGTGCCCTCGGTGCCGGCCAGCAGCTCGATCGTGCCGAACAGGCGATCGCGCACGATGTCGCGGATGATGCAAAGCCCCAGGCCGCTGGAGCCCCCGCCGGCGCGGCTGCTGTAGCGGCGCGTGAACGCGCCGGCGCGCGCGTGCGCCGAGAAGCCGCGGCCGTCGTCGCGGTACTGCACGCGCACCCGCCCGGCGTCCAGGGGCCCCGCGCTGACGCTGATGCGCCCGCCCTGCTCCCGCCCGACGAAGCCGTGCAGGGCCGAATTGGCGACGAGGTTGGAGATCACCTGGTACCAGGCGTTCGGCTCGGTCTGCACCAGCAGGTCGCCCTCGACCTGCAGCGAGCATTCGGCGATCCGGTCGCCGAAGCGGACCATCGGCACGCTCAACGCGTCGCCGAGCACGACCTCCAGGCTCAACGGATCGGCCGGCGCGGGCAGCTGCGCGTTGCGCGCGGCCCGGCGCGCGCCGAGGATCGCGATCGCACGGTCCAGGCCCTTGCGGGCGAGTTGCGCGCTTTCACGCAAATCGCTCATCAAACTCTCCAGATCGGGGTCGTTGTGCGGCGCGAAGCGCGCCGTCAGGGTGTCCAGCCGCTCGGCCTGGACCGAGACCGCGGTCAGCGTCACGCCGAGCGGCGTGTCCAGCTCGTGCAGCAACGCGGCCAGCGGATCGACGTCGGTCGCGGCCATCGTCATTTGGGCCGGTTGCCGACCGAGGGGCTCGAGACCATCGGCAGGACGTCGAGCTGCAGCAGCCGCGTGAAATCCTCGGCCGGGACCGGCCGCGAGAACAGATAGCCCTGGCCCTGCGCGCAGCCCAGGTCGCGCAGCGTGACGGCCTGGTCGATCGTCTCGACGCCCTCGGCGACGACGTTCAGGCGCAGGCTCTTCGACAGCGACAGCACCGCGTCGACGATCGCCAGCGCGTCGCGGCTGCCGGGCAGGTCCATCACGAAGCTGCGGTCGATCTTCAGCTTGGAGACCGGCAGGCTGCGCAGGTAGCCGAGCGAGGAGTAGCCGGTGCCGAAGTCGTCGATCGACAGGCTCACGCCCAGGCCGCGCAGCTCCCACATGCGGGCCAGCGCCTCCTTGACGTTGCCGATCAGCACCGACTCGGTCAGCTCGATCTCGACCCGCGACGGGTCGATCCCGGTGCCCTCGATCACGTTGCGAAAGCGCCGCAGGACGTCGGGCGCGCGCAGCTGGCGGCTCGAGACGTTGACGGCGATGCAGAAATCGATGCGCCCCTGCAGATGCCAGCGCCGCGCCTCGGCGAGCGCGCGATGCAGCACCCACTCGCCGAGCTGTTCGATCATCCCGCACTCTTCGGCGACCGGGATGAATTCGGCCGGCGACACCGGCGTGCCGTCGGCCTGGCGCATGCGCACCAGCGCCTCCGCGCCCAGGATGCGGCCGCTGACGAGGTCGACGAGCGGCTGGAAGTGCAGGCCCATGCGCTCGTGCTTGAGCGCGTCGCGCAGCAGCATCTCGACCGAGGTGCGCTGGCGCACGCTCTTGTGCACCTCGCCGTCGTAGGCGCTCGCGCCGCTGCCGTCCTCGCGCTTGGCGTGGAACATCGCGAGGTCGGCGCAGCGCAGCAGGTCGCTCGCGTTCGAGGCGTCGCGCGGGTAGGCGGTCAGGCCGATCGAGGCGCCGATGCTCCAGTCACGCGTGCCCAGCACCATCGGCTGCGAGAGGCCGGCGCGCAGCCGCTCGGCCAGGCCGTTGAGCTCGTTCGGGTGGTCCATCTGGTGCACGAGCACGGCGAACTCGTCGCCGCCCAGGCGCGCGACGATGTCGCCCATGCGCACCATCTGCGTCAGGCGGCGGCCCGCGGTGCGCAGCGCTTCGTCGCCGGCCGCGTGGCCGAGCGTGTCGTTGATCTGCTTGAACTGGTCGAGGTCGATCAGCAGCAGCCCGACCAGCGTCCCGTTGCCGGCCGCGCCGGCGATCGCCGCTTCGAGCGCGGCCCGGAAATGAACCCGGTTGTGCAGCCCCGTCAGCTCGTCGTGGAAGGCCGCGTGCTGCAGCTGCGAGACCGCGTTGCGGTACTCGGTGACGTCGCGCCCGAAGATGTTGACGTAGCCGAGCTCGGACACCGGGCACATCGACAGCTCGAAGACCCGGCCGTCGAAGCTCAGCTCGGTGTCCAGGCGCCGGTCGAGCGCGATGATCTCGCGCAGGCGCGCGCGCCATTCGGCCGGCACCGGGCCGCCACGGGTCGTGTTCCAGTGCCTGAGCAGGTTGGCCGCCGGGCCGTTGGAGAACAGCACCTTGCCCAGCTCGGAGACGCGCAGGATCGGCTCCGGCAGCTCCGCGGGCAGCCGGGCCAGGATCTCGGCCTCGCGTTCGAGCTGGGCGTTCTCGAACGCGATCACCGCGTTGCGCAGGTACAGCTCCAGCACCTGGAGCTCGTCGGGCTCGAGCTCGCGCTTCATCCGCATGCCGACGACCGATTGGACGCCGCCGTGGTTGCGCAGCTGGGTCGCGTAGTGGCGCCCCTCGTTGACCAGCAGCTTGGGCCGGCCACGCAACTGCTCGAGCAGGCCGGCGGGCATCTCGAACGGTTCGGCGTCGCCCGAACGCGACGCGGCGACCGCCTTCGGCCCGTGCAGCCGTGGCGGCAGGTCGTAGCCCGTCTCGAGCCATTCCTGCTCGACCTCGGCCGGGATCTCGAGGAACGAGCCGGCGCCGAAGAAGGTCGACTCGCCCAGCTCGCGCAGCACCTCGGTGGCGAAATCGGGCGTGTCGCGCTTCGCGAACAGCGCCGTGCTCGCGGCCACCACGGCCGTGAGGCCGGCCTGGGTGCGCTGCAGCGTGCGGATGTCGCGGTAGGTGCGGATGCCGGCCACGACGGTCGTGAACAGCCGGTTCGCGGTCAGCTCGGTCTTTTCCTTGTAGTCGTTGATGTCGTAGTCGATCATCACCTGGCGCTCGGGCGCCTGGCCGGGCTGGCCGGTGCGCAGCACGACCCGCACCGTGTGGTTGCCCAGGTCCTGGCGCACGTGGCGGACGAACTCGAGGCCGGAATCGTCCGTTTCCATCACGACGTCGAGCAGGATCAGCGCGACGTCCGGGTTCTGCACCAGCATCTCGCCGGCCGACGCGCCGCTCATCGCGTGCAGCAGCTGGACCTTGCGGCCGAGCAGCTGCACGCCGTTCAGCGCGAGCCGCGTCACCTGGTGCATCGCCGGCTCGTCGTCGACGACCATCACCTTCCAGCTCGGAGCGGCGTCGCCGCCCACCGCAGCAGGCGGCGCCACGAACTCGGCCGCCGCGGGCGCCAGCCCCGCAGCCGAGGCCGCCGCCGGACGCGGTTCGGCCTCGGCGCTCGCCGGCTTGGCCAGCGGCGCGACGATGCGGCGGGTCACGCGCACCGGCGGCGTCGATGCGCCGCCGGCGCCGGTGGCGGTCGTGTCGTTGGGTAGGGCCATGTCGCTCTTTCGGCAGGGACCCCGCGGCATTCAGGTCAATGGCAGATAGTTAACCTTTCACCAGGGCTTACAGGGGCGTCGCCGGCCATGTGCATAATCGATTCCATGCTCGAACGCTCCGCACCGCGCCTCCAGCCCAAGCCGCACAGTCCTTGTCTGCGCGGCTTTTTTGTTTCCTAGCCAGCGTCCATCACCTCCCATGCCACTGCCCAAGCCGCCTGCCAAACGAGCCTCCCTCCTCAGCGCTGCCGACTTCGATTCGCAAGCGGCCCCGCAAACCCAGCGTCGCCCGGCCGCCAAGACCCGTGCCGCCGCCGAGCCGGCCGCGCCGCCGCTGGAGCTGAACGACGCCACCTCGACGGCGATCGCGAACGCGCGCCGCCCCATGCCGGCCGCGCCGCAACCGACGACCGCGATGGCGCCGCTGCGCAAGCCGCAGCCGCCGCAGCCCGAGACGCGGGCGCGCAAGCCGCGCGGCAACGGCCCGGCGACCTTGTTCGTGCTCGACACCAACGTGCTGATGCACGACCCGACCTCGCTGTTCCGCTTCGAGGAGCACGACATCTACCTGCCGATGATCACGCTCGAGGAGCTCGACGGCCACAAGCGCGGCATGACCGAGGTCTCGCGCAACGCGCGCCAGGTCAGCCGCGAGCTCGACGCGCTCGCCGCGACGATGCCCAGCCGCGACGCGTCCGGCATGTCCGAGGGCCTGCCGCTGGCGCGCACCGGCCACCGCGAGGCCGGCGGCAAGCTGTTCTTCCAGACCAACCTGATCAACGTCACGCTGCCGGCCGGGCTGCCGCAGGGCAAGGCCGACAACCAGATCCTGGGCGTCGTGCAGGCGCTGCGCGAGCAGCAGCCGGGGCGCGACGTGGTGCTGGTGTCCAAGGACATCAACATGCGCATCAAGGCGCGTGCGCTCGGCCTGCCCGCCGAGGACTATTTCAACGACAAGACGCTCGAAGACGGCGACCTGCTCTACACCGGCGTGCTGGCGCTGCCGGCGGACTTCTGGGACAAGCACGGCAAGACGATGGAGAGCTGGCAGCAAGGCGGCCTCACCTACTACCGCATCAGCGGGCCGATGGTCCCGGTGCTGTTGATCAACCAGTTCGTGTATCTCGAGGCGCCGGGCGCCGCGTCGCTCTATGCGAAGGTCACCGAGATCACCGGCAAGACCGCGGTGCTGCGCACGCTGAAGGAGTACACGCACCAGAAGAACGCGGTCTGGGGCGTGACCGCGCGCAACCGCGAGCAGAACTTCGCGCTGAACCTGCTGATGGACCCGGACTGCGACTTCATCACGCTGACCGGCACGGCCGGCACCGGCAAGACGCTGATGACGCTGGCCGCCGGGCTGTCGCAGGTGATGGACGACCGCCGCTACACCGAGATCATCGTGACCCGCGTGACGGTGCCGGTCGGCGAGGACATCGGCTTCCTGCCCGGCACCGAAGAAGAAAAGATGAGCCCGTGGATGGGCGCGCTCGACGACAACCTCGAAG
Organism: Burkholderiaceae bacterium; assembly: GCA_036500445.1. GTDB lineage: Bacteria > Pseudomonadota > Gammaproteobacteria > Burkholderiales > Burkholderiaceae_C > LMDS01. The sequence goes on along the minus strand of DASYCA010000315.1, from coordinate 7,016 downwards.
TCCTTTCGAAGACCGACGGCGGCGCCGGCGAATGGGGCCGCGCCGCGACCAACGACCTGGTGCGCAGCAAGATCAAGATCAAGTCGCTGAACTTTATGCGCGGCCGCACCTTCCTGAACAAGTTCGTGCTGATCGACGAGGCCCAGAACCTGACGCCGAAGCAGATGAAGACGCTGATCACGCGCGCCGGGCCGGGCACGAAGATCGTCTGCCTCGGCAACCTCGCGCAGATCGACACGCCGTACCTGACCGAAGGCAGCTCGGGCCTGACCTTCGCGGTCGACCGCTTCAAGGGCTGGCCGCACTCCGGCCACGTGACGCTCGCACGCGGCGAGCGCTCGCGGCTGGCGGACTTCGCTTCGGAGGTGCTCTGACGATGCGCGCTATCGGCGGGTTGCGGACTGTCGCTGATCACGCCGGCCCCGCACGACCTGAGCAGTGAGCGGGTGAAAGGCCTCGACTCTCGGGGCGGGATGCGGGGTCGCCGACGCAGTGAACGCTCTACCCTGAACGAAGTCGGCGACCCCGCGTCCCGACCCGAGCGCAGGCAGACCCAGCGAACGACCGCAACCCGCCGAAAGCAGACGACCTGCTGAAGGTCGTTCTGACTAGGCCGGTGCAACCAACGATTTAATCTGCTGCAGCGCGGCCGGGTCGTCCATGGTCGTCAGATCGCCCGGATCGCGCTGCTCGCAGACGGCCTGGATCGCGCGGCGCAACAGCTTGCCGGAGCGCGTCTTCGGCAGCAGCGCGACGAAGTACACGCGCGCCGGGCGGGCGAGCGCGCCGAGTTGGCCGTCGACCGTCTTCATGATCTCGCCTTCGAGCTTCAGGCGCGCGGCCGGGTCGTCCAGGCCGCTCGCGTCCTTCGCGATCACGAAGGCCATCGCGGCCTGGCCTTTCAATGCGTCGGCGACGCCGACGACCGCGACCTCGGCGACGTTCGGGTGGCGCGAGATGCTCTCCTCGATCTCGCGCGTGCCGAGCCGGTGGCCGGCGACGTTGATCACGTCGTCGGTGCGGCCGAGGATGAAGTAATAGCCGTCGGCATCGCGCGTGGCCCAGTCGAAGGTGCTGTAGATCTGCCGGTTCGGGATGTCGCGCCAATAGGTCTTCACGAAGCGCTCGTCGTCGCGCCAGACCGTCTGCATGCAGCCCGGCGGCAGCGGCGCTTCGATCGCGAGCACGCCCTTCTCGCCCGGCGCGGTGATCTCGGCACCGGTCGATTCGTTGATCAGCTTGACGTCGAAGCCGTACATCGCCAGGCCCGGGCTGCCGAACTTGCTCGGCAACGGCTCGACGCCGTTCGCGATCGTCAGGATCGGCCAGCCGGACTCGGTCTGCCAGTAGTTGTCGATGATCGGCTTGCCGAGCGCGCCCGAGATCCAGCTCGCGGTCGGCTCGTCCAGCGGCTCGCCGGCCAGGAACAGCGCGCGCAGCGAGCTCAGGTCGCTGGACTTCAGATACGCCGGGTCCTGCTTCTTCAGCACCCGCACCGCGGTCGGGGCGCTGAACATCAGGTTGATCCGGTATTTCTCGACCAGCCGCCACCAGATGCCGCCATCCGGCCGCGTCGGCAGGCCCTCGTACATGACCGTCGCCATCCCGGCGATCAGCGGGCCGTAGACGATGTAGCTGTGGCCGACGACCCAGCCGATGTCGCTGGTGCAGAAGTAGGTCTCGCCGGGCTCGCCTCGGAAGATGTGCTTCATGCTCGCGGCCAGCGCGACCGCGTAGCCGCCGGTGTCCCGCTGCACGCCCTTGGGCCGGCCGGTCGTGCCGCTGGTATAGAGCGTGTAGCTCGGCGTCGTCGACTCGAGCCAGACGCAGGGCACGACCGTGTCCAGGTGCTGCGCGCGCAACGCGGCGTAGTCTTCGTCGCGGCCGGCGACTCTTGCCATCGGCGCGAGACCGCGATCGACCAGCAGCACCTTGGCCGGTTTGTGGGTCGCGAGCCGGATCGCCTCGTCCAGCAGCGGCTTGTACGCGATCACCTTGCCCGAGCGGCTGCCGGCGTCGGCACTGACGATCACGCTGGGCTGCGCATCGTCGATCCGGCTCGCCAGGCTGCCGCTGGCGAAGCCGCCGAACACGACGCTGTGGATCGCCCCGATGCGCGCGCAGGCGAGCATCGCGAACGCGGCCGGCGCGATCATCGGCATGTAGATCAGCACGCGATCACCCTGCTTCACGCCGAGCGCGAGCAGGCACGCGGCCATGCGTTGGACCTCGGCATGCAGCTCGCGAAAGCTGTAGACGATCTCCTCGTCGGTCTCGGTCGAGACCCAGATCAGCGCGTTCTGGTCGGCACGGTCTTTCAGATGGCGATCGATCGCGTTGTGGCACAGGTTGGTCGTGCCGCCGACGAACCAGTTCGCGAACGGCGGGTTGGCGTGCTCGCAGACCCGCGTGAACGGCCGCTGCCAGTCGATCAGCGCGGCCTGCTCGGCCCAGAAGGCCTCGCGGTCCTGGATCGAGCGGTGGTGGAATTCGGCGTAGTTCATCACGCTCGTCATGCTCATGCCGCGATCCGCACGACGATGCGGCCCCGCACGCGGCCGGCCATCAACTCATGCGCCTTCGCGATCGCCGCGTCCAGCACGACCTCTTCGGTGATCGTCGCGAGCTTCGCGACGTCCAGGTCGCGCGCCAGCCGCTCCCAGGCGAGGCGGCGGATCGCGATCGGCGCCATCACGCTGTCGATCCCGGCCAGCGTGACGCCGCGCAGGATGAAGGGCATCACGGTCACCGGTAAATCGGCGCCCTGCGCCAGCCCGCAGGCGGTGACGACGCCGCCGTAGCGCGTCTGGGCCAGCGCGTTCGCGAGCGTGTGGCTGCCGACGGCATCGACGACCGCGGCCCAGCGCTCCTTCTGCAGCGGCTTGCCAGGCGCGGCCAGCTCGGCGCGGTCGATCACCGCGCCGGCGCCGAGCGCTTTCAGATAATCGGCCTGGTTCGGCTTGCCGGTCGCGGCCGTGACCCGGTGGCCGAGCTTCGCGAGCAGGGCGACCGCGACGCTGCCGACCCCGCCGGTGGCGCCGGTCACCAGCACCTCGCCGTCGCCCGGCTTCAGGCCGTGGCGTTCGAGCGCCAGCACGCTGAGCATCGCGGTGTAGCCGGCCGTGCCGATCGCCATCGCCTGGGCGCTCGTGAACGCCGCCGGCAGCGCGACCAGGCCAGCGCCCGGCAACGCCGCCTGCTCGGCCAGGCAGCCCCAGCGCGTCTCGCCGACGCCCCAGCCGTTGTGGATCACCCGGTCGCCCGGCTTCCAGGCCGCATGGCGGCTTTCGAGCACGCTGCCGGCGCCGTCGATCCCGGCGACCATCGGCCAGCTCCGCACGACCGGCCCCTTGTTGGTGATGGCCAGGCCATCCTTGTAGTTCAAGGTCGAGTATTCGACCTTCACCCGCACCTCGCCGTCCGCCAATTCGGCGCCTGCGACCGATTTCACCGCCGCCTGGACGCCGGAATCCGACTTTTCGAGCAACAAGGCCTTGAACATCGCTGCATCCTCCAAGATGACTGCACGATAGCGCAAGCTCGCAGCAATTGCCGTTTGGGCCCGCTCGAGCTGTCGCATATTCTTACATCTGGACCTCACGAATCGAGGCCAAACCCTTGTCACGTATGAATTTTTTGGCTTGACTCGCCCGCCGCCCTTGCCTATCCTGCGGGCCATGCTGACGCCCTCGCCCCGCCTCCGGATCTCGCTCGCTGCCGCCTTGCTGCTGGCCGCGCTGAGCACCGGGGCGCTCGCGTCGCCCGACTACGCCCCGATCCCGCCGACCGCGGCAGCCGCCTCGGCCGCCGTCGCGATCGACAAGTTCCTGGTCGACAAGGGCCTGATCCCCGCCGCCAGCGTCGCGACGACCAGCGGTCCGGCCTTCGCCGACCGCGTCCGCGCCAAGGCCTCGGACATGGTGATCACGGCGATGAATTTCCTCGGCGTGCCTTACCGCCGCGGCGGCAACGACGCCGAGAGCGGATTCGACTGCAGCGGCTTCACGCGCCAGGTCTTCGAGACCAGCCTCGGCCTGGTGCTGCCGCGCCGTGCCGAACAGCAGGCCAAGGCGCCCGGCCTGCTCGCCGTGAAGCGCGACGAACTGCAGCCCGGCGACCTGGTGTTCTTCAACACGCTGAAACGCACCTTCTCGCACGTCGGCATCTATGTCGGTGACGGCAAGTTCATCCACGCGCCGAAACCGGGCGGCGAGGTCCGCGTCGAAAGCATGAATTTCGCGTACTGGGCCAAGCGCTTCACCGGTGGCCGGCGTGCCGAATCGGCACAGGAGCAGTCCGCCGCGGCCGACGCCGCGAGCCTGCTGAACGCTCGGATCACCGCGCTCGTTCCCGGCAATTCGGTTCCCGGCACGGCCGAGTGACGCGCCGCTGATCCCGGGGGTTCGGCGACCGCGCCCCCCGCAGGGCCGGCGCCACCCAGGCACAATCCTGCCATGACCGCGAAAGTCATCATCCCGTTGGCCGACCATCGCTACGCCGCGAGCGTGCCGCGCGTGCCGTCCGTGCTCGCGGCCCCGACCGGCCTGCTCGGCGACACGCTCGGCCGGCCGCTGCGCGACCTGCGCATCTCGGTGACCGACCGCTGCAACTTCCGCTGCAGCTACTGCATGCCGAAGGAAGTCTTCGACAAGCAATACAGCTTTTTGCCGCACGGTTCGCTGTTGAGCTTCGAGGAGATGGTGCGCAGCGCGCGGCTGTTCGTCGCGCACGGCGTGCAAAAGATCCGGCTGACCGGCGGCGAGCCGCTGCTGCGCAAGAACGTCGAGGTCCTGATCGGCATGCTGGCCGAGCTGCGCACGCCCGAAGGCCGGCCGCTGGACCTGACGCTGACGACGAACGGCTCGCTGCTCGCCCGCAAGGCGCAGGCGCTGAAGGACGCCGGCCTGGAGCGCGTCACCGTCAGCCTCGACGCGCTCGACGATCCCACCTTCCGGCGCATGAACGACGTCGACTTCCCGGTCGCCGAAGTGCTCGCCGGCATCGAGGCGGCGCAACGCGTCGGGCTCGGGCCGGTCAAGATCAACATGGTCGTCAAGCGCGGCAGCAACGACGACCAGATCGTGCCGATGGCGCGCCACTTCAAAGGCAGCGGCGCCACCTTGCGCTTCATCGAGTACATGGACGTCGGCGCGACCAACGGCTGGCGCATGGATGAAGTCCTGCCCTCGGCCGAGGTCATCGCGCGCATTGCCCGCAGCTTCGCGATCGAGCCGGTCACCGCGACGGTGCTCGGCGAGACCGCCGAGCGCTGGCGCTACGCCGACGGCAGCGGCGAGATCGGCGTGATCTCCAGCGTCACGAAGGCCTTCTGCGGCGATTGCAACCGGGCCCGTTTGTCGACCGAAGGCAAGCTCTTCCTGTGCCTGTTCGCCAGCCACGGTCACGACCTGCGCGCGCTGCTGCGCGGCGACTACAGCGACGAACAGATCGCCGCCGCGATCGGCCTGATCTGGCAGGGCCGCGGCGACCGCTACTCCGAGCTGCGCTCGAAGACCGACGCCGCACCGAGCGGCGAGCGGCGCGTCGAGATGCACTACATCGGCGGCTGATCGATGCCGATGCCGCCGGCGACGATCCGCCGTCTCGTCCCGGCCGACCTGCCGGCCTACAAGGCACTGCGCGACGACGCGCTGTTCGCGCACCCCGAATCGTTCACCTCGGACCCGGCGCCCGAGCGCTCGCCCGACAGCTACCTGTCGCGCCTGGGGCTGCAGCGCCCCGAGGGCGGCGAGTTCACGCTCGGTGCGTGGCGCGTCGGCGAGCTGATCGGAGCCGTCAGTTGCGAGCGCGACGCGCGCGCGAAGGTGCGCCACATCGGCCACGTGATCGGGATGATGGTGCGCAGCGAGGCGCAAGGCCAGGGCATCGGCCGCCGGCTGCTGGAGGCCTGCATCCAGGAGGCGCGCGCCGCCGACGGCCTCGTGATGCTGACGCTCACGGTGACCGCCGGCAACCTGGCCGCGGTCCGCCTCTACGAGCGCGCCGGTTTCGAACGCTACGGCAGCCTGCCGCGGGCGATCTGGGTCGACGGCGTCTACCACGCCAAGGACCTGATGGCCCTGGCGTTGTAGGGGGGCTCAGCGCACCGCGAGCTGGCGCCAGGTCTCGACGACCGAATCCGGATTCAGCGAGATCGAGCCGATGCCCTCGTCGGCCAGCCAGACCGCGAAGTCCGGGTGGTCGCTGGGGCCCTGGCCGCAGATGCCGACGTACTTGTCGGCGGCGCGGCAGGCCTTGATCGCGCGCGAGATCAGAAACTTGACCGCCGGATCGCGTTCGTCGAAATCCTTGGCCAGCAGCTCCATGCCCGAATCGCGGTCCAGGCCGAGCGAGAGCTGCGTCAGGTCGTTCGAGCCGATCGACATGCCGTCGAAGTGCTCGAGGAACTCTTCGGCGAGCACCGCGTTGCTCGGGATCTCGCACATCATGATCACGCGCAGCCCGTCGGTGCCGCCGCTGGCGGCGCGCTTCAGGCCGCGGTCGGCGAGCATGCCGACGACGCGCTTGGCCTGCTCCAGCGTGCGCACGAACGGCACCATGATCTCGACGTTGGTCAGCCCCATGTCGTTGCGCACGCGCTTGAGCGCCTCGCACTCCATCGCGAAGGCCTCGCCGAACTCCTCGCTGATGTAGCGCGAGGCACCGCGAAAGCCCAGCATCGGGTTCTCTTCTTCCGGCTCGTAGCGCGAGCCGCCGATCAGCTTGCGGTACTCGTTGCTCTTGAAGTCGGACAACCGCACGATCACCGGCTTGGGCCAGAACGCCGCGCCGATCGTCGCGATCCCCTCCGTCAGCTTGTCGACGTAGAACGCCCGCGGCGATGCGTGGCCGCGCGCGACGCTCTCGACGGCCTTCTTCAGGTCGCTGTCGATGTTCGGGTAGTCGAGGATCGCCTTCGGGTGCACGCCGATGTTGTTGTTGATGATGAACTCGAGGCGCGCCAGGCCGACGCCGCTGTTGGGCATCTGCGCGAAGTCGAACGCGAGCTGCGGGTT
>DASYCA010000314.1:0-7311 GCA_036500445.1 Burkholderiaceae bacterium | reverse complement strand
ATCCGGCCCAGCGGCGGCCACTTCGGCGATGTGGATGGAATACCGCTGACCGCATCGCTCGTGGACCAGCAGGCCGCCCTCTACGGCCATGGTCGCCATGCGCCGGGCCAGGCCAAGTTCACGTTCGGCACCGGCGGCTTCGCGCTGGTCTCCACCGGCACCGCCATCGTCGATGCGCAGGATGCCGGCTTGCTGCCCACGGCCGCCTGGCAGATTGGCGCCGCGCCGGTGCACTATGCGCTGGACGGCGGCATCTACAGCGCGGGCGCGGCGGTCGACTGGGCGCAAAGAATCGGCATGCTGCGATCGGTCGACGAGCTGAACCGCTTCGACGCCGAGCCTGCGATCGCACGGCGCCTGGTGTTCGTGCCCGCGCTCACCGGCCTGGCCTGCCCGCACTGGGATCGCAGCGCCGGCGCGTCGTGGATCGGCATGACGCCGGCCACCACGCGCGAGGACCTTCTTCAAGCGCTGCTCGAAGGCGTGGCGCTGCGCGCCGGCGAAGTCGTCGATGCGATCGACGAGCACGTGGCCATCGACGGGGCCTTGTCAATCGACGGGGGTTTGACGAACAGCCCGTATTTCTGCCAGTTCCTCTGCGACATCCTTCAAAGGAAGGTGCGCGTGCCTTCGTTCAACGAACTGACGGCGCTCGGTGCGGCGCGACTGGCCGCGCGCGGTGCCGGCCTCGATGAAGGCGGTGCGGGCGAGCTGTCGCACGTGGACTACGGCGTGCAGCGCAGCGCGGACGTGGTGCGCGCGTGGCGCTCGATCTTTGCACAGGCGGTTGCCCGCAGCCGTGCGCATCACGTGTAGGGGCCGCCCAACGCTCAAAGCAGCCCGCGCTCGGCGAACGACACCAGCTCCCCGTGCCCGACCACCATGTGGTCGAGCACGCGCACGTCGACCAGCGCGAGCGCGCTTTTGAGCGTCTGCGTCAGGTACTCGTCGGCGCGCGAGGGCTCGGCCGCGCCTGACGGGTGGTTGTGCGCCAGCACGACCGCGGCGGCGTGCAGCTCGAGCGCGCGCTTGACGATCTCGCGCGGGTAGACGGAGGTCTGCGTCAAGGTGCCGCGGAACATCTCCTCGAGCTTGATCAGGCGCTGCTGCGCGTCCAGGAACATCACCGCGAAGACCTCGAAGCCGCGCCCGCCGAGCTGCAGTTTCAGATAGTCCTTGACGTCGGCGGGCCGCTCGAACACCGGTTGCACCGCGAGCTGCTGCGTCAGCGCGCGCCGCGCGAGCTCGATCACCGCGGCGATCTCGGCGCGTTTGGCCGGGCCCAGGCCTTTGACGCCTTTCAGGTCGGCGACGCTGGCGCGCAGCAGGCCGGCGACGCCGCCGAAGCGGTCCAGCATGTGCTGCGCGAGCTGCAGCACCGACAGCCCGGGCAGGCCGGTGCGCAGCAGCAGCGCGATCAGCTCGGCGTCGGCGAGCGCGACGGCGCCGCTGGCGAGCAGTTTCTCGCGCGGGCGGGCAGGGGCGGGGATGGTCTTCAGCACGGCGTCGTCACCCGCGCGGGCGGGCCTCGTAAAATCGGTGCCTCAGTCTATTGGCAGCCTGCCCCGCAACCCCCGCCTCTTAGGGGTGTCACACTGGGGGGCCACCGCACCGGAAATCGATTTGAACCACGTCCAACCGGGGTCCTTCCTGACCTTGCACTACCGTCTCGCCGGCCCCGATGGCGCCGACCTGATCAACACCTTCGCCGACAAGCCGGCCACGCTGTCGCTGGGGACCGGCGAGCTCGCGCCGGCGATGGAGGCGCGCCTGATCGGCCTGCCCGAGGGCACGCACCAGTCGTTCGAGCTCGCGCCGGGCGAGGCCTTCGGCGAGCGCAACCCCGAGCTGCTGCAGCGCGTGAAGCGTGCGCTGCTGGACGAGCTCGGCGACCCGGACGAGCGTTACAGCGTCGGCGACGTCGTCCAGTTCCCGACGCCGGACGGGCAGGGTGCCTATGCCGGCGTCGTCCGCGAGGTCATCGGCGACGTGCTGGTGTTCGACTTCAACCACCCGCTCGCCGGCCGGCCCGTCACGTTCGAAGTGAAACTGATCGGGGTGCTCTGATGAATCCGGAACTCCAGGAGATCGTCCTCGCCGAGCCGCGCGGCTTTTGCGCCGGGGTGGACCGCGCGATCGAGATCGTCGAGCGCGCGCTGACGAAGTTCGGCGCGCCGATCTACGTGCGCCACGAGATCGTGCACAACACCTACGTCGTCAATGACCTGAAGGCCAAGGGCGCGATCTTCATCGAAGAGCTGGATGACGTGCCGCCGGGCGCGACGCTGGTCTTCAGCGCCCACGGCGTCTCGCAGGAGGTGCGGCGCGAGGCCGCGCAGCGCGGCTTCAGCGTGTTCGATGCGACCTGCCCGCTCGTCACGAAGGTCCACGTCGAGGTCGCGAAGCTGCACAAGGAAGGCTACGACTTCATCATGATCGGCCACAAGGGCCACCCCGAGGTCGAGGGCACGATGGGCCAACTGAACGAGGGCATCTACCTCGTCGAAGACGTCATCGACGTCGAGCAGGTGCAGGTCGCGCAGAGTGAAAAACTCGCGGTCGTGACGCAGACGACGCTGTCGGTCGACGACGCCGCCGAGATCCTGCGCGCGGTGAAGCGGCGCTTCCCGAACGTGCGCGAGCCCAAGCAGCAGGACATCTGCTATGCGACGCAGAACCGCCAGGACGCGGTCAAGGTGCTCGCGCCGACGGTCGATGTCGTGATCGTCGTCGGCAGCCCGACCAGCTCGAACAGCAACCGCCTGCGCGAGCTCGCGCAGCGCCTGGGCACCGCCGCCTACATGGTCGACGCGCCGGACGACCTGAAGGCCGAATGGTTCGAGGGCAAGACGCGCGTCGGGCTGACGGCCGGCGCGTCCGCGCCCGACATCCTGGTGCAGCAGGTGATCGAGCGGCTGCGCGCGCTCGGGGCCGTGTCGGTCAGGAAGCTCGCCGGCGTCGAGGAGACGACGCACTTTCCGCTGCCCAAGGGCCTGGGCGACAAGGCGATGGGGCTGTCCCCCAAGACCTGATCAGCGTTTGATGCGCGGGTGGAAGTTCACCACCTGCGGCGCCTTCGGCCCGGTGGATTTCACCGGCGCGCTGTCGCAGCCATCGCAGCCGCAGCCCGACGACAGCGTCGCCGCCTTGCGCATCTTCAGCGCGAACGGCGCCGGCAGCGGCAGCTTCAGCATTGCCGTGGCGAGCGCGCGGCGCGCGGCGGCGGGCATCAACGTCCAGGCGGCGTAGACCGAACAGGCGGCGACGACCAGCGCGACGATCAGCGTTTGCATGATTCGAATCTCCTCGATCGGCGCAGTGCTCAGCCGGTGAAGGCGAGCGTGACGCGGTAGGTGACGAACGCGGCCGCGTAGGCGAGCGCGAACAGGTAGGCGGCCATCAGGATCGGATAGCGCCACGAATTGGTCTCGCGCTTCACGACCGCCAGCGTCGAGATGCATTGCGGCGCGAACACGTACCACGCGAGCAGTGAATAGGCGGTCGGGAGCGACCAGCTCTTCGCAAGGATCGGCGACAGCGCATCGGCCACCTCGCCGCCCGCCGCCGACATCGAGTACACCGTGCCGAGCGCGCCGACCGCGACCTCGCGCGCCGCCAGACCCGGCACCAGCGCGATCGAGATCTGCCAGTTGAAGCCGATCGGCGCGAACACGTGTTGAAGGGCCTGGCCGAGCCAGCCGGCGATGCTGTACTGGATCGCCGGGCCCGTCGCACCGAGGGGCGGGGCCGGGTAGCTCGACAGGAACCACAGCACCACCATCAGCGAGAAGATGATGCCGCCGACGCGCGCGAGGAAGATGTTCGCGCGCTCCCACAAGCCCAGCGCGAGGTTGCGCACGCCGGGCATGCGGTAGGGCGGCAGCTCCAGCATCAGCGGCTGGTAGCGGCTCTTGATCCAGATGCGTTTGAAGACCCACGCGACCGCCATCGCCGAGACGACGCCGGCCACGTACAACCCGAACAGCGTGAGCCCGCGCAGGTTGACGGGCCCGACGCTGCGGTTCGGCACGAACGCGCCGATCAGCAGCGCGTAGACCGGCAGCCGTGCCGAGCAGGTCATCAGCGGCGCGATCATGATGGTCGCGAGGCGGTCCTTCCAGTTCGCGATCGTGCGCGTGGCCATGATGCCGGGGATCGCGCAGGCGAAGCTCGACAGCAGCGGGATGAACGCGCGGCCGGACAGGCCCACCTTGCCCATCAGGTTGTCGAGCAGGAACGCGGCGCGCGGCAGGTAGCCCGAGTCTTCCAGCACCAGGATGAAAAAGAACAGGATCAGGATCTGGGGCAGGAACACGATCACGCTGCCGGCGCCGGCGATCACGCCGTCGACCAGCAGCGAGCGCAGCGGGCCGTCGGCCATGTGCGTCGTCGTCCACCGGCCGAGCGCGTCCATCCCGGCCTTGATCGCGTCCATCGGCAGGTTGGCCCACGAGAACACGGCCTGGAAGATCAGGAACAGCACGACCGCGAGGATCGCCAGGCCCCAGACCGGGTGCATCACGACCGCGTCGAGCCGGTGGTGGAAGCGCTTGGCGTTGGCGGCGCCGGCGGTGATGCCGGGCTCGACGATGGCCAGAATCCGGCGCACCTCGCGCTGCAGCTCGGCGGACGGGCGCGGCACGTAGCTGGCGAGCGGCTCGGCGGCCGGGGCGCCGGCCGAGGCGCTGCGCGCCATCTCGCGCCCCATCTCACGCTCGATCAGCGCGAGCAGCTGCGCGTGGCCGTCGTGCTTGACCGCGACCGTCTCGACGACCGGGCAGCCGAGCTCGGCGCTCAGCTTCGCGACATCGATGTCCAGCCCTTGCGCGCGCGCCATGTCGGCCATGTTCAGCGCGACCATCATCGGGCGGCCCAGGCGCTTGAGCTCGAGCACCAGGCGCAGGTTCATGCGCAGGTTGGTCGCATCGACGACGGCGACGACGGCGTCGGGCGCGTCCTCGCCGGCGCGCCGGCCTTCGATCACCTCGAGCGTGACCCGCTCGTCGGGCGTGGCCGGCGACAGGCTGTAGGTGCCGGGCAGGTCGATCACCGAGACCGTCTGGCCGCCGCGCAGCCGCATCGAGCCGACCTTGCGCTCGACCGTGACGCCGGCGTAGTTCGCGACCTTCTGGCGCGCGCCGGTCAGCAGGTTGAACAGCGCCGTCTTGCCGCAGTTCGGGTTGCCGACCAGCGCGACGCTCCAGGGCGCGCCGGTGTCGGCCGGGTTCAGCGTCTGCGTCGCGGCCGTCATGGTGCGGCCACCCGGTCGGTCAGCACCTCGATGCTTTGCGCCTCGAGCAGGCGCAGGCCGAACATCGTGTCGCCGATCAGCACCGCGAGCGGCTCGCGGCCGCCCGGGCCGCGCCGCAGCAGCTGCACCGGCTCGCCGGGGATGAAGCCGAGCTCGCCGAGGCGGCGCAGCGCGCCCTCGTCCATCTCGCTGGAGGCCGCGACGACGCGCGCGACCACCGCGTGTGCGCCGTTGGGGAGTTCGTTCAGAAGCATGAGGGCAGAGGGAACACCGAAGATGCGAATGAGATTCTCTCTCATTCTTCGCCGCAATCCCGCCGGTGGGGGTTCAGGGGCAAGGATTGCAAATGCGAACGATTTGCAATAGTATTATGGCGTCAACGAACGGGACGAACATGATTGTTTGCGTGTGTCGAAGGGTGTCGGAAAGCCAGATTCGCCAGGCGGCAGCCGCCGGTGCGGACAGCCTCGAGTGCCTGCAATTCGACCTCGGCGTCGCGACCCAATGCGGCCGCTGCGCCGATTGCGCGACCCGCGTGCTCTGCGACGCCCGGGGCGTCGCCCCGCACCAGCAGCATGTGATCGCGATCAACCGGCCGGCGCAGGCACAACGGGCCTGAGGCATCGGAGCGGGCCGCAGCTGCGGCCTACATACAATCCGCGATCCCGCACTCTGACCGGCGCGCGTTGCCGCGCCGAAGGCCATGCTCGACATTTCTTTGCTGCGTAAAGACCTGCCGCACGTCATCAGCCGGCTCGAACGGCGCAAATCGCCGCAGCCGTTTCTCGACGTCGATCGCTTCAGCGCGCTGGAGTCCGAGCGCAAGGCGATCCAGATCCGCACCGAGGAGCTGCAGGCGCAGCGCAACAGCCTGTCGAAGAAGATCGGCCAGCTGAAGGCCAAGGGCGAGGACACCGCAGCGGTGATGGCCGAGGTCGGCGGCATCGGCGACGGATTGAAAGCCTCGGCCGAGCGGCTCGAGGCGATCCAGACCGAGCTTTCGGCGATGCTGATGGCGGTGCCCAACCTGCCGCAGGACGACGTGCCGCTCGGCAGCGACGAGAGCGCCAACGTCGAGGTGCGCCGCTGGGGCACACCGCGCAGCTTCGATTTCGCGGTGCGCGACCACGTCGACCTCGGCGCGCCGCTGGGCCTGGATTTCGACACCGGCGCGAAGCTCTCGGGTGCGCGTTTCTCGTTCCTGCGCGGCCCGGTGGCGCGGCTGCACCGCGCGCTCGCGCAGTTCATGCTCGACCTGCAGACCGGCGAGCACGGCTACACCGAGTGCTACACGCCCTACATCGTCAACCGCGAGATCCTCGAGGGCACCGGCCAGCTGCCCAAGTTCAAGGAGGACATGTTCTGGGTCAGCCGCGGCGGCGACGAATCGCACCCGGAGCAGTACCTGATCTCGACCTCCGAGATCTCGCTGACGAACACCGTGCGCGAGTCGGTGCTGGCCGCTGCCGAGCTGCCGATCAAGCTGACCGCGCACAGCCCGTGCTTTCGCAGCGAGGCCGGCAGCGCCGGGCGCGACACCCGCGGGATGATCCGCCAGCACCAGTTCGACAAGGTGGAGATGGTGCAGATCACGCACCCCGAGCACAGCAACGCGGCGCTCGAGGAGATGGTCGGCCACGCCGAGGCCGTGCTGCAAAGGCTCGGGCTGCCGTACCGCGTGGTGCTGCTGTGCAGCGGCGACATGGGCTTCGGCTCGGCCAAGACCTACGACCTGGAGGTCTGGGTGCCGGCGCAGAACGCCTTCCGCGAGATCAGCTCGTGCTCGAACATGGACGCGTTCCAGGCCCGCCGCATGCAGGCGCGCTTCAAGAACGCGCAGGGCAAGAACGAACTCGTGCACACCTTGAACGGCTCCGGCCTGGCGGTCGGGCGAGCCCTCGTCGCGGTGCTGGAGAACGGCCAGAACGCCGACGGCTCGGTCACGGTGCCGGAGGTGCTGCGGCCCTACATGGGCGGCACCGCGGTGCTCAAGCCGTAGCAAACCGGGCGCAGCGGTGGTCGCGGACTGGGTTAGAATCTAAGGCTGCGCTCGACAAGGC
>DASYCA010000313.1:0-13458 GCA_036500445.1 Burkholderiaceae bacterium | reverse complement strand
CTGGGACCAGCTCCCGGCGCGACGGGAGCGCCTGGCGCGCCCTTGATTCGGCATCTCGGTGTTTTCCCGAGTCGTTGCGCGTTGTAAGCCAGCGGTCAGAGGGCGTGACGAGGATCACGTTCTGCGGCGCCGAAGTTGGCGGCGCGCGTCATAAAACGGGAGACGTCAATATGGCAACAGCAATGGCAGCCGGCTCGAAGGTCGGCCAGCCCATGACGGCGGCGGAGAAGAAGGTCATCTTCGCGTCGAGTCTGGGTACGGTGTTCGAGTGGTACGACTTCTACCTCTACGGCACGCTCGCCGGCATCATCGGGGCGCAGTTCTTCACGCCGCTCGATCCGGCCTCGCGCAACATCTTCTCGCTGCTCGCGTTCGCCGCCGGCTTCATCGTGCGGCCGTTCGGCGCGCTCGTGTTCGGGCGCCTCGGCGACATGATCGGGCGCAAGTACACCTTCCTGGTCACGATCCTGATCATGGGCTTGTCGACCTTCATCGTCGGCTTCCTGCCCAGCTACAGCTCGATCGGCTTCGCCGCGCCGCTGATCCTGATCCTGCTGCGCATGCTGCAGGGCCTGGCGCTCGGCGGCGAGTACGGCGGTGCCGCGACCTACGTCGCCGAGCACGCGCCTGCGGGCAAGCGCGGCGCGTTCACCTCGTGGATCCAGACCACTGCGACGCTCGGGCTGTTCCTGTCGATCGCCGTGATCGTCGCGACCCGCGTGACGCTCGGCGAGGCCGCGTTCGCCGAATGGGGCTGGCGCATTCCGTTCCTGGTGTCGGTGCTGCTGCTCGGGATCAGCGTGTGGATCCGCCTGAGCATGAACGAATCGCCGGCCTTCAAGAAGATGAAGGAAGAGGGCAAGACCTCGAAGGCGCCGCTGTCCGAATCCTTCGGCGAGTGGAAGAACCTGAAGATCGTGATCCTCGCACTGGTCGGCCTGACGATGGGCCAGGCGGTCGTCTGGTACACGGGCCAGTTCTACACGCTGTTCTTCCTGACCGGCTCGCTGAAGGTCGACGGCACGACGGCCAACGTGATGATCGCGCTCGCGCTGCTGATCGGCACGCCGTTCTTCGTCGTGTTCGGCAAGCTGTCCGACAAGATCGGCCGCAAGCCGATCATCATGGCCGGCTGCCTGATCGCCGCGCTGACCTACTTCCCGCTGTTCCACGCGCTGACCGAGGCCGCCAACCCGGACCTCGCGAAGGCCCAGGCCAACTCCAAGGTGACGGTCACCGCCGATCCGGGCGAGTGCTCGTTCCAGTTCAACCCGGTCGGCACCGCGAAGTTCACGAGCTCCTGCGACATCGCCAAGCAGGTGCTCTCGGCCGGCTCGGTGAGCTATGACAACGTGGCCGGCAGCGGCCCGGCGAAGATCACGATCGGCGACAAGACGATCGATGCCTACGCCGCCGCGGGCCTCGCGCCCGACGAACTGAAGGCGAAGGACGGCGAGTTCAAGAAGGCGGTCTCGGGCGCACTGAAGGACCACGGCTACCCGACCAAGGCCGACCCGGAGAAGATGAACAAGCCGTTGATGGTCATCATCCTGGCGCTGATGGTGGTCTACGTGACGATGGTCTACGGCCCGATCGCGGCGATGCTGGTCGAGCTGTTCCCGACCCGCATCCGCTACACCTCGATGAGCCTGCCGTACCACATCGGCAACGGCTGGTTCGGCGGCCTGCTGCCGGCCACCGCGGTCGCGATCGTCGCGCAGACCGGCAACATGTACAGCGGCCTGTGGTACCCGGTCATCTTCGCGGGCATCACCTTCGTCGTCGGGATGCTGTTCGTGAAGGAAACCAAGGACGTGGACATCTACCGCAACGACTGATCGTTCGGCCCCGCGTGCTGCATCAAGGCCGGCCGGTCGCGAGACCGGGCCGGCCTTTTTCATGCGCGTCGGCGCCGGCCAATTCGGTGAGGCAGGCCAGGCACAGGCAGCCGGCGTAGCGCGTGCGCAGTTCGGCGCGCAGCGCGTCGCTGAGCGGGAGGCCGGCGCAGGCGCAGGGCGCCGCGTCGTGCGCGCCGCAATGAAAGCCGCCGCCGCAGCGCGGGCAGGTGGCCGCGGCGTTGGTCGGCGTCGTCATCGGAAACGCGGCGGCCGCTTCTCGATGAACGCGGTCACGCCCTCGCGGTGCTCGGCGCTGTCGGCGTACGAGAAATGGGCCGCGCGCTGCGCCGCGCTCGGGCCGCCGGCGGCGATCTGGCGCAGCGTGCGCTTGTTCAGGCGCGCGGCCTGCGGCGACAGCGCCGCCGCGGCCCGCGCGCGCTTCAGGGTCTGCAGCTCGACCGCGTCGTCCGCGACGACGGCGTGCACGAGGCCGAGCTGCAAGGCACGCGGCGCGTCGAGCAGGCGCGCCTCGAGCAGCATCTCGCGCAGCGTCGCGGCGCCGACCAGCGGCTCCAGCAGCATCAGCTCGCCGGGTGCCATCGGGAAGCCGAGCTTCGCGATCGGCGCGCCGAAGCGGCTCGCGCCGCCGCAGACGCGGATGTCGCAGCACGCGGCGATCTCCAGCCCGCCGCCGATGCAGGCACCGTCGATCTGCGCGAACAGCGGGATCTCGCAACCCAGCATCGCGTGCAGGCCCGGTGCGACGACGTGCTCGTGAAACTCGTGCAGCCTCGCCTCGTCGAAGCGAAAGCCGGCGAACTCGGCGATGTCGCCGCCCGAGGCGAACTGGCCGTCCGCGCCGCTGACGACGATCGCGCGTGGCGCGTCGGCCGGCGGCAGCGCCTGCAGGCGCTCGAACAGCGCGCGCAGCTCGCGCCACATCGCGATGTCGATCGCGTTCAGCTTGCCCGGGTTCGCGAGCACGACGCGGGCGACGCCGTGGTCGTCGGGGGCGTGGAAGGTGAGGGATCCGGCCATGCACCGATTCTGGCCGACGCGGTCGCTGGTTTGCACGCTTCGTCGCCGGTTGCGGACAAGGCACACTGTCGGGTCCGCGCATTTGGAGATGACCGCATGACCACCGCTTCCCCGACCTCGCGCCGCCGCGCCGCCCTGGCGATCGCCGGCCTCGCACTGACGCTGACGGCGCCGCCGCCCGTGTTCGCGCAAGCGAAAAGCGAGATCCGCATCGCCCACGTCTACAGCAAGTCCGGCCCGCTCGAGGCCTACGGCAAGCAGACCCAGACCGGGCTGATGATGGGGCTCGATTACGCGACCGGCGGCACGATGATGGTGAACGGCAAGAAGCTGGTCGTGATCGAGAAGGACGACCAGGGCAAGCCCGACGTCGGCAAGAGCCTGCTGGCCGCGGCCTATGGCGACGACAAGGCCGACATCGCGGTCGGCCCGAGCTCGTCGGGCGTCGCGCTGGCGCTGCTGCCGGTCGCCGAGGAGTACAAGAAGATCCTGCTGGTCGAGCCGGCCGTCGCCGATTCGATCACCGGCGACAAGTGGAACAAGTACATCTTCCGCACCGGCCGCAACAGCTCGCAGGACGCGATCAGCAACGCGGTCGCGCAGGACAAGGCCGGCACCAGCATCGCGACCTTGGCGCAGGACTACGCGTTCGGCCGCGACGGCGTGAAGGCCTTCAAGGACGCGATCAAGAAGGCCAAGATCGTCCACGAGGAGTACCTGCCCGCGAACACGACCGACTTCACCGCCGGCGCGCAGCGCCTCGTCGACGCGCTAAAGGACAAGCCGGGCCGCAAGGTGATCTGGATCGTCTGGGCCGGCGCCGGCAACCCGTTCAAGATCGCCGACCTCGACCTGAAGCGTTACGGCATCGAGATCGCGACCGGCGGCAACATCCTGCCGGCGATGGCCGCGTACAAGCAGTTCCCGGGCATGGAAGGGGCGACCTATTACTACTTCGGCATCCCGAAGAACCCGGCGAATGAGTGGCTGGTCGCGAACCACTACAAGCAGTTCAAGACGCCGCCGGACTTTTTCACCGCGGGCGGCATGAGCGCCGGGATCGCGCTGGTCGAGGCGCTGAAGAAGACGGGCGGGGACACGAACACCGAGAAGCTGATCCGGACGATGGAAGGGATGAGCTTCGAGACGCCGAAGGGCAGGATGACCTTCCGCAAGGAGGATCACCAGGCGATGCAGAGCATGTACCACTTCCGCATCAAGGTGGATCCGGCGTTCGCATGGGGCGTGCCGGAGTTGGTCAGGGAGATCAAGCCGGAAGAGATGAACGTGCCGATCTTGAACAAGCGCTAGCGCCGGCCGTGCTCGAGACCCGGGACCTGACGATCCGATTCGGCGGCCATGTCGCCGTCGATCGTGTTTCATGCGCGTTCACGCCCGGCACGCTGACCGCGATCGTCGGGCCCAACGGCGCGGGCAAGACGACCTATTTCAACCTGATCTCGGGCCAGCTGCGTGCGAGCGCGGGTTCGGTCTGGCTGGATGGGCACGACATCACCGGTGAACCGGTCTCGGCCCGCACCCACCGCGGCCTCGGCCGCGCGTTCCAGCTGACGCAGCTGTTCCCGAACCTCAGCGTGCTCGAGAACGTCCGGCTCGCGGTGCAGTCGCGCCGCCATGAAGGGCTGAGCCTGCTGTCGGTCTGGCGCGACCGGCGCGAGACGCTGGACCGCGCCCGCGAACTCGTCGAGCGCGTGCGCCTCGCCGACCGCGCCGACGCGCCGGCCAGCAGCCTGCCGCACGGCGACCAGCGCAAGCTCGAGGTCGCGATGCTGATCGCGCTGGAGCCGAGCGTCTACATGTTCGACGAACCGACCGCCGGGATGAGCGTCGACGACGTGCCGGTGATCCTCGACCTGATCCGCGCGCTCAAGCGCGAGGCCGACAAGACGATTCTTCTGGTCGAGCACAAGATGGACGTCGTCAGCGAGCTCGCCGACCGCATCATCGTGCTGCACAACGGCCAGCTCGTCGCCGACGGCGAACCGGCCGCGGTGATCGCCTCGCCGATCGTGCAGCAGGCCTACCTCGGCATCGCGCCCGAGGCCGAGGCGGCATGAGCGGCACGACGGCGGCGGCGCCGCTGCTGCAACTGGCCGGCGTGCACACGCACATCGGGGCGTACCACATCCTGCACGGCGTCGACCTCGACGTGCCGGCCGGCCAGGTCACGATGCTGCTCGGCCGCAACGGCGCCGGCAAGACGACGACGCTGCGCACGATCATGGGGCTGTGGGCCGCCTCGCAAGGCCGCATCGGCTTCGACGGCGAGCCGATCGGCGGCGCGCCGGGTCAGCTCGGCACGCCCGAGATCGCGCAGCGCGGCATCGCCTACGTGCCCGAGAGCATGGGCATCTTCGCCGACCTCAGCGTCAGCGAGAACATGCTGCTCGCCGCGCGCGGCGCACGCACGGTCGATGCGCTCGACACCGTGCGCCTGGAATGGCTGTTCGGCCTGTTCCCGGCGCTGAAGAAATTCTGGCTCTACCCGGCCGGCAAGCTGTCGGGCGGACAGAAGCAGATGCTCGCGATCGCGCGCGCGATGATCGAGCCGCGCCGCCTGCTGCTGATCGACGAGCCGAGCAAGGGTCTGGCGCCGGCGATCGTGCAGAACCTGATCGCGGCGCTGCGCGAGTTGAAACGCAGCGAAACGACGATCCTGCTGGTCGAGCAGAACTTCGCGATGGCCCGGGCGCTCGGCGACGACGTCGCGGTGATGGACAACGGCCGCGTCGTGCACCGCGGTGCGATGGCCGAGCTGGCCGCCGACGAATCGCTGCAACACCGGCTGCTCGGGCTCGCGCTCGCCGCGCATCCATGAACACGGCGACCGCGCGGGCGACCGCGGCCGACGCGATCCCGAGATCCCGCTTCGACGGGCGCCCGATCGCACTGGTGATCGCGCTCGCGCTCGTCGCGTGGCCGCTCGTCGGCTCGTCGTCGACCTGGCTGACGCTGACGATCGCCGGCCTCGCGATGGGGATGATCGTGTTCATCGCCGCCTCCGGCCTGACCCTGGTATTCGGGCTGATGGACGTGCTGAACTTCGGCCACAGCGTCTTCATCGCGCTCGGCGCCTACATCGCGACCAGCGTGTTCGCGCTGCTCGCCGGCTGGACCGCGGCCGCCAGCCTGCTCGCCAACCTCGCGGTCGTGCTCGTCTCGGTGCTCGCCGCGATGGCCGCCGCCGGCGCGATCGGCCTCGGCTTCGAGCGCGTGATCGTGCGCCCGGTCTACGGCCAGCATCTGAAACAGATCCTCGTGACCCTGGGCGGCGCGATCATCGGCGAGGAGTTGATCAAGGTCGTCTGGGGCCCGGCGCAGATCCCGCTGCCGCTGCCCGAGGCGCTGCGCGGCTCGGTGCTGCTCGGCGACGCGGCGATCGAGAAATTCCGCCTCGTCGCGGTCGTCGTCGGGCTGCTCGTGCTGGCCGCGCTGCTCTACACGCTGAACCGAACCAAGATCGGGCTGCTGATCCGCGCCGGCGTGCAGGACCGCGAGATGGTCGAGAGCCTGGGCTACCGCATCCGCCGCCTGTTCGTCGGCGTGTTCGCGGCCGGCTCGGCGCTGGCCGGCCTCGGCGGCACGCTGTGGGGCATGAACGCGCAGATCGTCTCGCCGCAGATCGGCGCGCAGGTCAATGTGCTGCTGTTCATCGTGATCATCATCGGCGGCCTGGGCTCGACGCTGGGCTGCGTCGTCGGCGCGCTGCTGGTCGGCTTGATGACGAACTACGTCGGCTTCCTGGCGCCCAAATTCACGATGTTCTCGAGCATCGGGCTGATGGTCGCGGTCCTGGTGTGGCGACCGCAAGGGCTGTATCCGGTGGCCAAACGATGAGCGTGCTGGACCGGCTGCTCTCGCACGACCGGCCGCGCAGCCGGGTGCTCGGCGTCGTGCTGCTCGCGATCGTGCTGGCGCTCGCGCTGACGCCGTTCATCTTTCCCGGCACGAAGGCGCTGAACGTCGCGGCCAAGATCATCGTCTTCATCGTGCTCGCGTCGAGCTTCGACCTGCTGCTCGGCTACACCGGCATCGTCAGCTTCGCGCACACGATGTTCTTCGGCATCGGCGCCTACGGCGTCGCGATCGCGAGCACCCGGCTCGGGCCGGGCTGGGGCTCGCTCGCGATCGGCGTCGTCGCAGCACTCGTGCTGTCGGCGCTGCTGTCGCTCGTGATCGGGCTGTTCAGCCTGCGCGTGAAGGCGATCTTCTTCGCGATGATCACGCTCGCGGTCGCGTCGGCCTTCGGCACGCTCGCGTCGCAGCTGTCGGACCTGACCGGCGGCGAAGACGGCCTGAGCTTCAAGGTGCCCGAGGCGCTGCAGCCCGGCACCTCGTACCTCGACGATCCGTTCCTCGGCGCCTCGATCGACGGCCGCTTCGTCAGTTACTACCTGCTGTTCGTCGTCGCGCTGGTGCTGGTGCTGCTGTTGCTGCGCATCGTCAATTCGCCGTTCGGCCGGGTCCTGCAGGCGATTCGCGAGAACGACTTCCGCGCCGAGGCGATCGGCTACCGCACCGTCGTCTACCGGACGCTGGGCAATGTGCTGTCGGCGCTGTTCGCGACGCTGGCCGGCGTGCTGATCGCGATCTGGCTGCGCTACAACGGGCCGGACACGACGCTGTCGTTCGAGATCATGCTGGATGTGCTGCTGATCGTCGTGATCGGCGGCATGGGCACGGTCTACGGCGCGGTCATCGGCAGCGTGCTGCTGGTGCTGGCGCAGAACTACCTGCAGGACCTGATGAAGCTCGGCGCGAGCGCCGTCGAAAACGTGCCGGTGCTGTCGCAGCTCGTCTCGCCGGACCGCTGGCTGCTGTGGCTCGGCCTGCTGTTCGTGCTGTCGGTCTATCACTTTCCGAGCGGCGTGGTCGGCCGGCTGCGCGCCCGGCGCGAGCGCGCGGCCGGCGCGCCGGAAGGCCCGCCGACCCCCTGAGCGCGCCCGGCGGCGCCGGGCTCAGCGCCGGTCCGTGCGCTCGAACATCCGCGCCAGGCGCCGCCCGATCGAGGCCTTCGTCTCCGCGGCGTCGGTCGACGGCACCGGCGCGGCCTGGGCCGGCGCCACCGTTTCCGGCTCGATCCGCAGCGGCACCGCGAGCGAGTCGATCAGCAGCGCGTGCGCGGCCGAAGCGCCGCGCCGCCAGAACACGTTCTCGGCGGCATCCGCCGCGCTGCAGTTCAAGGGCCAAGCCGTCATGAAAGCTCCTGTGAAAGTGGGCCAAAGGCCCCAGCAAGCACCGTGCCCGGTCGCACGCGACCAACGGGGTTTCCCGCGGGTCCCTAGAATGTTCGGCTCGCTCAGGAAAGCAGTTCCCCCATGACTTCCGGTGTCATCCGCATTCGCGGCGCCCGCCAGCACAACCTCAAGAACCTCGACCTGGACATCCGCACCGGCGAGATGACGGTTGTCACCGGCCCCAGCGGCTCGGGCAAATCCAGCCTCGTGTTCGACACGCTGTACGCCGAGGGCCAGCGGCGCTATGTCGAGACCTTCAGCGCCTACGCGCGCCAGTTCCTCGACCGGATGGACCGCCCGGCGGTCGACCGCGTCGACGGCGTGCCGCCGGCGATCGCGATCGACCAGACGAACCCGGTGCGCAGCTCGCGCAGCACGGTCGGCACGATGACCGAGCTGAACGACCATTTGAAATTGCTGTTCGCGCGCGCCGCCCAGCTGTTCGACAAGCAGACGGCCCACCCGGTGCGCCACGATTCGCCCGAGACGATCTATGCCGAGCTGATGGCGCGCACCGCGGCAGAAGACCCGCGGCTGGTGTTCACGTTTCCGGTCGAGCTGCCGGCGAACACGAGTGCCGCGGAGGTCGAGCAATGGCTTTCCGCGAGCGGCTACACCCGCGTGCAGGCCGAGCGCGTGGTCGGCGAGCGCAAGCTGCTCGACGTCGTCGCCGACCGCTTTCGGATTCAAGGCACCGAGAAGGTCCGCGCCGTCGAGGCGATCGAGACCGCACTGAAGCGCGGCAGCGGGCGCGTCACGGTCTACGTGCTGAAGGAGGAGGGCGAGCCGGATCTCTGGCGCTTCTCGACCGGCCTGCATTCGCCCGACAGCGACATCCGCTACGCCGACCCGCAGCCCGCGCTGTTCAGCTTCAATTCGGCCTACGGGGCGTGCGAGACCTGCCGCGGCTTCGGCCGCGTGATCGGGGTCGACTACGGCCTCGTCATTCCCGACCACCGCAAGACGCTGCGCAACGGCGCCGTGAAGCCGATGCAGACGCCGGCCTGGAAGGACTGCCAGGACGACCTGATCAAGTACGGCGGCGAGGCCGGCATCCCGCGCGACACCGCCTGGAGCATGCTCAGCGAGGCCCAGCGCGATTGGGTCATCAACGGCACGCCCAACTGGAAGGGCAACTGGAACAAGCAGTGGTACGGCGTCAAGCGCTTCTTCGAGTACCTCGAGAGCAAGGCGTACAAGATGCACATTCGCGTGCTCCTGTCGAAGTACAGAAGCTACACGCCGTGCCATGTGTGCGGCGGTGCGCGGTTGAAAACCGAGGCGCTGCTGTGGCGTCTGGGCGCGAAGGAAGACGCCGACTCGGTGCTCGCACCGGCCAAGCGTTTTCTCCCGCAGGGCGTGCAGTGGTCCCGTGACCGGCTCGAAGCGCTGCCCGGCTTGACCGTGCACGACCTGATGCTGATGCCGATCGACCGCATCCGCACCTTCTTCGACCGCCTGACCCTCCCCAGCTCGATGCTCGACGCGGCGCTGAAGCTGTTGCAGGACGAGATCCGCACGCGCCTGAAATACCTCTGCGATGTCGGCATCGGCTACCTGACCCTGGACCGCCAGAGCCGCACCTTGAGCGGCGGCGAGGTCCAGCGCATCAACCTGACGACGGCGCTCGGCACCTCGCTGGTCAACACGATGTTCGTGCTCGACGAGCCCAGCATCGGGCTGCACCCGCGCGACATGAACCGCATCATCGAGGCGATGCACCGGCTGCGCGACGCCGGCAACACGCTCGTCGTCGTCGAACACGACCCGGCCGTGATGCTCGCGGCCGACCGACTGATCGACATGGGGCCGGGCCCCGGCGAGCGCGGCGGCCAGATCGTGTTCGACGGCACGCCCGACGCGATCCGCGCGGCCGACACGCTGACCGGCGCCTACCTCGGCGCGCGCAAGCACGTCACGATGGGCATCAAGCGGCTGATGAGCGAGAAGACGCCGAAGCTGATCCTCGAAGGCGCGCGCGACCACAACCTGAAGAACGTCACGGTCGAGTTCCCGCTGCTGCACCTGGTCTGCGTGACCGGCGTCTCCGGCTCCGGCAAGAGCACGCTGATGCAGGACGTGCTGTTCCCCGCGCTGCAGCGGCACTTCGGCAAGGCGACCGAATCGCCCGGCGAGTTCGACGGCCTGCTCGGCGCCGACTGGCTGTCGGATGCGGTCTTCGTCGACCAGTCGCCGATCGGCAAGACCGCGCGCTCGAACCCCGCGAGCTACGTCGGCGCGTTCGACGAGATCCGCAAGCTGTTCGCGCAGGCGCCGCTCGCGCTGCAGCGCGGCTACGGCCCCGGAATGTTCAGCTTCAACGCCGGCAACGGCCGCTGCCCGACCTGCGGCGGCTCCGGGTTCGAGCACGTCGAGATGCAGTTCCTCTCCGACGTGTACCTGCGCTGCCCGGATTGCGACGGCCGCCGTTATCGCGCCGAGATCCTCGACGTCAAGATCGACCGCCGCCTGCCCGGCGACCTGGTCCGCGACCTGTCCGTCGCCGACGTGTTGGAGCTGACCGTCAGCGAGGCCGTCCAGCTGTTTCGCGACGACCGCGAGGTCCTGCGCGTGCTGCAGCCGATCGTCGATGTCGGGCTGGAGTACGTGAAGCTCGGCCAGCCGGTGCCGACCTTGAGCGGCGGCGAGGCGCAGCGCCTGAAGCTGGCGGGCTTTCTTGCCGAGACCGCGCAGAGCCAGACCGCGAGCCGCCAGCCGGTCGCGAAACGCGGCACGCTGTTCATGTTCGACGAGCCGACGACCGGGCTGCACTTCGACGACATCGCGAAGCTGATGCGTTCGTTCCGCAAGTTATTGGATGCCGGCCATTCGATCATCGTGATCGAGCACAACCTGGACGTGATCCGCGCCGCCGATTGGCTGATCGACATGGGCCCGGAAGGCGGGGATGCGGGTGGGCTGGTCGTCTGCACCGGCACGCCGGAGGACGTGAAGCGCCACCCGACGTCCCACACCGGCAAAGCGCTGCTCGACTACGACCGCGCGATGGGCTACGGCGGCGTCGCGGCCGAAGAGGGCGTGCCGCTGCAGTACCTGGTGCGCGCACAGCGCGAGGCACGGCGCGCGCCGGACGAGAACATCCGCATCGTCAATGCGCGCGAGCACAACCTGAAATCGCTGGACGTCAGCATCCCGCGCGGCAAGTTCAGCGTCGTCACCGGCGTCTCCGGTTCCGGCAAGAGCACGCTCGCGTTCGACATCCTGTTCAACGAGGGCCAGCGCCGCTACCTCGAATCGCTGAACGCGTACGCGCGCAGCGTCGTGCAGCCGGCCGGCCGGCCCGAGGTGGACGCGGTCTACGGCATCCCGCCGACGGTCGCGATCGAGCAGCGCCTGTCGCGCGGCGGCCGCAAGAGCACGGTCGCGACGACCACCGAGGTCTGGCATTTCCTGCGCCTGCTCTACGTGAAACTCGGGCTGCAGCACTGCACCAAGGACGGCTCGCCCGTGAAACCGCAGAGCGCCGAAAGCATCGCCGCGCAGCTGCTGCGTGACCACAAGGGCCAGCACGTCGGCCTGCTCGCGCCGCTGGTCGTCAATCGAAAAGGCGTCTACACCGACCTCGCGAAATGGGCCAAGGGCCGCGGACATTCGCACTTGCGCGTCGACGGCGAGTTCCTGCCGGTCGACCCGTGGCCGCGCCTGGACCGCTTCAAGGAGCACACGCTCGAACTGCCGGTCGGCGACATCGTCGTCAGCCCCGACACCGAGCCCGCGCTGCGCGCGATGCTCGCCAACGCGCTCGAGCTCGGCAAGGGCGTGATGCACCTGCTCAGCCCGCTCGACGGCCTGCACGGCGCGATGCTCGCCGGCAGCTCGGCACAGGCCATCGGCCGCGTGAAGGTCTTCTCGACCAAGCGCGCCTGCCCGACCTGCGGCACGAGCTACGCCGAGCTCGACCCGCGCATGTTCAGCTACAACAGCAAGCACGGCTGGTGCACGACCTGCGTCGGCACCGGTTTGAAACTGACGCGCGAGCAGCGCAAGGCCTACGACGATTCGGTGCGCGACGACGACAACCGCGGCCAGGAGCAGTCCTTTCCGTCGGAGGAACAAGAGGTCGAGGGCGTCGTCGACGAGCCCTGTCCGGATTGCGCCGGCACGCGGCTGAACCCGGCCTCGCGCCTGGTCACTTTCGAGGCCGAATCGATCACCGCGATCGCGCGCTGGTCGGTCGCCGACGCGCACCTCTGGGTCAACGCGCTGGCGCTGACCGGCCGCGACGCCGAGATCGCGCGCGACGTCGTCAGCGAGATCAAGAGCCGCCTGGAATTCCTCGAGGAGGTCGGCCTCGGCTACCTGACGCTGGACCGCGCCGCGCCGACCCTGAGCGGCGGCGAGGCCCAGCGCATCCGCCTCGCGGCGCAGCTCGGCAGCAACCTGCAAGGCGTCTGCTACGTGCTGGACGAGCCGACGATCGGGCTGCACCCGCGCGACAACCAGGTGCTGCTGAACGCGCTCCAGACGCTCAGCGACAAGGGCAACACGCTGGTCGTCGTCGAGCACGACGAGGACACCATCCGCCGCGCCGACCACATCATCGACATCGGCCCGGGCGCCGGCAAGCGCGGCGGCACGCTGGTCGCCCAGGGCAGCGCGAGCGAGATCTCGAGCAACCCGAATTCCGTCACCGGCCGGCTGCTCGCGAACCCGCTCGTGCACCCGCTGCAGGCGCGCCGCGCGATCGAGGCGGTGACCGCGAAGACGGTGCGCAAGGAAAGCGAGGCGAACCGCCTGCTGACGGTGCGCGACGCGTCCAAGCACAACCTGCGCAACGTCACCGTCGACATCCCGCTGAAACGCCTGGTCGCCGTGACCGGCGTCAGCGGCTCCGGAAAATCCACGCTCGCACGCGACGTGCTGCTCGCGAACCTGCAGTTCATCAACACCCGCGGCGGCCGTCCGAACTGGCAGGGTTGCGCGTCGATCGACGGCTGGGGCTTCATCGACCGCGTGCTCGAGGTCGACCAGACGCCGATCGGCAAGACCCCGCGCTCCTGCCCCGCCACCTACATCGGCTTCTGGGACACGATCCGCAAGCTCTTCGCCGACACGCTCGAGGCCCGCGCCCGCGCGTACGCGCCGGGCCGCTTCAGCTTCAACACCGGCGAGGGCCGCTGCGCCGGCTGCGAAGGGCAGGGCGTGCGCACGATCGAGATGAGCTTCCTGCCCGACGTGAAGGTGCCCTGCGACGTCTGCCACGGCGCGCGTTTCAACCCCGAGACGCTGGCGGTCAGCTGGCGCGGCAAGAGCATCGGCGACGTCCTGACGATGGAGGTGGACGAAGCGGTCGAGTTCTTCGC
>DASYCA010000312.1:0-5081 GCA_036500445.1 Burkholderiaceae bacterium | reverse complement strand
GGTCTTCTACTTTGCGGAAGATCCCAAGGCCGGCCCCGAGCTCGACGGCCCGCCGCGCGCCTTTGGCCGCGCCGCCGTCGCCGCCTATGTCGACGGCCTGGACGGCAGGCTGATGCGTTCGATGAAAAGCATCCTCGGCAGCCCGCTGATCGACCAGACCACCGACGTCGGCGGCGGCCGCGGCGCGAAGTACCTCGACATCGTCGCCGGGTACCTGTTGCACCTGAAGCGCAGCGCCGAGCGGCAGACCGGCGCCGCGGTGCGCCACGCGGTGCTCGGCCGGCCGGTCTTCTTCGTCGACGACGATCCGGCCCGCGACGCCCAGGCGCAGGCCGCGCTCGAGAACGCCGCGCGCCAGGTCGGCTTCGACGAGATCAGTTTTCAATACGAGCCGATCGCAGCGGCGTTCGACTACGAACGCACGATCGATCGCGAACAAATCGTGCTGGTGGCCGACATCGGCGGCGGCACCTCGGACTTCTCCGTCGTGCGCGTCGGCCCGCAGCACGCGGCCAAGCGCGAGCGCAAGAGCGACATCCTCGCGAACCACGGCGTGCACGTCGCCGGCACCGACTTCGACCGCCGGGTCGAGCTCGCCGCGATCCTGCCCGAGTACGGCTTCGGCGCGAAGGGGCCGAGTGTCGCCGGCGCGCCGGCGCGCGAGGTGCCCAGCGGGGTCTATTTCGACCTCGCGACCTGGCACCTGATCAACACCGTCTACGGCCCGGGCCGCCTCGCCGAGCTGCGCAGCATGCGCGGCTTCTACGGCAACCCGCGCCACTACGAGCGCCTGATGATCGTGATCGACGAACGCCTCGGCCACGAGCTCGCGGCGCGCGCCGAAGCCGCGAAGATCGCGGTCGCCGACGGCGGCAACACCCGCATCGACCTGAGCCACACCGAGCACCGCCTGGGCGTCGACCTCAGCGAGCGCGACGCGGTGCAGGCGATCGAGGCCGACATCGAACGCATCGTCGAGGCCGCCCGCGCGACGGTCCGGCAGGCCGGGCTGAACCCCGAGCAGGTCGACGCGCTCTACTTCACCGGCGGCTCGACCGGGCTGCGATTGCTCGCCAGCCGCATCGCCGCCGCCTTCCCGGCCGCGCAGATCGCCCGCGGCGACCGCTTCGCGAGCGTCGCGACCGGCCTCGCGTTGCACGCCGAACGCTGGTTCGGCATGTCCTCGGTCAACGCTTAGCCGGCCAGCACCGCTGCGATCGCAACCGCCGTCGCCTCGACGTTCGAGCGGTTCAGCCCTGCGACGCAAATGCGCCCCGAGCGCACCATGTAAAGGCCGTGCGTCTCGCGCAGCGTGTCGACCTGGGCGGGCGAGAGGCCCGTGTAGCTGAACATCCCGCGCTGCGTCAGGAAATAATCAAAATTGCGGCCCGGCACCTTGGTCTGCAGCACGCCGTGCAGCGCCTTGCGCATCGCCAGGATTCGCTCGCGCATCGCGCCGAGCTCGAGCTCCCAGCTGCGCCGCAGCTCGGGTTCCGTCAGCACCGTGGCGACGATCTGGCCGCCGTGGATCGGCGGGCTCGAGTAGTTGCGCCGGATCGTGAATTTCAGCTGCCCGAGCACCAGCCCGGCCTGCCGCGCATCCGGGCACACCACGCTGAGCGCGCCGCAGCGCTCGCCGTACACGCTCATGCTCTTCGAGAACGAGTTCGCGATGAAGAAGCTCACGCCGGCGCTCGCCAGCGCACGCGCCGCGTAGGCATCGGCCTCGATGCCGTCGCCGAAGCCCTGATACGCCAGGTCGAGGTAGGGCAGCAGCTCGCGCTCGCGCAGCACCGGGATCAGCGTGTCCCACTGCGCGCGCGTCAGGTCGACGCCGGTCGGGTTGTGGCAGCAGGCGTGCAGCAGCACGATGCTCCTGGCCGGCAGCCCGCGCAAGGTCGTGAGCATCTGCTCGAACTTCAGGCCGCCGGTCGCCGCGTCGTAGTACGGGTAGGTGTTGACCGTCAGGCCCGCGCCTTCGAACATCGAGCGGTGGTTGTCCCAGGTCGGGTCGCTGACCCAGACCTGGCTGCCGGGGAAGTAGGTCGCGATGAAATCGGCGCCGACCTTCAGCCCGCCGCTGGAGCCGACCGACTGGATCGTCGCGACGCGGCCCGAGGTGACGGCCTCGTGCCCGGGCCCGAACAGCAGCTGTTGCACCGCGCCGCGAAAATTCGCCGCCCCTTCGATCGGCAGGTAGGGCTTGGGCCCGCCGCGCGCGACGACCTGCTGCTCGGCGCGCTTGACCGAGTCCATCACCGGGATGCGGCCGGCGTCGTCGAAATAGATGCCGATCGACAGGTTGATCTTGGCCGGCCGCGGGTCCTTCTGGAAATCCTCGTTGAGGCTCAGGATCGGGTCGCCGGCGAAGGGGGGGATGTGCTCGAACATGGGTGGTGTCTCGTGGTGCGGTGGGGAATTGTCCTGCGCTTCAGGCGGCGAGCGCGGCCTCGATGTCGGCGCGGATCGAATCGGGCTTGTCGGTCGGCGCGTAGCGCTTGACGACCTGGCCGTCGCGGCCGACCAGGAACTTGGTGAAGTTCCACTTGATGCCCTTGGTGCCGAGGATGCCCGGCGCCTCGGCGGTCAGCCATTTCCACAGCGGGTGCGCGTCCGCGCCGTTGACCTTGACCTTGCTCATCATCGGGAAGCTGACGTCGTAATTCAGCTGGCAGAAGGACGCGATCTCGCCGTCGCTGCCCGGGTCCTGGCCGCCGAACTCGTTGCTCGGGAAGCCGAGCACGACCAGGCCCTGGTCGCGATAACGCTCCCACAGCGCCTGCAGGCCGCCGAACTGCGGCGTGAAGCCGCAGGCGCTCGCGGTGTTGACGATCAACAGGACCTTGCCGCGCTGGTCCGCGAGCCGGGTGGCGCGGCCCTCGATCGAAGTCGCCTCGAAGTCGTAGGCGCTGGGGTTCGTGCTCGTCATGAGGTTCTCGCAGCAGGCGGTGGTGTGCAATCGTACCGCCGCGCGCCGCCGCCGCCCGGCGCCCTCCTTGACGCCGAGCAGGCCGCCCGGCGACCATCACCCGGCTGCGCATTTGCGCGCCCGAACACCGCCCGCATGCCGACATCCGCCAAAACCTCGCCGCCGACCTCGCTCGATCCGCTCGCGGTGCCGTTCGACACGCATGGCGAGGTCGACCTGCTGTTGGACGACCTTGGCACACCGGCCGATGCCCCCGGCGCGACGCCGGCCGAACGCAAGGCCTACCGCACCGCCCGCGGCATGCGCCGCGGCGGCGAGGGCCGGCCGGTGTTGGTCGTGGACGCCTCGCCGATCGCGCGCAAGTTCCTGCTGCAGCGGCTGCAGGCGCTGGGCTACGACGCGCAGGCGGTGGACACCGGCGAACGCGCGCTCGCGCTGATCCGCCAGCAGGCGTTCTCGATCGTCTTCATCGAACTCGCGTTCGGCCCCGACACCGTCGTCGACGGCCTCGCGCTGTGCCAGGCCGTCAAGCACCAGGGCGAGCACGCCAACGGGATCGCGCCGGCGATCGTGATCACGACCGGCCAGGCCGGCTCGTCCCACCGCGTGCGCGGCTCGCTCGCGGGCTGCGATGCGTTCCTGAACAAGCCGCTGATCGAAGCCGAATTCCTCGCCGCGCTGCGCGACGTCGACCCGCTTTTCAAATAGCCGCTGCGCGGTCAGTGCTTGTCGCTGCGCGCGAACGCGAGCAGGTGATCCAGCTCTTCGCGGTGGTTCTTCAGGTTGTTCTGGTGCCAGCGGTAGATCAGCACCATCACGCCGGCGACCACGAGCCCGAACAGCGCGATCGCGGTGAATGCCGACAGGCCGAACTTCGTCAGGCCCGTGTAGAACGCGCCGAGGCCGAGGATGCAGGCCTGCTCGTTGAAGTTCTGCACCGCGATCGAGCGGCCGGCGCCCATCAGGTTGGCGCCGCGGTGCTGCAGCAGCGCGTTCATCGGCACGACCATGAAACCGCCGAGCGCGCCGAGCAGCACCAGGAAGGGCGCGGCGACCCAGACGTTGGTGATCACGTTGAGCCCGATCACGAGCACGCCCAGGCCAACGCCCAGCGGGATCGTGGCGGGGGCCTGGTCGAGCCGCATCTTCGCCGACGCGAAGATCGCGCCGGCCGCAGTGCCGATCACGACGACCCCGATCAGCGAGCTCGCCTGCTGCGTCGTGTAGCCGAGCGCCGCGGTCGCCCAGGCGAAGATGATGATGCGCAGGTTGGCCGTCGAGCCCCAGAACATCGTCGTCGTCGCGAGCGAGATCTGGCCGAGCTTGTCGGTCCACAGCCGCGCGTTGCAGCTGGAGAAGTCGCGCATCAGCCCAAGCACGCCGTGCGCGAACGGCTGCAGCGGCGCCTCGGTGCGCGGGATGCGCAAGTTGAACAGGCCGGCGATCACGTACAGCGCGACGATCGCCGCGATCGCCGACTCGGGCGCGGTGCGGATGCCGGTGTCGATGAACGGCAGGTCGAGTGCGAGCAGCTGGCGCGAGACGACCGGGCCGATCAGCTGCCCGCCCAGGCCGATGCCCAGGATGATCGACATGATCGTCAGCCCCTCGATCCAGCCGTTCGCCTTGACGAGCTGCGAATTCGGCAGCAACTCGGTCAGGATGCCGTACTTGGCCGGCGAATACGCGGCCGCGCCCAGCCCGACGACGGCGTAGGCGACCAGCGGGTGGCTGCCGAGCAGCATCATCAGGCAGCCGATGACCTTGACACCGTTGGCGAAGAACATCACCCGGCCCTTCGGCACGGCGTCGGCGAACGCGCCCAGGAACGGTGCGAGGATCACATAGAACAGCGCGAACATCGGCCCCAGCGCCGGGATGTTCCACGACGGCGCGTTGGTCGTCCTGAGCATCTCGACCGCCGCCACGAGCAACGCGTTATCGGCCAGCGAGCTGAAGAACTGCGCCGACATGATCGTGTAGAAGCCCTTCTTCATTCGCGCGCGGGTTCTCGTGGTGGGGTCATGGGCATGGGCGCGATTGTGGCGGTTGCCGGGGGCGGGTCGATTGGTAGTCGCCGCAGCGGCGTGCGTTGATGGCCCCGCGATCACGGGGTGGATCGTCGTCGGGGCGACGCGGGGGTCTCCTGCGG
>DASYCA010000311.1:0-4790 GCA_036500445.1 Burkholderiaceae bacterium | reverse complement strand
TCGAGAAGCACCCGGACATGTCGTTGGCCCAGCGGACGCTGTCGAACACGAAGAATTCGGGTTCCGGGCCGAAGAACGCGGTGTCGCCCAGGCCCGAGGCCTTCATGTAGGCTTCGGCGCGCTTGGCCAGCGAGCGCGGGTCGCGCTCGTAAGGCTTGCCGTCACCCGGCTCGACCACGTCGCAGGTCAGGATCAGCGTCGGCTCTTCGAAGAACGGGTCGATGTTGGCGGTGTTCGGGTCGGGCATGAGCTGCATGTCCGATGCTTCGATGCCCTTCCAGCCGGCGATCGAAGAACCGTCGAAGGCGTGCCCCGACGTGAACTTGTCTTCGTCGAATGCGGACACCGGCACGGTGACGTGCTGCTCTTTGCCGCGGGTGTCGGTGAAGCGGAAGTCAATGAACTTGACTTCGCTTTCCTTCACGATTTTCATCACGTCGGCAACGGTCTTGCTGGCCATTTAGAAAACTCCTGGTGGAATGCTTGTTCGAGGGTGAGGTCTGGAAACCGGCCGTCAAAAGGGCTGAAAAATCGCCCAAAAAACGCTCACGGAAAGTTAGCAGAAAGCATGCCTGGGCCTGGATCATGACGGCGACCCGCCCCACACTGCGGCATGCAACCGCGCACCGTGAACGGGCATCTTATCGCACCATTTCGGGGCCCAGCTTCGCGCCATGGCCCTGCAAGCCGTCGAGCAGCATCCGATACGCGGCCGCCAGCCGGGAAGCGTCGCCCTTCACGCCGAGCTCGATGTGGCGCCCGTACTGCGGGTGATCGACGCTGGGCAGGCTGAAGACCTTGATGCCGGCGAAGGCGGCCTCGATGCGCTCCATCAGCGGCGTCAGCGTGGCCTCCATCGCACCGAACACGATCACCGACTTCTCGGGCTGCGCACCCAGGCCGTGCAGGTGGCGATAGTGGGTGTCCAGCACCCACGCCATCATCGGCCAGGCCATCACCGGGAAGCCCGGCACGAAATGGACCGAGCCGAGCGTGAAGCCGGCGATCTTGTTGTACGGGTTCGGGATGATGCTCGCCCCCTCGGGGAACACGCCCATGTTGAGCCGGTGCACGTTGTCGGGCCGGTCCGGCTCGTACGGGGTGCCCTGCTCCGCGGCGGTGTCGCGCATGCGCTCCAGGATCAGCTCGCGCGCCAGCGGGTGCAGCGCGAGCGGGACGCCGAGCGCCGCGGCGGCGCACTGGCGGGTGTGGTCGTCCGGCGTCGCGCCGATGCCGCCGCAGGAGAACACCAGGTCGCCGGAGGCGAACGCGTCCTTCAGGTCGCGGGTGATGCGCGCCGGATCGTCGCCGACATAACGCGCCCAGCTCAAGGCCAGGCCGCGCGCGCTCAGCAGCTCGATCAGCTTGGGCAGGTGCTTGTCGGCGCGCTTGCCGGAGAGGATTTCGTCGCCGACGATGAGGATGCCGATGTTCATGGCGGAATGCCCGTGGAGTTGCCGATGGAATGGGGAGCGCTGGCCGCGGCAGCGGGCGGCAGCGGGATGACGGGCGGCAGCCCCTGGTCGAGGCCGGTGGTCTCGCGCTCGCGCCGCAGCGCCTGCAGCGACGCGAGCGCGAAATGCGAGAACCACAGCGCCGAGAACGCGAACACCAGCGTGTAGATCCAGACCGCGATCGGCACCAGCACCGGCGCGAACACGATCGCGATCGCACCGGAGGCCCAGACCAGCGACGGCGCCGCGCCGAGGTAGCCCGTCAGCACGCCCATGCCGAGCAGCATCAGGCGGTGGCGCCGCACCAGCGTGTGCCGTTCCTCGGTGCTCGCGTGTTCGGCGAGCACGTCGTAGCTCATCACGCGGTAGGTCAGCCAGCCCCAGATCAGCGGCGGGATCACGAGCACCAGCGGCGGCACGAACCAGAGCGGGATCGACAGCGCCATCGCGGCCAGCGCCGCGCCGGTCGCCCACAGCGCGCCCAGGCTGCTGCCGAGGAAGGAGCCGCCATGCTTGCGCTCGAGCGCGGAGAAGCGCCGCTTCGCGACCAGCCCGAGCATCGACGGCGTCATGAAGGCGGCGACCATCAGCAGCGCGAGCACGACGATCACCGGCGTGCTCAGGAACACGACGACGAGCGGCGCCAGCACCGTCTTCAGGTTCGCCAGGCCAATGCTGTCGAGCCAGTGGATCATCGCGGCCAGCAGCGACCAGGATTCGAAGGCCGCGCGCACCGCGTCGAGTGCGGACTCCCAGTAGAAGTAGCCGAGGCCGAGCGCGAGCGCGGCCATCAGCAGCAGCGGCAGCAGCGACAGCACGATCACGCGCGGGTGCAGGCAGTAGGCGGCCGCGCGCCAGAACGAATCGAACAGCAGGTTCATCGGGATCGGCGTGGCGCGCTCACCCCTGCCGCAGATGCCAGGCCCTGGGCCGCGTGAAGGTCTGGATGCCCAGCGTCGACAGGGTCAGCCCGACGCCCGAATCGCCGTGCCCGGACCACGGCAGCCGCGGGCTGACGCGGTCGCAGCAGTTCCAGTAGACGCTGCCGGCGTTGACCTTGGCGAGCAGCGCGCGCGCCCTCGCCTCGTCCTTCGTGAACATGCCGGCCGTCAGACCGTAGCGGGTGTCGTTCATCAGCGCGAGCGCCTCGGCATCGCCGGCGACCTTCTGGATGCCGATGACCGGGCCGAAGCTTTCTTCGCACATCAGGTTCATCGTGTGGTCGACCTCGGTGAAGACGGTCGGCTCGAACCAGTTGCCCGGGCCCGGCAGGCGCTTGCCGCCGACCCGCAGGGTGGCGCCCTTGGCGGTCGCGTCGGCGACCTGCGCCTCGAGCACGTCGAGCTGAGGGGCGCGCGTGATCGCGCCGATGTAGGTCTCCTCAAGGGTCGGGTCGCCGAGCTTGAAGCCCTTGACCGTCGCGACGAACGCGGCGACGAAGGCGTCATGGATGCGCTCGTGCACGTAGATGCGCTCGACCGAGCAGCAGCTCTGGCCCGCGTTGTACATCGCGCCGTCG
The DNA here is from genome assembly GCA_036500445.1 of Burkholderiaceae bacterium. Classification (GTDB taxonomy): domain Bacteria; phylum Pseudomonadota; class Gammaproteobacteria; order Burkholderiales; family Burkholderiaceae_C; genus LMDS01. The sequence goes on along the minus strand of DASYCA010000311.1, from coordinate 1,817 downwards.
GCGAGCGACTCGGCGGCGATCTTCGGGTCGGCGTCTTCGGCGACGTAGGTGGGATCTTTGCCGCCGAGCTCGAGCTGCAGCTTCATGAAGCGCGAGCCCACCGTCTGCGCGATCTTCGCGCCGGTCGCGTACGAGCCGGTGAAGAACACGCCGGCGACGTCCTGCGCGAGCAGCGCCGAGCCGACATTGCCGCGCCCGACCAGCGGCACGAAGACGTCCAGCGGCACGCCCGATTCATGCAGCAGCCGGGCGATGTGCAGCCCCGTCAAGGTCGCGAATTCGGAGGGTTTGTACAGCACCGCATTGCCGGCAAGCAGCGCCGGCACGAAGACGTTGCCGCCGACGAAGTACGGGTAGTTCCAGGCCGAGATGTTGACGATCACGCCGAGCGGGTCGAAGCTGATCAGCTCGCGCGTGCCGCCCTCGTCGAAGACCTGCTGCGGCGCGAGCGTCGCCTGGGCCTGGGCCAGGAAGAAATCGATGCGGCCCAGGAAGCCGTTGATCTCGTTGCGCGACTGCCGGATCGGCTTGCCGACCTCGGCCGTCATCGTCGCCGCGAGCGTCTCGACCTCGGCCGCGACGGCGACGCGAAAGCGCTGCATCACCTGCAGCCGCGCCTCGACCGGCTCGGCCGCCCAGGCCGGCTGCGCGGCGCGCGCGGCGCGGGTGCGCTCGTTGATGAGGTCGGCCTTCGCCGCCGGGACTTCGGCGATCAGCGCACCGGTCGCGGGATTGTGGATCTTCAGCATGATGGGGTCAGGCGGCGGCGCGGCAGGCGCGTGCGGTGTCGAGGAATTCGGTCAGGATCGGGGCACCGTCGAGCTGGGATTTGTCCAGCGTCTGCAGCGAAAGAAATTCCGGGTGCCATTGCATCCCGAACACATAGCTCGGCCCGCGCCAGCGGATCGCCTCGACGATGCCGTCGGGCACGCCGAGCGCCTCGACCACGAGGTCGCGGCCCAGGTCCTTCACGGCCTGGTGGTGGATCGAGTTGATCTTGGCCTGCTTCACGGTCGGGTACAGCGTGGACAGCCGCGTGCCCTGGATCAGGTTGACGTCATGCAGCGCGCGCTCGTACAGATCGGCATCGCGGTGCGAGATTGCCTGCGTGACTTGCGTCGGGATGTCCTGGAACAGGGTGCCGCCGAGTGCGACGTTGATCAGCTGGCAGCCGCGGCAGATGCCGATCACCGGTTTGCCCGCCGCGACGAAGGCGTTGAACAGGTCGATCTCGTAGCGGTCGCGCACCCGGTCGCCGGCCCACTCCGGCGTCAGCGGCGATTCGCCGTAGCTCTCGGGCGCGACGTCCGCGCCGCCCTGCAGCACCAGGCCGTCCAGGTGTTCGGCATACGAGCTCAGGCTCATGTCGCTGCGCTGGATCAGGCCCTCGCTCTCGATCGCCGGGATCATCACCGCGAGCACGTCCTTCGCGAGCACCCAGTGCGCGACGGATTGCTCGAGGTAGTGCAGCGTCTTCAGGTAGACGCCGCCGAGGTTCAGGACCGGGCCGACCGGGTGATGGATGCGCGCGGAGATGCCGATGATCAACGGCCGGGCCATCAATACGCCTCCGTGAAGAAGCGTTGGAAATCGGCCGCTTCACAGGGGCGTGGATTGGTCTGGTGGCAGATGTCCGCCGTTGCGATCTCGACCAGCCGCGGGAAGTGCTCGCGCTTGACGCCGGCCGAGGCGAGGCCCGGCGGGATGCCGATCCGGTGCTTCAGGTGCGACAGCCAGGGCACGAAGTTGCTCACCGAAGGCACGCCGACCGCGTGCGCGAGCTCGGCGAATTTTTCCGGCACGGCCTCGCGGTTGTA
>DASYCA010000310.1:0-9210 GCA_036500445.1 Burkholderiaceae bacterium | reverse complement strand
CAGTCCAAAATGGCCGGAATTCGTCGCGGTGTAGATCGCCTGCTGCATCGAGCGCAGCAGCATCGTGTGGATCTGCATCGCATCGGGCCGGTCCTTCGTCGCCGCGGCGATCGCCGCGAACTCGCCCGGCTTCGGGTCGTCGCTGATGCTCAGGCCGAGGCCGAGCGCGCGCAGGTAGTTCTGCAGCAGCGTCTTCTTCTCCGGCGTCGGCCCTTCGTGCACGCGGTACAGCGACGAATGCTTGGACAACGCGATGAAATCGGCCGAGCAGACGTTGGCCGCGAGCATCGCTTCTTCGATCAGCTTGTGCGCGTCGGTTCGGGTGCGCGGCACGATCTTCTCGATCCGCCCGTTCTCGTCGCAGACGATCTGCGTCTCGGTGGTCTCGAAGTCGATCGCGCCACGCTTGTTGCGCTCTTTCAACAACGCGCGGTAGACCTCGTGCAGGTTCAGCAGGTCGGGCACCAGCTCCTGGCGCCTGGCCGCTTCCGGCCCACGCGTGTTCGCGAGGATCGCGGCCACTTCGTTGTAGGTGAAACGCGCGTGCGAGCAGATCACCGCCGGGAAGAACTGGTACGCGTGGATCACGCCGTCCTTCGTGACGAGCATGTCGCAGACCATCGCGAGGCGGTCCTCGTTCGGGTTCAGCGAGCACAGGCCGTTAGACAACTTCTCCGGCAGCATCGGGATCACGCGGCGCGGGAAGTAGACGGAGGTCGCGCGCTCGTAGGCGTCGCCGTCGATCGGCTCGCCCGGCTTCACGTAGTGGCTGACGTCGGCGATCGCGACGATCAGGCGCCAGCCGTTCGGCGCCTTCACGCGGCCGATCTTCGCGGGCTCGCAGTAGACCGCGTCGTCGAAGTCGCGCGCGTCCTCGCCGTCGATCGTCACGAGCGCGACGTCGGTCAGGTCGATGCGGCCCTTGCGGTCGACCGGGCGGATCTTGTCGGGCAGGGTCGCGGCCTGCGCCAGCGTCTCGGGCGAGAACTGGTGCGGGACCTCGTACTTGCGCACCGCGATCTCGATCTCCATGCCCGGGTCGTCGATCTCGCCGAGCACCTCGGTCACGCGGCCGACCGGCTGCGAGTACATCGAAGGCGATTCGGTCAGCTCGATCGCGACGACCTGGCCGGCCGTCGCGTTCGCGATCGCGTTCTTCGGGATCAGGATGTCCTGCCCGTAGCGCTTGTCTTCCGGGGCGACGAGCCAGACGCCGCTCTCGTGCAGCAGCCGGCCGATGATCGGCGCCTTCTTGCGCTCGAGGATCTCGAGCACGCGGCCTTCCGGGCGGCCCTTGCGGTCATAGCGGATGATGCGCGCCTTGACGCGGTCGCGGTGCAGCACCGCGCGCATCTCCTGCTGCGAGAGATAGAGGTCGGCCTGGCGGTCGTCGCGCACGACGAAGCCGTGACCGTCGCGGTGCCCTTGCACCGTGCCCTCCACTTCGGCCATGAGTTCGGCCCCGATGGTATTTGTAGTTTTCAATGTGTTCGTGTTGATGATATAGTCCGAGACTTCCTGAAATGCCCAGGTGGCGGAATTGGTAGACGCACTAGTTTCAGGTACTAGCGGGTAACTCCGTGGGGGTTCGAGTCCCTTCCTGGGCACCAAGAGTTAGATAGAGAATAGGTGAGAGGCCGGCACGCGAGTGCTGGCCTTTTTGCTTTGTGGGGTGCGCGATCCGAACGACTCAAATCACGAACTTCTTCGCGAGCGCGTCCGGCCGCATGTCGTCGTACTCCTCGAACGGCTGGTGGATCCACGGGCTGGTCGGCAGCAGCTCGACGAAGTAGTCGGGCGTGTAGGTCGACACGCCCTTGTTCCAGATCACCGCCGAGCGCAGCTCGCTGATCGACGGCACGCCGCGCAGCCGGTCGACGACCGCGCGCAAGGTCACGCCCGAGTCGGACAGGTCGTCGACGAGCAGCACGCGCCCGGCCAGTTCGCCCTTGGGCATCGTGATGTACTTGGCCATGTCCAGCCGGCCCTGGATCGTGCCGGCCTCGGCGCGGTACGAGCTCGTCGACATGATCGCCAGCGGCTTGTCGAACACGCGCGAGAGCACGTCGCCCGGCCGCATCCCGCCGCGCGCCAGGCACAGGATCTGGTCGAACTCCCAGTTCGAGCTCGCGATCTTCAGCGCCAGGCGCTCGATCAGCATGTGGTACTCGTCCCAGCTCACGTACAGGTGTTTTCCGTCGTCGGTCAGCATGCGTGGTCCTTGGTCCTCGATATGGGGGAGATGGCGGTTGCCGCAAGCATAGCCGCGCGAGCGTCGAACCGGCGTCGGTCCTGCATCAATCCTGATACGGGTGGCGCAACAGGATCGTGTGCACGCGGTCCGGGCCGGTCGAGACCATGTCGATCGGGCGGCCGATGTACTCCTGCACGCGTTCCAGGTAGCGGCGCGCGTTCAGCGGCAGCTTGTCCCACTCGGTCACGCCGAAGGTCGATTCGGTCCAGCCGGGGAAGGTGTCGTAGATCGGCACGCACTCGTCGATGTCGTCGGCGTCCAGCGGCAGGATGTCGACGCGCCGGCCGTGCAGCTCGTAGCCGACGCAGACCTTGATCTCGGGCAGGCCGTCGAGCACGTCGAGCTTGGTGATGCACACGCCCGAGATGCCGTTGATGATCATCGAGCGCTTCAGCAGCGCCGCGTCGAGCCAGCCGCAGCGGCGCGGCCGGCCGGTCACGGTGCCGCGCTCCTGGCCGACCGTCGACAGGTGGTGGCCGACGCTGCCGGCCACGGCGGTGTCGAGCTCGGTCGGGAACGGCCCGCTGCCCACGCGCGTCGTGTAGGCCTTCGTGATGCCCAGGATGTAGTGCAGCAGGTCGGGCCCGACGCCGGCACCGGCGGCCGCGTTGCCGGCGACGCAGTTGCTCGAGGTGACGTACGGGTAGGTGCCGTGGTCGATGTCCAGCAGCGTGCCCTGCGCGCCCTCGAACAGGATGTTCGCGCCGGCCCGGTTCGCGTTGTGCAGCGTGTAGCCCACATCGGCCATCATCGGCTTCAGCGCCTCGGCGACCTTCATCGCGTGATCGAAGATCGGCTGGAACTCGAGCGGCGTCGACTGCAGGTAGCCGCTCAGCGCGAAGTTGTGCAGCTCGAGCAGCACGTGGAGCTTCTTCGCGAAGCGGTCCGGGTGCTTCAGGTCCTGCACGCGCAGTGCGCGGCGCGCGACCTTGTCCTCGTAGGCCGGGCCGATGCCCTTGCCGGTCGTGCCGATCTTGCCGGCGCCGCTGCTCTCGCGCAGCGCCTCGCGCGCCTTGTCGACCTCGACGTGGAACGGCAGGATCAGCGGGCAGGACTCGCTGATGAAGAGCCGCGAGCGCACCTCCAGCCCGATCGCCTCGAGCCGCTCGATCTCGCTCAGCAGGTGGGTCGGGTCGACGACGACGCCGTTGCCGATGTAGCACGGCACGCCGTCGCGCATGATGCCCGAGGGGATCAGCTGCAGCGCCGTCTTCACGCCCTTGATCACGAGCGTGTGGCCGGCGTTGTGGCCGCCCTGGAAGCGCACGACGGCCTGCGCGTGGTCGGTCAGCCAGTCGACGACCTTGCCCTTGCCTTCATCGCCCCACTGGGTGCCGACGACGACGACGTTGTGACCTGCGCCGCTGACGGGGCTGCTGTTCTGTTGCATGGCGATGTGATCCGGAGATCGATTTCTGATTGATGATTCTTTTGCGCGCCGCCTACAGCGCGCGCACGACCCACTGACCGCCGACGAGCGCGAGCTCGCGATCGCAGTCGTACTCCTGCGCCTCGTGCTCGTGCCCGGGCAGCACGCGCACCACGCTCTCGCCCTGTTCGCGCAGGCGCCGAACGCTGGCGCGCAGCGCGTCGTCCCCGGCCCAGGGCGCGCGGATCGCGGCGTGCAGCGGCTTGGCCGGCGCGACCGCCGCGAGCACCTTCAGGTCGAGGCTGAAGCCCACGGCCGGCCGGCTGCGGCCGAACACAGCGCCGACCTCGTCGTAGCGCCCGCCGCGCGCGACCGCGTCCGGCGAGCCGGCGACGAAGGCCGCGAAGCGCATCCCGGTGTAGTAGCCGTTCGCGCCGATGTCGGCGAGGTCGAAGCCGATCTCGACCTCGGGGTGCGACTGGCCGACCTGGCGCGCGAGCGATTGCAGCTCGTCGAGCGCCGCCCGGATCAACGGGCGGTCCGGCAGCGCACGCCGTGCGACCTCGAGGATCTCGGCGTTGCCGTACAGCTCGGGCAGTGCGAGCAAGGCCGCGCGCGTCTCGGCCGCGAAGCCGCGCGAGATCTCGCGCAGCGCCGCCGCGTCCTTGGCCGCGAGCGCCGCATAGACCTGGCCGAGCAGCGCCCCATCGACCATCACGCCGGCCAGCACGCCGCGCACCAGGCGCGCGTCGCCGAGGTCCAGCGTGACAGGACCCAACCCGGCGGCGTGCAGGCAGTCGAGCGCCAGATCCTGGACCTCGAGGTCGGCCTCGAGCCCGCCATGGCCATAGATCTCGGCGCCGAACTGCAACGGCTCGCGCGTCGCCTGCGGGCCGAACGGCAGCGCAAGCAGCACCGGGCCGCAGTAGCACAGGCGCGTCACCCCGATCCGGTTCAGCAGGTGGGCGTCGATGCGCGCGACCTGCACCGTGCTGTCGGCACGCACGCCGAGCGTGCGCCCGCTGAGCTGATCGACCAGCTTGAAGGTCTTCAGGTCGAGCGCTGGATTCGCGCCGGTCAGCAGCGACTCGAGGTGCTCGAGCAGCGGCGGCATCACCAGCTCGCAGCCGTAGCCGCGCGCGACATCCGTCAACCGGCGACGCAGTTCTTCGATGTGTCGGGCCTGCGCGGGCAGCACATCGGCAATGTGCTCGGGCAGCAGCCAAGCAGAAGACATAAAAAACGCCGGGGGGTTAAAACAGAGATTGTACCGGTGTCGTTCCGGCCCTCAGCCCGCCTTCAGGACAGGAAGAACCACAGCATCACCAGCCCGGCCAGCATGCTGCCCAGGCCAATGAAGCGGATCTGGCCGTCGCTCATGCGCAGCGCGCGTTCGAACACGCGGCGCCAGCGCGGCGGGCTCAGGAAGGGCAGGATGCCTTCGACCACCAGCATCAGCGCGAACGCCCCCAGCAGCAGGTCGCCCAGGTCGGGGGGCGCGTCGCCCACGGGCAGCTTAGCGCCTGCCCGACGGCGCCGCCGCCGGAGCCGCAGCGGGCGTGCTGCCGCGCATCGCCTTGAAGAACTCGCTGCTCTGGTCGACGACGATCACATCCGACTTGTTGCGAAAGCTCGCGCGGTAGGCATCCAGGCTCAGGTAGAACTGCGCGAACTGCGGGTCGTGGCCGAACGCATCGGCGAAGGTCGCCGAGGCTTTGCCGTCGCCCTCGCCCTTGGTCTTCTGCGCGTCGCGATAAGCCTCGGCGACGATCACCTCGCGCTGCCGGTCGGCGTCGGCGCGGATCTTTTCGCCCTCGGCGCCGCCGGTCGAGCGCAGCTGGTTCGCGACCTGCTGGCGCTCCGAGCGCATGCGGCTGTAGATCGAGTCGGTGATGTTGGCGACGAAATCGACGCGCTTGATCCGCACGTCCAGGATCTCGATGCCGAAGGACTTCGCCTCGTCGGTCAGGCGGCCTTTGACGTCCTGCATGACCTTGTCGCGGGCGCTGGAGAGCACCTCGCCGACGGTGCGCTTCGTGACCTCTTCATTGAACGCGGCGTGCACGATCGGGCTCAGCCGCGTCTCGAGGCTGCGCATGTCGGAGCCGTTGTTCAGGATGAACTGGCGCGGATCGGTGATGCGCCATTTCACCAGCCAGTCGATCACCAGGCTCTTCTTCTCGGCCGTGAAGATCGGGCGGGTCTCCGGGCTGTCCATGGTCTGGATGCGGCGGTCCAGGAAGACGACGTTCTGGAACGGCGGCGGCAGCTTCCACTTCAGCCCCGGATCCTGGATCACTTCCTTGATCTCACCGAGCGCATAGACGACCGCGACCTGGCGCTGGTCGACCACGAACAGCGTCGAGGCCAGCACCATCAACACCAGCAACAGGCCGGCGACGAACAAAGCAATGCGATTCATGTTCTTGTTCCCTGGCTCGATGCTCAGCGCGACTCGCGGTCGCGGCCGCGGGCGTTGTCGCGCGAGCGCGCGTCGGAGCTGCCGCCGGTGGTCGGCGAATCGCTGCCCAGCGGCGCCGGCACCGGCGCGATCGAGCTTGCCGGCACCCCCGCGTTGGAGTGCTGCAGCAGTTTGTCCAGCGGCAGGTACAGCAGGTTGGAGTTGTTGCGACTGTCGACCATCACCTTGCTGACGTTCGAATAGATCTGTTGCATCGCGTCGATGTACATGCGGTCGCGCGTCACCGTCGGCGCCTTCTGGTATTCCGTCAGCACGCTCGTGAAGCGCTGCGCGTCGCCATCGGCCTGCGCGATCACGCGCGACTTGTAGCCCTCGGCCTCCTCGCGCAGCCGCGCGGCCGTGCCCTGCGCCTTCGGGATCACGTCGCTCGCGTAGGCCAGGCCTTCCTTCTTCAGGCGGTCGCCGTCCTGGCCGGCCTTCAGCGTGTCTTCGAACGCGGCCTGCACCTGCTCGGGCGGCTGCACGCTCTGCAGGTTCACGTTGACGATCACGATGCCGGCCTTGAGCCGGTCGAGCTGGCCCTGGATCGACTTCACGAGGTCGGTCGCGATCGCATCGCGCTGCTCGTACAGCACCGAATCGATCTTGCTGCGCCCGACGATCTCGCGCACCGCCGACTCGGCCGCCAGCGTGACGGCCGACTCCGGATCGCGGTTCTCGAACAGGAAGGCGCGCGCGTCCTTCAGGCGGTACTGCACCGTGAAACGGATGTCGACGATGTTCTCGTCCTGCGTCAGCATCGACGAATCGCGCAAGCCGGTCGCCGCGATCACCGCGTTGCGGCCGACCTCGGCCGTGCGCAGTTGCGTCACGTTGACCGTCTCGTGGGCCTGGAACGGGTACGGCATGCGCCACTGGAAGCCGGCGTCCGCCGTGTGGCTGTAGCGGCCGAACGAGGTCACGACCGCCTGCTGGCCGGCCTGCACGATGAAAAAGCCGCTGCCGAGCCAGATCAGCGCGACGACGCCGGCGATCAGGCCGGCGCCGATGCCGGCGCTTTTCATGTCGGGCTGGAAATTCGGGCCGCTGCCGCCGCCGTCACCCGAGCCGCTGCCGCGCGGGGCATTGCCACCGCCCTTGCCGCCGAACAGGCCGCTGAGCTTGCGGTTGAAATCGCGCCAGAGTTCGTCCAGGTCGGGCGGCCCGTTGCCCCCGTTGCTCAGGATCAGCCCGGCCAGGCGCCGCCACGCGGGCAGGCTTGCCGAGCGGCCAAAGGGTTCGGAGGTCGGGTTTCGCATGGTCGTACGGGTCAATCTGGCCGTCAATAGTGAGATCCGTTGGGCTGATCGACAGCCGCCGGGCTTTCTTCGAAGTCGTCCTCGTCCATGTCGTGGGCGAGGCGAATGTCATCTGGGGCCGGCGCGCCGGTGTTCAAGAAACCTTCGAGCGTGCCGGCGACCGCTTCCGAGAGTATCGCCCGCAATTCGGTCATCCCCTCGCCGGTGCGTGCACTGACGAATACCCGCGGCACGCGCACGCCACCGTCGAGCTCCAGCAGATCGCGAACTTCGCGCGGGCGCTGCGTCTCCTCGAGCCGGTCGACCTTGTTGCAGACCAGCACCTGCGGGATGTTGGCCGCGCCGATCTCGGTCAGCACACGCTGGACCTCGGTCATCTGGTCGGCCAGCACCGGGCTCGCGCAATCGACGACGTGCAGCAGCAGATCGGCGTCGTTGGCCTCCTGCAAGGTCGCCTCGAAGGCCTCGATCAGCTTGTGCGGCAGGTCGCGGATGAAGCCGACGGTGTCCGACAGCGAGGCCGAACGGGCCGCGTCGGCGAGAAACAGCTGGCGCGTCGTCGTGTCCAGCGTCGCGAACAGTTGATCGGCGGCGTAGGTCTGCGCGTTCACCAGCGCGTTGAACAACGTCGACTTGCCGGCATTGGTGTAGCCCACCAGCGAGACGCGGAAGGTCTGGTTGCGCTCGCGCGAGCGGCGCTGCGTGCTGCGCTGCTTCTTGACGCGTTCGAGCTGCTTTTTCACGCTCTTGATGCGCTCGCCGATCATCCGGCGGTCGAGCTCGATTTGCGCCTCGCCCGGGCCGCCGCGCATGCCGATGCCGCCGCTCTGGCGCTCCAGGTGGCTCCAGCGCCGCACCAGCCGGGTGGAGAGGTACTGCAGCCGGGCGAGCTCGACCTGCAGCTTGCCCTCGTGGCTCTGCGCGCGTTCGCCGAAGATCTCGAGGATCAGCATCGTGCGGTCGGCGACGGCCACCCCCAGGTGCTTTTCGAGGTTGCGCTGCTGGGCCGGCGACAAGGCCTGGTCGAACAGCACCGCCTCGGCCTGGTGGCCGAGCACGAGCGCCTTGATCTCGTCGGCCTTGCCCGAGCCGATGAACAGCGCCGCATCCGGCGCCTTGCGGCGCGCGACGACGCGCGCGACCGCGACGTCGCCGGCCGATTCGGCCAGCAACGCGAGTTCGTCGAGCGTGGCGTCGAACGCCTTGCCGCGGCCGAAATCCACCCCCACCAAGATCGCCCGCGCGGGCGCGGCGGCTCCGTTCGGAGCGGTGGAACCGGTCGAACTCAAGGGTCGCGAGACAGCGTCATGAGAGGCGGCAAGGTGTTCAAGCGGCCGGATCGGTCGGCTCCGCGGCGTGGAAGTTCACCGCGCGGCCGGGGACCACGGTCGAGATCGCGTGCTTGTAGACCATTTGCGTCACCGTGTTGCGCAGCAACACGACGTACTGGTCGAACGACTCGATGTGCCCTTGCAGCTTGATCCCGTTGACGAGGTAGATCGAAACCGGAACGTGCTCCTTGCGCAGCAGGTTCAGGAAGGGGTCTTGTAGTAGCTGCCCTTTGTTGCTCACGTTCATGCTCCGTGATGTGTTCTGGAGCGGGAAACCTTAACACAGGGATATCGGGCGAACGCACCGTAAGGCCATGCTTCACCGGCCCTTCTCCACGAACGGATTCTTGCCGGAGCGCATCTCGATCCTGAGAGGCGTCCCGGTCAGCTTGAAATGGGCGCGGAAGCGCCCCTCCAGGAACCGCTTGTAAGCGTCGGTCACGTGCTCGAGCGAGTTGCCGTGCACCACGATCACGGGCGGGTTCATCCCGCCCTGGTGCGCATAGCGCAGCTTGGGGCGGAACATGCCCGCGCGC
>DASYCA010000309.1:0-3562 GCA_036500445.1 Burkholderiaceae bacterium | reverse complement strand
TGGATCGCGCTCGGGCGGGATCTGCGCGCGGCGCGCGGCTGGCGCGCCCGGCTGGGGGTGTTGGTCGGCCCGCCCTGAGGCTCGCCGCGAGGAGGCCCGCGATGCCGAGCCCTGATCCTTGGCGCGCCGGCGCCGACCCTGGTTCGGCTGGGGGTGCACTCAGGCGCGCGGGCGTTCTAAACTGGGCGCCAAGGAGACGTCACGATGCCCTACATGCTGTTGATCGCCGAACCCCCGGGCCAGCGCGCCGAGCGCGGGGTCGAGGAAGGCAAGAAGGTCTTTGCCCAGATGCTGGATTTCGCAGAATCGCTGAAGGCACGCGGCGTGCTGCGCGGCGTCGAATCGCTCGCCGGTGATGCGGGCGGCGTGCGCGTGCAGGTGCGCGGCGGCCGGCCGCAGCTCGTCGATGGCCCGTTCACCGAGGCCAAGGAGATGATCGGCGGCTTCTTCCTGCTCGATGTCGCGACGCGCGAGCAGGCGATCGCGATCGCGACCGAATGCCCGGCCGCCGCCTGGGCGACGGTCGAGGTCCGCGAAACCGGCCCCTGCTGGGCCTGAGCGGGCCGCGGCGGCCCGGCTGGCCTTTTTTCGAGGATCCGGGCGGTGGCGTGTCGATTCAGCCGATCGTCGCTCGTCGTGTGAACAGGCGCTGCTGATTCGCGCCGCCACGAACCGGAGACCCTCCATGCGATTCATGATCATCGTCAAGGCCAGCGCCGACAGCGAAGCCGGCGTGATGCCCGAAGAACCCCTGCTGACCGAGATGGTCAGGTACCACGAGGAGCTCGCGAAGGCCGGCGTGCTGCTCGACGGGACCGGGTTGCAACCGAGCTCGAAGGGTTGGCGGATCCAGTACCGCGCCGGCGGGCGCGAGGTCGTCGACGGGCCGTTCACCGAGACCAAGGAACTGATCGCCGGCTACACGCTGATCCAGGTCCGCGACCGCGAGGAGGCGATGGAATGGGCGCGGCGCTTCCCGAACCCGATGGGCGCGGGCCGCGACGCCGAGATCGAGGTCCGCCAGCTGTTCGAGATGGACGACTTTGCGCCGAGCGAGCCGATCGAGCGCTTTCGCGAGCTGCAAGCCCGCGCCTGACGCGATCCGGGCCGCAACCCACCACCCCGCATGAGCAGCCCCACCGAGACGCATCGTGCGATCGAAGCGGTCTGGCGGATCGAATCGGCACGCGTCATCGCCCACGTCGCGCGGCTGCTGCGCGACGTCGGGCTGGCCGAGGAGATCGCGCAGGACGCGCTCGTGTCCGCGCTCGAGCACTGGCCCCGCGACGGCCTGCCGGCCAACCCGGGAGCGTGGCTGATGACGGCCGCGAAACACCGCGCGCTGGACCGCCTGCGCCAGGATGCGCTGCATGCCCGCAAGCGCGAGGAGCTCGGCCTGGACCTGGACGCGCTGCAATCGCACGTCGTGCCCGATTTCGTCGACGCGCTGGCCGAGGCGAGCGAGGACGACATCGGCGACGACCTGCTGCGCCTGGTCTTCACCGCCTGCCACCCGCTGCTCTCGACCGACGCGCGCGTCGGGCTGACCTTGCGCCTGATCGGCGGGCTGACGACCGACGAGATCGCGCGCGCCTTTCTGGTCCCCGAGAAGACGATCGCGCAGCGCATCGTGCGGGCCAAGCGCAGCCTGAGCGAGGCGCGCGTGCCCTTCGAGGTGCCGCGCGCCGCCGAGCTGCCCGAGCGGCTGGGCTCGGTGCTGCAGGTGATCTACCTGGTGTTCAACGAGGGTTACTCGGCGACCGCCGGCGACGACTGGATGCGGCCTGCGCTGTGCAACGAAGCGCTGCGCCTGGGCCGCGTCGTCGCCGGGCTGATGCCGGACGAGCCCGAGGTGCTGGGCCTCGTCGCGCTGATGGAGATCCAGGCCTCTCGCACCGCGGCACGCGTCGACGCGCAGGGGCGCCCGGTGCTGCTGATGGACCAGGACCGCAGCCGCTGGGACGCGCTGCTGATCCGCCGCGGGCTGGCCGCGCTGGCGCGTGCCGAGGCGCTCGGCGGCGCGCGCGGCCCGTATGCGCTGCAGGCCGCGCTGGCCGCCTGCCACGCCCGGGCCCGCACGCAAGGCGAGACCGACTGGGCGCGGATCGTCGGCCTGTACGACGTGCTCGCGCAGGTCGCGCCGTCGCCGGTCGTCGCGCTGAACCGCGCGGTCGCCGTCGGCATGGCCTTCGGGCCCGAGGCCGGGCTCGAGCTCGTCGACGCCCTCGCGCGCGAGCCGGCGTTGGCGAACTATCCCTGGCTGCCGAGCGTGCGCGGCGATCTGCTCGAGCGGCTCGGCCGCGATGCCGAGGCGCGCGCCGAATTCGAGCGCGCCGCGGCGCTGACCCACAACGCGCGCGAGCGCGAACTGCTGACGGCGCGGGCGCTCGCCGTCGGTGAACCCCGAAGCGCCCGAGACTGACGTTCAAGAAAAGGAGTGTGGCAATGAACAAGATCTACCCCTGCCTGTGGTTCGACGGCCAGGCCGAACAGGCGATGAAGTTCTACCTCGGCATCTTCCCGAACGCGAAGGTGACCGACACGCTGCTGTGGGGCGACGTCGGCCCCGGCCCGAAGGGCTCGCTGCTGACCTGCTCGTTCGAGCTCGACGGCCAGGCCTTCATGGCGCTGAACGGCGGGCCGCAATACCAGTTCACGCCGGCGATCTCGCTGGTCGTCAATTGCGAGACGCAGGCCGAGGTCGACCGCTACTGGGACAAGCTGCTCGACGGCGGCCAGGCGATGGCCTGCGGCTGGGTGACCGACAAATTCGGCGTCTCGTGGCAGATCACGCCGACGATGCTGCCCAAGCTGCTGATGGACCCGGACGCCGCGAAAGCCGGCCGCGTGATGGCGGCGATGATGCAGATGGTCAAGCTCGACATCGCGACCCTGCAGAAGGCGGCCGACGCGCGCTGAGCGACCGGGGCCCCCGCTACCGCATCAGCGGAGCGGGTCGCTCAGGTCGCGGGCGAGGGCGCGCGCCTTGATCTCCGGGAAGTCCAGCGGCGGCTCGTGGCGCGTCAGGCGCGGGCCGGCGCGCCAGAGCTGGCTCGCGAGCTCGTGCTGGACCAGCCGGCGCAGCTCGGCCGCGGCCGCCAGCAGGCCGTCGAGGTCGACGCCGGTCGCGAAGCCTTCGCAGGCCAGCAGGTGCACGACGTCCTCGGTCGCGACGTTGCCGCTCGCGCCCGGCGCGTACGGGCAGCCGCCGATGCCGCCGAGCGACATGTCCAGGCTGCGGATGCCGGCGTCGATCGCCGCGAGCGTGTTCGGCAGGCCCATCGCGCGGGTGTCGTGGAAGTGCGCGGTGAACGCGATGCCCGGGTGCGCCGCGAGCGCGGCCATGCACAGCGCGCGCACCTGGCGCGGGTAGGCCATCCCGGTCGTGTCGCACAGCGTGATGCCCTGCACCTTCAATGCGGCGAAACGGTCGACCCAGCCGAGCACGTTGCTGGCGGCGACCTCGCCTTCCATCGGGCAGCCGAACGTGCAGGACAGCGAGACGTTGACCGGCACGCCTTCGCGCTGCGCGAGCGCGACCACCTCGGCGAGCGACGCGAAC
>DASYCA010000308.1:0-3113 GCA_036500445.1 Burkholderiaceae bacterium | reverse complement strand
CGGCGGCCAGGCCTTCATCGAGCGCGTGCTGCCGAAGGTGGAAGCGGTGCGGCGCCGCATCGACGCGAGCGGCCGCGAGATCTGGCTCGAGGTCGACGGCGGCGTCAACGCGCGCAACATCGGCCGCGTCGTCGCGGCCGGCGCCGACACGGTCGTGGCCGGCTCGGCGGTCTTCACCGGCGGCGACTACCGCGGCGCGATCGGCGCGCTGCGCGCCGCGGCGGGGGTGTCGCGATGACAAGCCGCGCGACGAGCCCCATCGCCGCGATCGCCTTCGACCTCGACGGCACGCTGGTCGACAGCGCCGGCGGCATCGCCCACGCGCTGAACAGCGCGCTCGCGCAGGCCGGTCTGCAACACTTTGACCTGAAAACGGTGCGTCGCTGGATCGGCGACGGCCCGGACGCGCTGATCGCCCGTGCGCTCGCCGCGAATCCGCCCGACACCGGCGACGTGCCGGCGCTCGCCGCCCGGCTGCGCCGCGGCTTCGACGCCGCGACGCTGGCCGCGCCGATGACCGGCAGCGCGGTCTTCGCCGGCGTCGCGCACGTCGTCGAGGCGCTCGCGTTGCGCCACCCGCTCGTCGTCGTCACCAACAAGCCGACGCCGCTGGCACGCGCCGTGCTCGACCACGCCGGGCTGCTCGCGTTCTTCGGCGCGGTGCACGGGGCCGACACGGCGCCGCAGCGCAAGCCCGCGCCGCTGCTGATCGAGCAGGCGGCCGCCCGGCTCGGCATCGCGGCGGGCGCGATGCTGATGGTCGGCGACGCCGAGGTCGACATCGCCGCGGCGCGCGCCGCCGGCAGCGCGATCGCGTGGGCCGGCTGGGGCTACGGCCGGGCGCCGCCGCGCTCGCGCGCGCCGATCTGGCGCCTGAGCGCCCCGCAGGAGCTGCTCGCCCGCTTCGCCGCGCCCCACGGACATTGACCCAGGAGACTCGCATGCCCACCGGAGGAAAATCCACGCTGACCCAGTTCCTGATCGAGGAGCGCCGCCGCCACCCCGACGCGACCGGCGACCTCAACGCGCTGATCACCGACGTCTCGCTCGCCTGCAAGGCGATCGCGCGCAAGGTCGCGTTCGGCGCGCTCGCCGGCGTCCTCGGCAGCGCCGGCGCGAGCAACGTCCAGGGCGAAGATCAGAAAACGCTCGACGTGCTGAGCAACAGCATCTTCATCCGCGCGACCGAATGGGGCGGCCACCTCGCCGGCATGGCGTCCGAGGAGCTGGACGCGCCGTACACGCTGCCGCCCGAGTACGCGCGCGGCAAGTACCTGCTGCTGTTCGACCCGCTGGACGGCTCGTCCAACATCGACGTCAACGTCGCGGTCGGCAGCATCTTCTCGATCCTGCGCGCCCCGACGCCGGGGCAGGATCCGTCGGTGCAGGACTTCCTGCAGCCCGGCACCGAACAGGTCGGCGCCGGCTACGCGATCTACGGCCCCTCGACGATGCTGGTGCTGACGCTGGGGCGCGGCACCCACGCGTTCACGCTCGACCCGATCCTCGGCGAATGGGTCATCAGCCACCCGAACCTCGCGATTCCCGAGGGCACGCGCGAGTTCGCGATCAACACCTCGAACAGCCGCTTCTGGGAGCCGGCGGTGAAGCGCTATGTCGACGAGTGCACCGCCGGCCAGACCGGGCCGCGCGACGACGACTTCAACATGCGCTGGATCGCCTCGCTGGTGGCCGAGACGCACCGCATCCTGATGCGCGGCGGCGTGTTCCTGTACCCGCGCGACCGCAAGGACCCGGCGCGCGCCGGCCGGCTGAGGTTGCTCTACGAGGCGAACCCGATCGCGTTCCTGGTGGAGCAGGCCGGTGGCGGCGCGAGCACCGGCCGCGCGCGGCTGATGGAGACCCGGCCCACGGCGCTGCACCAGCGCATCGGCTTCATCTTCGGCGCGCGCCAGGAGGTCGCGCGCATCGAGGGCTATCACATCGATGAGCCGCCCGAGGCCTTCGACTCGCCGCTGTTCGGCACGCGCGGGCTGTTCGCCGCGTCGACGTTCTGACGCGGCTACGACGCCATTCCGACGCTCGAGGAGCCCACCCCATGTCCACCAAGCACCCCATCATCGCGATCACCGGATCGTCCGGCGCCGGCACCACCTCGGTGACGCGCACCTTCGAGAACATCTTCCGCCGCGAAGGCGTCGCCGCCGCGATCGTCGAGGGCGACAGCTTTCACCGCTACGACCGCGCCGCGATGAAGGCCGCGATGGCCGAGGCCGAGAAGAAGAGCCGCCCGCACTTCGGCCACTTCGGCGAGGACGCGAACCTGTTCGAAGAGCTGCAGACGCTGTTCGCGAGCTACGCCGAAAGCGGCGGCGGCACCAGCCGCAAGTACCTGCACAACGACGAGGAGGCGGCGCCGTTCGAGCAGCCGCCCGGCACCTTCACGCCGTGGGCGCCGCTTCCGCCCAGCGAGCTGCTGTTCTACGAAGGGCTGCACGGCGGCGTGAGCACCGGCAAGGTCGACGTGGCGCGGCTGGCCGATCTGCTGATCGGCGTCGTGCCGGTGATCAACCTGGAGTGGATCCAGAAGATCCATCGCGACAAGAGCACGCGCGGCTACTCGACCGAGGCGGTGACCGACGTGATCCTGCGCCGCATGCACGAGTACGTGCACTACATCTGCCCGCAGTTCACGCGCACCCACATCAACTTCCAGCGCGTGCCGGTGGTGGACACCTCCGATCCGTTCATCGCGCGCACGATCCCGACCGCCGACGAGAGCCTCGCGGTGATCCGCTTCGCGGACCCGAAAGGCATCGACATGCCTTACCTGCTGAGCATGCTGCACGACTCGTTCATGTCGCGCGCGAACACCTTGGTCGTGCCGGGCGGAAAAATGGAGCTGGCGATGCAGCTGATCTTCACGCCGATGATCATGCGCCTCGTCGAGCGGCGCAGGAAACAGCTCTCCCACTGACCGGGCACCGCGATGAACACGAACATGAATTCGGGCACGAACCCGCCCTCGCGCGCGACCTGCGCCAACGCATTGCGCGCGTTGGCGATGGACGCGGTGCAGGCCGCCAACTCCGGCCACCCCGGCATGCCGATGGGCATGGCCGACATCGCCGAGGCGCTGTGGCGCCATCACC
>DASYCA010000307.1:0-9439 GCA_036500445.1 Burkholderiaceae bacterium | reverse complement strand
TTTTACGTGAGTCCCGGCGGTTTGTACATCCAGACTCGACGCCGCGACTCGCTTCCATTTTCCTGCATTATGACATTCAATCTCACAATAAGATATAACAACAGGGAGCAAGGCTAGTGTTGCTGGTGGCGATCGGCTGGCTCTACGTGGTCGGGATGGTGGCGATCGTCGAGGCGAACAGCCGCAGCGGCAGCGTGCTGGGTGCGCTGCTGACCTTCGCGCTGTACGGGCTGCTGCCGCTCGCGCTCCTCGGCTACCTATTCTTCAGCCCGGCGCGGCGGCGGGCGCGGCGGGCGGCCGAGCAGCTTGCGGCCTCAGCGGGCCTCGATCCAGATGAAGGCGGCCATGCGGCCGGTGAGGCGGTCGCGCCGGTACGAGAAGAACCGTGACGCCTCGTTGACCGTGCACCAGCGCCCGCCCGCGACGGTGCGGACGCCGGCCGCCTGCAACCGATCGCGGGCCAGGCCGGCGAGATCGGCGAGCCATTTGCCGCTCAACCCCGCGCGCGGCACGAAGCGCGGCGAACCGGCCGCCGCATCGAAGGCCTGCAGCACATCGGCGCCGACCTCGAATTGCGCCGGGCCGATGCAGGCGCCCAGCCAGGTCGAAACCTCCGCCGGCGCGCAGGACGCGGCCTCGCACACCGCCGCCAAGGTCGCCTCGAGCACGCCGCCGGCCAGACCGCGCCACCCGGCATGCGCGGCACCGACGGCCCGTGCGCCGGGCGCCGCGAACAGCACCGGCAGGCAATCGGCGGCCTGCACCGCGCAGGCGATGCCGGGCTCGGTCGTGACGCTCGCGTCCGCCTCGTGCAGCGGCGCCTCGGCGCCGGCGTGGCCGCGCGTCTCGGCGCGGGTCAGCCGCAGCACGCGGCGGCCGTGGACCTGTTTCAGGTAGACCGGTGTCGCCGCGATCGCCTGCGCGACGACGCCGCGGTTGTGCGCCACGCGGGCCGGATCGTCGCCGACCGCGATGCCCAGGTTCAGGCTCTCGTACGGCGCGGCGCTGACCCCGCCGGCGCGCGTCGTCATCAGCGCGCCGACCCCGGGCACCGCCCAGTCCGGCGCCAGCCAGTCAGGGTGGCGCATCCGCGGCCTCGGGATACGCCGAGGGCTGGGTCGTCGAGAACGCATCGAGCGTCATGCAGTGCTCGAACACCCGCATCACGGTCGGAAAAGCCTCGAACGGGCAATCCAGGCGCTTGGCGTTGTGGATCTGCGGCACCAGCGCGCAGTCGGCCAGCGTCGGCGTGTCGCCGACGCAAAAGCGCCCGGTCTCGGCCGAGCTTGCGAGCCGCTTCTCGACCACCTCCAGGCCGGTCGCGACCCAGTGCCGGTACCAGGTGTTCTTCTGCTCCTCGCTGAGCTTCAGCTCCTTCACGAGGTAGCGCAGCACCCGCAGGTTGTTCAGCGGGTGGATCTCGCAGGCGATGTCCTGCGCGATCGCGCGGATGCGGGCGCGCGTCAGCGCGCTGCCGGGCAGCAGCGACGGCGTCGGGTGGACCTCGTCGAGGTACTCGATGACGGCCAGCGACTGGGCCAGCAGGTTGCCATCGTCATCGACCAGCAAGGGCACCAGCTTGGCCGGCGCGAGCGCCGCATAGGCCTTGGAGATCTGCTCGTGGCGCAGCAGGTGGATCGGGATCAGCTCGGCATCGAGCCCCTTCAGCGCGAGCGCGATGCGCACGCGGTACGAGGCCGAAGAGCGAAAGTAGTTGTACAGCTGCATCGCGAAGTGCCCTGCCCCGGTTCAGACCGCCCTCAGACCATCTTCACCTGCAGCGTGCCGACGCCGGGCACGCTGCCGCTCAGCGTGTCGCCGACCTCGACCGCCGCGACGCCTTCGGGCGTGCCGCTGAAGATCAGGTCGCCGGGCTGCAGCTCCCAAGCCTTCGAGAGGTGCTCGATGACCTCGGCGACGCTCCAGATCAGCTTGCCCAGCGTGCTCGATTGGCGCAGCTTGCCGTTCACCTCGAGGGTGATCGGCGTGTCGGGGCCGATCTTGCAATCGGCGGCACGGCGGATCGGGCCGATCGGCGCGGCTTCGTCGAAGCCCTTCCCGATGCACCACGGGCGGCCGAGCTTCTTCGCGTCGTTCTGCAGGTCGCGCCGCGTCATGTCCAGGCCGACGGCGTAGCCCCAGACGTGCTCGAGCGCCTTCGCGGCCGGGATGTCGCGCCCGCCCTTGCCGATCGCGACGACCAGCTCCATCTCGTGGTGCAGGCTCTTGGTCAGCGTCGGGTAGTGCATCTGCCCGACCGTGCCTTCGGCCACCGGCAGCACCGCGTCGGCCGGCTTCATGAAGAAGAACGGCGCCTCGCGCCCGCTGTGGCCCATCTCGATCGCGTGCTCGACGTAGTTGCGCCCGACGCAGTAGATCCGGTGGACCGGGAACTGCGCCCCGGGCTCGGCGCCCTGAACCGGGACGGCGGGCGTGGCGGGCGGCGTGAAGACGAAATTCATGTCTGAAATCCTTTGAAACAACATCCCTGGAATGATGCCACGCGCCGCCGCACGCCGGCCCGAAAGGCGCGGATGCCGAGGCTACACTCGCGCCCATGTTCACCCCGCACAGCATCAAGCACTGCAAGGTCTGCGGCAACGCGACGGTGTATTCGGTGCCCCCGGAGGACAACCGCGAGCGCGCGACCTGCACCGTCTGCCACACGATCCACTACGAAAACCCGCTGAATGTCGTCGGCACGGTGCCGGTGTGGGGCGATCAGGTGCTGCTGTGCCGCCGCAACATCGAGCCGCGCTACGGCCTGTGGACGCTGCCGGCCGGCTTCATGGAGCTCGGCGAAACCGTCGAGCAGGGCGCGGCCCGCGAGACCGACGAAGAGGCCGGCGCGCATTTCGAGATGCAGGGCCTGTTCACGGTGCTCAGCGTCGTCCGCGTCGGCCAGGTGCATTTCTTCTTTCGCGCCCGGCTGCTCGACACCGAATTCGCCCCAGGTCCCGAGACGATCGAGGCCAGGCTGTTCCGCGAGGACGAGATCCCGTGGGACGAGCTCGCTTTCCGCACCGTGCGCGAAACCCTGAAGCTGTACTTTGCCGACCGCCGCCGGGATCAATTCGACGTGCACTGTGCCGATATCGCGTGATGCCTGACTGCCTTTTATGAACGTGCCCGTTGTCGACGCCGCAAAACTCGCCGCTTCCCCCCTCCCGTCGACCACCCGGCTGCGCGAAGACCTGATCCACCCGGATCCGCTGCTCGACTGCCTGGTCGAGATCTGCCGCCTGTTCGGCCAGGCCGCGTCGCGCGCGACGCTGTCGGCCGGGATGCCGCTGGTCAATGGCCGCATGACGCTCGAGCTCGCCGAGCGCGCCGTCGCCCGTGCGGGCATGTCGGCCAAGCTGCAGCGCCTGGCGCTCGACGCGATCGACCCGGCCGCGCTGCCGGTCACGCTGATCCTGAAAGACAACAAGGCCTGCGTGCTGATGGGCTGGAACGCCGATCGCAGCGAGGCGAGCGTGCTGTTGCCCGAGACCGGCCAGGGCACGGTCGCGCTCGCGCGCGTCGACCTGGAGAGCCGCTTCATCGGCGTCGTGCTGTTCGTGCGCCCGCATTTCCGCTTCGACGCGCGCACCGAGACCGGCGACAAGCCGAGCGTGCCGCGCTCGCGCCACTGGTTCTGGGGCGCGGTGCTGCAGCAGCGCTTCGTCTACCGCGACGTGCTCTGGGCCGCGCTGCTCGTGAACTTGTTCGCACTCGCGTTCCCGATGTTCTCGATGAACGTCTACGACCGCGTCGTGCCGAACAACGCGGTCGAGACGCTGTGGGCGCTGGCGATCGGCGTCGTGCTGGTGCTCGGCGGCGACCTCTTCATGCGGCTGCTGCGCAGCCACTTCGTCGACGAGGCGAGCGCGCGCATCGACGTGCAGATCTCCGCCACGCTGATGGAGCGCGTGCTCGGCATGCGGCTGGAGCAGCGGCCCGAATCGGTCGGCTCGTTCGCGTCGAACCTGCGCGGCTTCGAGCAGGTGCGCGATTTCATCGCCTCGACCACGGTGACGGCGCTGATCGACCTGCCGTTCGCGCTGATCTTCGTGTTCGTGATGTGCTGGATCTCGCCGTGGCTGGTGCTGCCGGTGATCGTGGCGGGCTTGATCATCCTCGGCCTGGGCATCGTCCAGCAGCGCCGCCTGCACGAGCTCTCGGAGACGACCTACAAGGCCAGCGCGCAACGCAACGCGACGCTGATCGAGAGCCTGACCGGCATCGAGACGATCAAGGCACAGGGCGCCGAGGGCGTGATCCAATCGAAGTGGGAGCGCGCCAACGTCTTCCTGGCGCGCACCAACGTCAAGATGCGCGCGATGTCCTCGCGGGCGATGTACAGCACCAGCTCGCTGACGCAGCTGGTCACGGTCGCGATCATCATCATCGGCGTCTATCTGATCAGCCAGAAGGAGCTGACGATGGGCGCGCTGATCGCCTCCAGCATGCTCGCCTCGCGCGCGCTCGCGCCGGCCGGCCAGATCGTCGGGCTGATGATGCAGTACCAGGGCGCGCGCACCGCGCTGGACAATCTGAACCGCCTGATGGAAAAGCCGGTCGAGCGCCCGGCCGGCCAGGCCTTCGTCGAGCGGCCGCAGCTGCGCGGCGACATCGAGTTCCGCAACGTCAAGTTTTCCTACCCGGGCCGCGGCGATTCGGCGCTCGACGGGCTGAGCTTCAAGATCGCGCAAGGCGAGCGCGTCGCGCTGATCGGGCGCGTCGGCTCGGGCAAATCGACGATCCAGCGCCTGATCATGGGCCTGTACCAGCCGACCGAGGGCGCGGTGCTGCTCGACGGCATCGACCTGCGCCAGCTCGACCCGGCCGACGTGCGCCGCAACCTCGGCCACGTCTCGCAGGACGTGATGCTGTTCTACGGCAGCTTGCGCGAGAACATCGCCTTCGGCCTGCCCTACGCCGACGATTCGGCGATCGTCGCCGCTGCCGAGATCGCCGGCCTGGACGACCTCGTGAACCGCCACCCGCGCGGCTTCGACATGCCGGTCGGCGAACGCGGCGAATCGCTCTCGGGCGGCCAGCGCCAGAGCGTCGGCATCGCCCGCGCGGTGCTGCACAACGCCCCGCTGCTGCTGCTGGACGAGCCGACCAGCGCGATGGACTTCTCCACCGAATCGCAGATCACGAGCCGCGTCGCCGCGTTCGCGCAGGACAAGACCGTCGTGCTCGTGACCCACCGCACCTCGATGCTCTCGATGGTGACGCGCGTGATCGTGGTCGACGGCGGCAAGATCGTCGCCGACGGCCCGCGCGACCGCATCATGGAAGCACTGGCCAGCGGCCGCGTCGTGAAGGCCGCCTGATGAGCAGCACCCCCGAGCAACTGCCCATCCCGCCGAGCGGCCTGCCGATGATCGCCGCGGCCAAGCCGACCAGCCTGATGGAGCACCTGAAGACCGCGCTCGCGTCGGTCCCGGGCGAGGCCGAATCGGCCGGCTTTCGCAGCTTCGAGCTCGAGGCCGGGGACGTGATGTCGCGCGCACGCACCCAGCGCGCGCAGATCCTCGTGCGCGCTGCGCTGGTCGTGATCGTGCTGCTGATCATCTGGGCCAGCCTCGCCCACGTCGACGAAGTCACCAAGGGCGACGCGCGCGTGATCTCGTCGCGCCAGCTGCAGCTGGTGCAATCGCTGGACGGCGGCGTCGTCTCCGAGATCCTGGTCAAGGAGGGGCAGGTCGTCGAGAAGGATCAGCTGCTGCTGAAGATCGACGAGACCCGCGCGACCTCCGGCGTGCGCGAGAGCGCGGCCCAGGGCTTCGCGCTGCGCGCCCGCCAGGCACGGCTGCGCGCGATCGCCGAGGGCGGCGCGTTCCAGCCGCCGTCCAGCGACGGCAGCCCGGACCAATCTCGCATCGTCGACGAGGAGCGCCGCCTGTACGAGACGCGCCTGTCCGAGCTCAACACGATGGTTTCCATCAACGAGCAGCAGCTCGCGCAGCGCCAGCAGGAGTTGAGCGAGATGCGCTCGCGCAAGGCCTCGGCCGAACGCACGCTGGACCTGAACCAGCAGGAGCTGAGCCGCACCAAACCGCTCTTGGCCACCGGCGCGGTCTCCGAGGTCGACATTCTTCGCCTCGAAGGCGCGGTCTCCAAGGCGCGCGGCGATGTCGAGCAGTCCGGCGCGCAGATCGCGCGCGTGCAGGCCGCGATCGGCGAGGCGACGCGCAAGATCCAGGAAACCCAGCTGACCTTCCGCAACGACGCGCGCAAGGAGCTGGCCGACGTGATGGGCAAGCTCAACGCGCTGAACGAAGGCGCCGTCGCGCTGACCGACAAGGTCGACAAATCCCAGATCAAGGCGCCGCTGCGCGGACGCGTGCAGCGCCTGCTCGCCAACACCGTCGGCGGCGTCGTCCAGCCCGGCAAGGACATCGTCGAGATCGTGCCGCTGGACGACACCTTGCTGCTCGAGGCCAAGGTGATGCCGCGCGACATCGCCTTCATCCACCCGGGCCAGGCCGCGACCGTGAAGTTCACGGCCTACGACTTCTCGATCTACGGCGGCATGGCGGCCGAGGTCGACAACATCAGCCCGGACACCGTCGTCGACGAACGCGGCAATGCGTTCTACCTGGTGCGTGTGCACACCACCAAGGTCAAGTTCGACGAGAAGATGCCGATTATTCCCGGTATGACCGCGGAGGTGGACGTCCTGACCGGCAACAAGTCGGTGATGTCCTATCTGCTGAAGCCGGTGCTGAAGGGCAAGGCCTACGCGCTCCGCGAACGTTGATCGACACCCGCGCCAGCGGGTTTGAAGCCGTTGACGAAGACACGCCTTATTTGCACGCCAGCCCGGGTTTCGGTGATTCAGTTCACGGTCCCACCGCCTTGAGCCGGCCATAACGCGCGGTGGGACGTTAACCTTCGACAACTTTTTTTGCTGTCGCAAGGTTCCCGCATGCCCACCATCGTCCAGACGTTCCAAGGCAGAGTCACCGGTCTTTGGGGCAGCGCAAACCGACGCGACGCGCATGGCGAGATGCATGAGCTGAAGGTCGGCGACATCGTCCACAAGGGCGATGTGATCCTGACCTCGCAGAACGGCATCGTGCAGCTGACGCCGGACGACTCGGCAGCGGACGCGACCGCGGCCGCACGCGTGAAGGAAGCCATCACGCCGGCGTCCGACCTCGACACGATCATCACGGCGTTGAACGACCCGGACTCGAAGGCCGCCACCGCCGCCGGCCTGGCCGGTGGCGACGGTGCCGGCGACCTGTCGCCGGGCTTGCGCGTCGACCGCATCAGCGAAGCGGTGACGCCGGCCAGCCTGGTGCTGCCCGGTTTCAACGACGGCACGCATGTCGAGCCGGTCGCCGGCGGCCAGCCCACTGTCGTGGTGCCGCCGCTGCCCAACATCGGCGCAAGCTCGGCCGTCATCGACGCGACCGAAGAAGGCCCGAGCGTCAACGTGGGCCTGACCGCCCCCACCGGCACGACACCGGCGGCGGTGATCACCGTCACGCAGCTCCCGACCATCGGCGTGTTCGAGAAGGCCGACGGCACCCCCGTGACGGTCGGCAGCGTGCTGACGACCGACGACCTGACGCACCTGAAGTACGTGCCGCCGGCCGACTACGACGGCAAGTCCCCGGTCGGAGAGTTCGTCTATCACGTCACCGACGACGGCGCGACCTCGACCGGCAGCGTCGGCATCGTGCTGACGCCCGTCAACGACGCCCCGGTGGCGGTGGCCGACGCGGCCGCGACACTCGAAAACACACCGGTCAGCGGCAACGTGCTCGCCAACGACCACGACGTCGACGGCCCGTCGCTGCAGGTCACGCAGTACACCGTCGGCGGCGTCGCGCATGCCGCCGGCACGGCCACGACGCTGGCCGGCATCGGCACGCTCGTGATCAACGCCGACGGCGGCTACACCTTCACGCCGGCGCACGACTACGACGGCCCGGTGCCGGCGATCGGCTACACGATCAGCGACGGCTCGCTGACCAGCAGCTCGACGCTGAACCTGAGCGTCACCGCCGTCGACCAGCCGCCGGAGGCAGCCAACGACATCGCGTCGACGCCGGTCAACGTGCCGGTGACGATCCCGGTGCTGGCCAACGACCACGACGCCGAAGGCGATCCGCTGACCGTGACCGGCGCGACGCTGACGAACCCGGCCCAGGGCAGCGTCACGGTGAACCCCGACGGCACGCTGACCTTCACGCCGGCGACCAACGTCAGCGGCCCGGTCGACATCACCTACACCGTCTCCGACGGCCACGGCGGCGTCAGCACCGCGACCGCCGTCGTCAACGTCGGCAGCAACACGCCGCCGACGGGCGCCGACAGCACCCACACGACCGCGGAAGACACGCCCTACGTCGTCGCCGCGAGCGACTTCGGCTTTGCCGACACCGATGCCGGCCAGACGATGGCCAACGTGCGCATCGACACGCTGCCCGCCGCCGGCAGCCTGACGCTGAACGGCGTCGCACTCGCCGCCGGCGCCGTCGTCAGCGCGGCGGACATCGCCGCCGGCCACCTGGTGTTCGTCCCGGCCGCGGACGGCAATGGCTCGCCCTACGCCCACTTCGGCTTCAGCGTGCAGGACAGCGCGGGCGCGTTCGACGCCGCGCCGAACACGCTGACGGTGAACGTCACGCCGGTCAACGATGCGCCGGTGGCCGCGAACGATGTCGGCGTGGGCCTCGAGGACACGCCGCAGACCGGCAACGTGCTGGCCAACGACCACGATGTCGACGGCGACACGCTCAGCGTGACGCAGTTCAGCGTCGGCGGCACGACCTACGCAGCAGGCACGACCGCGACCATCGCCGGCGTCGGCACGCTCGCGATCGATGCGCACGGTGACTACACCTTCACGCCGGCCGCGAACTACAACGGCCCGGTGCCGGTCGCGACCTACACCGCCACCGACGGCACGCTGACTTCGAGCGCGACGCTGAGCCTGAGCGTCACGCCGGTCAACGACGCACCGGTCGCCGGCAACGACCTGGCCTCGACGGCGATCAACACGCCGGTCACGATCAACGTGCTGGCCAACGACCACGACGTCGACGGCGACACGCTGACGGTCTCGAACCCGGTGCTGACGAACCCGGCCCAGGGCAGCGTGGCCCTCAACCCCGACGGCACCCTGACCTTCACGCCGGCGAGCAACGTCACCGGCCCGGTCACGCTGACCTACAGCGTCAGCGACGGCCATGGCGGCACCGACACCGCGACCGTCACGGTCAACGTCGGCAGCAACACGCCGCCGACCGGCGCGGACAGCACCCACACGACGGCCGAGGACACGCCTTACGTCGTCGCCGTCAGCGACTTCGGTTTTACCGACGTCGATGCCGGCCAGACGCTCTCGAACGTGCGCATCGACTCGTTGCCCGCCGCCGGCAGCCTGACGCTGAACGGCGTCGCGCTGGCTGCGGGCGCGATCGTCAGCGCG
>DASYCA010000306.1:0-15061 GCA_036500445.1 Burkholderiaceae bacterium | reverse complement strand
CCCCCCCCCCCCCCCCCCCCGCCGGTGATCACGCCGACGCTGTCGAGCGCGTCGGCCTTCAGCCCCGGCACCGCGAGCAGGTCGACCAGCATCGGTGGCGACGCGCCGAAGCGGTTGATGCGGTAGGTCGAGATCAGCTCGGCCGCGCGTTTGGCGTCCCAGCGCGGCAGCAGCACGACGCTCGCGCCGATCGCCATCGTCGTGTTGATCACCGCCTGCAGCCCCTGCATGTGGAACATCGGCGAGGCCCCCAGGAACACGAGATCGGGCGTGTCGTTGCGCCAGATTGCCGGCGTGACCGCCGCTGTGAGCAGCGAGCGGTGCGTCTGCGTGCAGCCCTTGGGCCGCGCGGTCGTGCCGGAGGTGTAGCCGATCAGCGCGAGGTCGTCGGGGCCGCCCTCCGGCGGAGCCGGCGCCAGGGCCGCGGCCAACGCGTCGGCGAAGGCGACGACGCGGGCATCGGCGACCCGCACCGCCGCGGCGCGGAACCAGTCGGGTGCGTCGGCGTCCAGCGTGTCGCCGGCGCGTGCGTAGGCGAAGACGACGGCGTGGTCCAGGCCCGAGCCGACCAGCGGCTCGACGCGCGGCCACAACTCCTGCGCGATCACGACGACGCGGGCGCCGCTGTCTTCGGCCAGGTGCGCGAATTCTTCCGTCAGGTACATCGGGTTGACCGGCACGACGACGGCGCCGGCACGCAGGATCGCCTGGTAGCCGGTGACGAACTGGGCCGAGCTCTGGCCGCTGAGCAGCACCCGGTCGCCGCGCTTCACGCCGCAGTGCTGCTGCAGCCAGCCGGTCAGGTGCTGCACGTCTCGCCACAGCTCGGCGAAGCGCGTCGCCTGGCCGTAGACGCGATAGGCCGTCTTGTCCGGGTAGCGGCGGGCTGCGATCTGCAGGTTCTCCCACAGCGTGGTGCGCGGGACGTGCATTTCGGTCGGCAGGGCCTTGGGCCAGAACGGGGGCGGTGCGGCGGGTGGTTTCACGGGAGACTCCGGCTGGGAACGCGGGGATGGTATCGACAATAAATCAAAGGTTCAACCTTAAACCAATCGGGTGCCGTCGCAATTGACAAGGTCTCGCCCGTGCCGCTAGGATTCAGTAAAGGTTCAACCAATAATTCATCGAGACGAGACGGACGACCATGAGCACCCCCGACGACGCATTCGCCCCCGGCTCGCTGAAGGGCAAGGTGGCGCTGCTCGCCGGCGCCTCCAGCGGCATCAACCTCGGTATCGCGCGGCATTTCGCGCGCGCCGGCGCCAAGGTCGCGATCCTGAGCCGCACGTCCGAGCGCATCGAGGCCGCGGGCAAGTCGATTGCTGACGAAGGCCACCCGGTGCTCGCGCGCGCCGCCGACGTGCGCGACTTCGAGGCGGTCGACGCGGTCTTTCGCGAGACCGTCGAGACCTTCGGCAAGATCGACATCGTCGTCTCCGGCGCGGCCGGCAACTTCCACGCCGCCGCCGCCCACCTCTCGCCGAACGGCTTTCGCACCGTGATCGAGATCGACCTGATCGGCAACTTCAACGTGCTGCGCGCGAGCTTCCCGCACCTGAACAAGCCCGGCGCGTCGCTGATCTCGATCACCGCGCCCGGGGGCACCCATCCGTCGATGTTCCAGGTGCACGCGAACTCGGCCAAGGCCGGCATCAACATGATGACGCGCTGCCTGGCGATGGAATGGGGCCCGGCGGGCGTGCGCGTCAACGCGATCTCGCCCGGGCCGATCGGCGGCACCGAAGGCATGGCGCGCCTGGCGGCCACGCCCGAACGCGAGGCGTTCATCAAGAAGCGCCTGGCGCTGCGCGACTACGGCTCGCTGCGCGACATCGCCGACACCGCGCTGTTCCTCGCGAGCCCGAACTCGCGCTACATCACCGGCGCGATCATCGATTGCGACGGCGGCTCCGGCCTCGGCGACGCCTCGGGCGACGCGCTGGCTGCGCCGGCGCCCCGGCCCGCGCGCTGACGCGCCGCGGCCGCCTCATTCCCACCTCCACTTTCCAAGGACTCCCCATGAACGAGGCGATGATCTTCGACGCGATGCGCACACCGCGCGGCCGCGGCCGCGCCGATGGCAGCCTGAACGAGGTCAACCCGGTCGACCTGCTCGCCGGTCTGATGCAGGCGCTGCAGCAGCGCAACCAGCTGGACACGGCGCAGATCGAGGACGCGATCATCGGCTGCGTGATGCCCTACGGCGAGCAGAGCGGCTGCATCGCGAAGACCGCCGCGCTGCGCGCCGGCTGGGACTGGCAGGTGCCGGGCGTGCAGCTCGACCGCTACTGCGGCTCGGGCCTGGAGGCGATCAACATCGCCGCCGCCAAGGTCCGCTCGGGTTGGGAAGAGCTGATCGTCGCCGGCGGTGTCGAATCGATGTCGCGCATCTCGATGGGCGGCGCCCCGGGCCCGCGCGACACCAAGCCCGAAATGGTGTTCCAGCTCAAGCCGGTGCCGACCGGGGTCGCCGCGGACCTGATGGCCACGCTCGACGGCCGCACCCGCGAAGACGTCGACCGCTACGCGCTCGAATCGCAGCAGCGCGCCGCGAACGCGCGCGCCAAGGGCTACTTCTCGAAGTCGCTCGTGCCGGTGAAGGACCCGAACGGCCTGGTCATCCTGGCCGAGGACGAAGCGATCCGCGCCGACACCACGCTGGACAAGCTCGGGGCGCTGAAGCCCTCGTTCCAGGCGATGGGCGAGCAGGGCGGTTTCGACGCGCTGGCGATCATGAAGTACCCGCAGCTCGCGCGCATCGACCACGTGCACACCGGCGGCAACTCGTCGGGCATCGTCGACGGCGCCTCGCTGATGCTGGTCGGCGCCGAGGCCAAGGGCCGCGCGCTCGGCCTCACGCCGCGTGCCCGCATCGTCTCGGTCGCCGTGCTCGGCACCGAGCCGACGATCATGCTCGCCGGCCCCGCGCCGGCGACCCGCATGGCGCTGAAGAAGGCCGGCCTGAAGATCGGCGACATCGACCTGATCGAGGTCAATGAGGCGTTCTCCTCGGTCGTGCTGCGCTTCCTCGACGAGATGGACGTCGACCCGGCCAAGGTCAACGTCAACGGCGGCGCGATCGCGATGGGCCACCCGCTCGGTGCCACCGGTTGCATGCTGATGGGCACGCTGCTCGACGAGCTCGAGCGCCGAAACCTGAAGCGCGGCCTG
Organism: Burkholderiaceae bacterium; assembly: GCA_036500445.1. Lineage (GTDB taxonomy): Bacteria > Pseudomonadota > Gammaproteobacteria > Burkholderiales > Burkholderiaceae_C > LMDS01. The sequence goes on along the minus strand of DASYCA010000306.1, from coordinate 11,890 downwards.
GTCACGGCGTGCGTCGCCGGCGGCATGGGCATCGCCACGATCATCGAACGCGTCTGAGGATTCCACCGTGACCACCGCATCCACCCAAGAAGCCATCCGCTACGAGAAGGACGCCGCCGGCGTCGTGACCCTCACGTTCGACATGCCGGGTCAGTCGGCGAACACGATGAACATGGTGTTCCGCGACGCCTACCGCGCCGCGGTCGAGCGCGTCGCGAGCGAGATCGCGAGCGACAGTTCGAGCGTCAGCGGCGTGGTGCTCACCTCCGCGAAGAAGACCTTCTTCGCCGGCGGCGACCTGAACAGCCTGCTGGCGGTCGGCCCGGACGAGAAGGAGGCGCTGTACGAGCGCTCGATGTCGATGAAGGCGGTCCTGCGCCGGCTCGAGACGCTCGGCAAGCCGGTCGTCGCGGCGATCAACGGCACCGCGCTGGGCGGGGGCTTCGAGCTGTGCCTCGCGAGCCACGCGCGCTTCGCGCTCGACGATTCGAAACTGATGCTCGGGCTGCCCGAATCCGGCCTCGGCCTGCTGCCGGGCGGCGGCGGCGTGGTGCGCCTCGTGCGTCTGCTCGGCCTGGAGGCCGCGATGCCGATGCTGATCGACGGCATGCAGTTCAACCCGGCGCGCGCGCTGGAGTTGAAGCTGATCGACGGCATCGCCGCGGATCAGGCCGGGCTGCTGAAGCTCGCGCGCGACTGGATCGGCGCGAACCCCGCGCCCTCCCAGCCCTGGGACCGCAAGGGCTTCCGCCTGCCCGGCGCGACCGCGACCGCGCCGGCCTCGCTGGTGTTCCTGCGCACCGCGCCGGTCCTGCTGATGAAGAAGACGCGCGGCCGCTACCCGGCGCCGCTGGCGATCATGTCGGCCGCGGTCGAAGGCGCGGTGGTCGATTTCGACGCCGCGATCCGCATCGAGAGCCGCCATTTCGTCGGCCTGGCCACCGGCGCGGTCGCGAAGAACCTGATCACGACCTTCTTCTTCCAGATGAACGAGGTCAAGTCCGGCAAGGGCCGGCCCGAAGGCGTGCCGACCGCGAAGGTCGCGCGCATCGGCATGCTCGGTGCCGGCATGATGGGCGCCGGCATCGCGCAGGTCAGCGCCGCGCGCGGCATCACCACGGTGCTGAAGGATGCGACGCTGGAGCAGGCCGACAAAGGCAAGGAAGCGGTGCGCAAGAACCTGGACAAGCGCGTCGCGAAGGGCGCGATGAGCGAGGCCAAGCGCGACGCGCTGCTGGCCGGCATCGTGCCGACCGGCGACGCCGCCGACCTCGCCGGCTGCGAGCTGATCATTGAAGCGGTGTTCGAGAACCGCGAACTCAAGGCCAAGGTCACGAAAGAGGCCGAGCCGAAGCTGGTCGCCGGCGGGATCTTCGCGTCGAACACCTCGACCTTGCCGATCAGCGGCCTGGCGGACGCGTCCGCGAAGCCCGAGAACTTCATCGGCCTGCACTTCTTCTCGCCGGTCGACCGGATGCCGCTGGTCGAGGTCATCAAGGGCAGGAAGACCTCGCCCGAGACGCTCGCGCGCGCGCTCGACTACGTGCAGCAGATCGGCAAGACGCCGATCGTCGTCAACGACGCGCGCGGCTTCTTCACCAGCCGCGTGTTCGGCACCTTCACGAAGGAAGGGGCGGCGATGCTGGCCGAGGGCGTGCCGGCGGCGCTGATCGAGAACGTCGCGATCAGCGTCGGCATGCCGGTCGGCCCGCTGGCGGTGATGGACGAGACCTCGATGGCGCTGACACTGTCGGTGCGGCGCCAGACCGAGGTCGACCTCGCGGCCGAAGGCAAGCCGCTGCCGCAGCACCCGGGCTGGGCCGTGATCGAACGCATGGCCGGCGACCTGAAGCGCCCCGGCCGCGCCGGCGGCGGCGGCTTCTACGACTACCCCGCCGACGCGCCGAAGCGGCTCTGGCCGGGGCTGGTCGCCGAATACGGCAAGCCCGGCGTCGAGTTGCCGCTCGCCGACCTGCAGGATCGCATCCTCTATGCCCAGGCACTCGAATCGATCCGCACGATGCAGGAGGGCGTGGTCGAGCATGCGCGCGACGCCAACATCGGCTCGGTGCTCGGCATCGGCTTCCCGCGCTGGACCGGCGGCACGCTGCAGTTCGTCAACATGATCGGCGCGCGCAAGTTCGCCGAACGCGCCGCGCAGCTCGCCGAGAAGTACGGCGAGCGCTTCAAGCCGCCGCAGCTCCTGCTGGACAAGGCCGAGCGCAACGAACGCTTCGTCTAGGGCGGGACATCGAGCCCGGCCACGCCGCCGGGCATCGATCGAAACAACACAAGAGACAACCGACATGCTGACCCAAGCCGATGACTTCCCGGTCCACCAGACGCCGGAGCCGGTGGCCCTGTGCCAGACCGACCGCAACTTCTACGACCGCTATTTCTTCAACGGCTACGCGCCGGACGGCTCGGTCTTCTTCGCGGTCGCGTTCGGGATGTACCCGAACATCAACATCGCGGACGCGCACTTCTCGGTGGTGCGCGACGGCGTCCAGGATTGCCTCCACGCGTCGCGCTTCCTGAACCACGAGCGGATGGACCTGACGGTCGGCCCGATCCGCATCGAGGTGCTCGAGCCGCTGCGAAAACTGCGCGTCAGCGTCGCGATGACGGACGGCATCGCGGCCGAGATCGTGTTCGACGGCCGCGCGTTCCCGATCCAGGAGCCTCGCTTCACGCACCGCTTCGGCAGCCGCGTGTTCATGGACATGACGCGCCTGACGCAGAACGCGCGCGTCAGCGGCTGGGTCGAGGTCGACGGCGTGCGCACCGTGCTGCCCGCCGGCAGCCTCGGCACCCGCGACCGTTCGTGGGGCGTGCGGCCGCTCGGTGCGCCGGACGCCCAGCCGTACGCACCGCCGTTCAAGCCGTCGGTGTTCTGGCTCTGGACGCCGCTGAACTTCGCGACGCGCAGCGTGTTCTTCCATGTGATGGCCGAAGCCAGCGGCAAGGCCTGGAACACGCGTGCGGTGGTCTGCGAAGACGACAGCGCTGCCGGCGAGGCGCTGCACAGCGACGACGCCCACGCCGACGTCGTGCTCGTGCCGGGCATGCGCCACGCGGCGTCGGCGGTGATCCACATCCCGCTGCCGGGGCGGCATGTCGACGTGACGATCGAGCCGCTCGGCCGCTTCCACATGAAGGGCATCGGCTATCGGCATCCGACCTGGACGCACGGCATGTTCAAGGGTGAGCTGGTGGTCGAACGCGAGAGCTTCTCGATCGCGGGCCTGGACCCGAACGCGCTCGAACAGCTTCACACCCAGGCCTTCGCGCGCGTGACCTGGCGCGAGGCCGGGAAGCCGGACGAGGTCGGGATCGGCACCTTCGAGTACTCGATGGTCGGGGCCTACGCGCCGCTCGACCTGGCCTGAGCCATGTCGGGCGCTCCCGTCCTCGGCGGCGCCGAGGCCGCCGACCCGGCGTGGTTCACCTGCGCGTTGCGCGAAGCAGGTGCGCTGCCCGAAGGCCAGGTCATCGCGGTCGAATCCGAACGCGTCGGCAACGGCCTGATCGGCGACAGCGTGATGTTCACGCTGGGGTATGAAGGAGCCGGCCCCGGCGCGCCGCGCTCGCTGGTCGGCAAGTTCGCCTCGAAGGACGCGCCGAGCAAGGCGGCGGCGATCCGGCTGCTGCTCTACAAGCGCGAGGTGTCGTTCTACCGCGAGATCGCGCCGATCGTGCAGATCCGGACGCCGCGGACGTATTTCGCGGGCTTCGACCCGCAGCAGGAAGAATTCACCGTCCTGATGGAGAACCTCGCGCCGGCGCGCGGCGGCGAGCAGATCGCGGGCTGCTCGGTCGCGGACTGCGCGGTCGCGCTGCGGGAGATCGCCGCGCTGCACGCGCCGCGCTGGGGCTCGCCCGAGATCGAGGCGACCCCCTGGCTGCGTGCCCGCGAGGCGAATCTTGCGCGCCATGCCGAGATGTTGCCCGGCGTGGCCGACCAGTTCATGGAGCGCTTCGGCGCGCTCGTCGACGACGCCGATCGCACCTTGATCGAACGCTTCGTGCCGTGCTTCGGCGCGATCTCGACCGACCGCTCGGCACCGCGCACCTTGGTGCACGCCGATTTCCGCCTCGACAACGTGATGTTCGACGTCCACGGCGAGCCCGGCACGATGGCCACGCTGGACTGGCAGACGATCTGCGTCGACGCCGGGCTGCTCGACGTCGCGTTCTTCATCGGCGGCGCATTGGGCATCGACGCGCGCCGCGCGCACGAGGAGGCGCTGGTGCGCGGCTACCTCGAGGCGCTGCACGAGCGCGGCGTGCCCGACTACGGCTGGGACGCATGCTGGCGCGACTACCGCCGCTTCGCCTGCCGCCACCTGTTCACGCCGCTGGTGTCGGCCGTCGGCTTCAAGCGCACGCCGCGCGGCGACGAGATGTTCCTGACGATGCTGCGCCGCCTGTGTCAGCAAAGCGTCGACCTCGACTCGCTGGCGCATTGGCGATGAACGCCGCGCCGACGAGGTCTGCGGGTTCTACCCTACTCACCGGTTGAACCATTGAAATAAAGTCGCGTTCAGCGACATCCGCTGAGCGCCGGCACCGTACTGGCGTTGGTTCCGCAGGAGACCCCGATGATCAGAAAGTTTCTCGCCGTGGCCAGTGCCGCGCTCGCGCTCGCATCCCTTCAAGCGCCGGCGCGCGCCGCCGACCCGATCAAGGTCGGCGTGATGCTCGTCGATTCGGGCCCGCTGGCGTTCATCCTGCCGTTCTACACCGAGCCGGCCAAGCTCGCGGTGGAGATCATCAACGCGCAAGGCGGTGCCCTCGGCCGGCCGTTCGAGATCGTCACGCAGACCCATTCGGGCACCCCGGCCGGCGCGGTCACGGTCGCGACCAAGCTGGTGCAGCAGGACGGCGTGTCGTTCCTGACCGGCTTCAACACCTCGGCCGCGGTGCTCGCGCTCGGCCCGAAGCTCGCGAGCCTGAACGCCTTGCTGCTGGACGGCAACACCACCGGCGATGACCAGACCGGCAAGAACTGCCAGGCGAACTACTTCCGCAGCTCCAGCAGCGACGGCATGGCGATGAACGTGCTGCGCGCGGTCGTCAAGAGCTCCGGCGGCAAGACCTGGAACCTGATCGTGCCGGACTACTCGATGGGCCACGACTTCGCCAAGCGCTTCAAGGGCCTCGTCGAGGAGCAGGGCGGCGCGCTGCAGACGGCGGTTTTCGCGCCGGCGGGCACGACCGATTTCGGCAGCTTCATCAGCCAGCTGGCCGCGAAGCCGGCCGACGGCCTGGGCGTCGTCGTGCTCGGGACCGACGGCATCGCGTTCGCGAAGCAGCAGCAGCAATTCGGCCTGTTCGCGAAGTTCAAGACCGTGGTGTCGTCCAACTTCACGAACGACATCGTGCTGCCCTCGCAGGGCGACACGACCGTCGGCGCCTACGCGGCGCAGGCCTATGCCCCGTCGATGCCGGGCGAGAAGAACGCCGCTTTCGTGAAGGCGTTCGAGGCGCGCTTCAAGCGCCCGCCGAACTACATCGAGGCCGACACCTACCAGGTCTACGAGCTGCTGCAGGCGGCGATCAACAAGGCCAAGTCGACCGACGTCGCCGCGGTGCGTGCGGCGCTCGCGGGGCTGAAGACGACCACGATCTTCGGCGATGTCGAGATGCGCGCGGCCGATCACCAACTGGTGCGGCCGATGGCGTTGCTGCAGATCGCCAAGGCCGGCGACGGCAAGGGCCAGGCCGTCGTGCGGGCGATCGAGCCCGCCGCGACGATCACGCCGCCGGCCAGCCCCGACTGCAAGATGCCATGACGGCGGCGATGACGCGCTTCGAAGGACGGGTCGCCTTCGTCACCGGCGGCGGCTCCGGCATCGGCGCGGCGGCGGCGCGCCGCCTGGCGTCCGAAGGCGCGCGGGTCGCCGTCGTCGATCGCGACCTGGGTCCGGCCCAGGCGGTTGCCGACAGCCTCGATGGCCGAGGCTTCGCGATCCGCGCCGACGTCCAGTCCGAAGCCGAGATCGAGCAGGCCGTCGCCGCCACCGTCGCGCGATTCGGCGCGCTCGACGTGGCCGTCAACGCGGCCGGCTACGGCAACTCGGCCGAGGTCGTCGACATGACGCTGGAGCAGTGGCAAAGCGTGCTGAATGTCGACCTGACCGGCGTGTTCCTGTCGACCAAGCACCAGGCGCGCCAGATGCTGCGCCAGGGTCGCGGCGGGGCGATCGTCAACATCGCGTCGACCAACGCGGAGCAGCCCGGCGAGGGCATGGCCGCGTATTGCGTCGCGAAGGCCGGGGTCGTGATGTTCACCCAGGTGGCTGCGATCGAACTGGCGCCGCACGAGATCCGCGTCGTCGGCGTCGGTCCCGGGTTGACCGAGACGCCTGCGACCGCACCGTTCCTGCAGTTCGCGGGGGCACGCGACGCGTTCATGAGCAACATCGCCGCCGGCCGCGCGGCTCGGGTCGAGGAAATCGCTGGGCTGATCGCCTACCTCGCCTCGCCCGAGGCCGCCTATGTCAACGGCGAGACCGTCTTCATCGACGGCACGCTGCGCGCACGCGGCTATCCGACGCTGAAGGAACGCCGTCCCGCGGGCTATGCCGGCTCGGCGTTCGTGCGCGGACTGGGCGGCGGGGCCTGAGCCGCGCGCCGCCGCACCTCGCCCCATCTCATCGCCCAAGGAGCCACGCCCATGCTGACCCAGCAAATCGACAACGCGATCGCGAGCCACGACATCTTTGCCGACGAGGCCGCGCTGCGCGATACGTTCGCGCAGGTGCGCCGCGAAGATCCGCTGCACTGGACCCAGGCCGAGGGCAACCCCGGCTTCTGGGCCGTGACCAAGCACGCCGATGTGATGGAAGTCGGGCGCGCCAACGACAAGTACATCAATGCGCCGATGATCTTCCTGCGCGACGACGAGGAAGACAAGGTCGCCCGCGCCGACAACGCCGGCAAGGGCACGTACGCGCGCACGCTGGTGAACCTGGACGGTGCGGATCACCGCCTCTATCGCGGCCTGACGCAGGCCTGGTTCATGCCCGCCAACATCAAGCGGCTCGACACCTTGATCAACGACCGCGCTCGCGAGCTCGTCGACAAGATGGCCGCGATCGACGGCCGTTGCGATTTCGTCAACGACGTCGCGATCTGGTTCCCGCTGCGCGTCATCATGACCGCGCTGGGCGTGCCCGAGAGCGACCACCCGATGATGCTGCAGCTCGCGCAGCAGATGCTCGCGCCGAAGGACCCGACGCTCAGGCGCCAGGTCGGCAGCGGCGTCTCGGCCAAGGCCGCGGTCGTCAAGGACTTCTTCGGCTACTTCGACAAGGTCGTGCAGGATCGCCGCGCGAACCCGCGCGACGACCTCTCCAGCCTGATCGCGAATTCGCAGGTCGACGGCCAGCCGATCGGCAAGATGGAGGTGCTGTCCTACTTCCTGATCCTGGCGACCGCCGGCCACGACACGACCGCGAATTCGCTCGCCGGAGGGTTGCTCGCGTTGATGCAGCATCCCGACCAGCTCGCGCGCCTGCGTGCCGACCCGGCGCTGCTGAACACGGCGGTCGAGGAGATGTTCCGCTGGGTCGCTCCGGTGCGCCACTTCATGCGCACCGCGACGGTCGACTCGACGATTCGCGGCAAGACCGTGCGCAGCGGCGACCTGCTGATGCTGTGCTACCCGTCGGCCAACCAGGACGAGGAGGTTTTCGCCGAGCCGCAGGAATTTCGCGTCGACCGCACGCCGAACCGGCACCTCGCGTTCGGCTTCGGCGCCCACGCCTGTCTCGGGCAGAACCTCGCGCGTGCCGAGCTCAAGGCCTTCTTCAAGGAACTGCTCGCGCGCGTGAAAAGCATCGAGATCGACGGCTCGTTCGAATGGGTGCGCAGCAACCAGGTCTCCGGCCCGAAGACGCTGCCGATCCGCTGCCGCTTTTGATGGACCCGCCCGCCGACCCACCCACCCGGAAACACCAAATGACTTCAACACCGTCCACCGCGTCGATCGTGCGCGACCGCATCTACATCAACGGCGCATGGGTCGCCAGCCACGGCCGCGAGACGATCGCCGTCAGCGATTCGAACACCGGCAAGGTGATGGGCACCGTTCCGCGCGGCACCGCGGCCGATGTCGATGCGGCCGTGACCGCGGCGGCCGCCGCGTTCGATGCGTGGGCCGCGACGCCGATCGCCGAGCGGGCCGCCTGGCTGCGCAAGATCGGCGATGGGCTGCAGCGTCGCAGCACCGAGCTGGTCGAGCTGATCGCCCGCGAGGTCGGCATGCCGGTGGGCCTGGGCGCGCGCGTGCAGGTCGCGATGCCGCTCGCCCAATGGACCCACGTCGCCGAGCTCGGCAGCGACTTCCGGTTCGAGGAGCAGGTCGGCAACTCGCTGATCGTGCGCGAGCCGGTCGGTGTCGTCGCGGCGATCACGCCGTGGAACTTCCCGCTCAACCAGATTTCGCTGAAGGTCGCGCCGGCCCTGCTCGCCGGTTGCACCGTCGTGCTCAAGCCCTCGGAAGTCGCGCCGTTCAACGCTTTCGTGCTCGCCGAGGTGATCGCCGAGGTCGGTCTGCCGGCGGGCGTGTTCAACCTGGTGTGCGGCGACGGCGTCGAGGTCGGCGAGCCGCTGGTCGCTCACGACGGCGTCGACTGCATCAGCTTCACCGGCTCGACGCGCGCCGGCAAGTGGATCTCCGAGGTGGCCGCACGCGGCGTCAAGCGGGTGCGCCTCGAACTCGGCGGGAAGTCGCCGTCGGTGCTGCTCGCGAGTGCGAATTTCGCGACCGCGGTGGCCGCCAGCACCGGCTCGTGCTACATGAACTCGGGCCAGACCTGCGTCGCGCAGACGCGCCTGCTGGTCCCGCGCGCGCAGCTCCCGGAGGCGATCGCGATCGCGAAGCAGACGGCCGAGGCCTATACCGTCGGCTCGGCATTCGCCGAAGGCGTGCGTCTCGGGCCGCTGATTTCGCAGGCCCAGCTCGATCGGGTGCGTGACTTCATCCGCCGCGGCATCGAAAGCGGCGCCGAGCTGATCACGGGCGGTGCCGACGCGCCGGCGGGTCTGGAAGGCGGGTATTTCGTGAAGCCGACGGTGTTCGTCGTCAACGACGCGAGCTCGGTGCTGGCCCAGGAAGAGATCTTCGGCCCGGTGCTGTCGATCATTCCGTACGACGACGAAGCCGACGCGATTCGCATCGCCAACGACACGCCCTACGGGCTGGGCGGCGCCGTCTGGGCCGGCACCGACGAAGAGGCGAGCCGCGTCGCCCGCCGCATCCGCACCGGGCAGGTCCACATCAACGGCGGTCCGTACAACCCGGCGGCGCCGTTCGGCGGGTTCAAGCAGTCGGGCTACGGCCGCGAAGGCGGGCGCTTCGGCCTCGACGAGTTCCTCGAGTACAAGGCGTTGCACCTGCGCGCGGCCGCGTGACGGCGAGTCCGGGCGAACCGACCGGATTCGCAGCGCCGCAGCGGGAGGTCGTCGGGGTCCGCGACTTCGGCCCGGGATTTCAAGAACTTAGGGTGTTCCCTTGAAATCCTGCTTGCTACTGGTCCAACCATTGACTAGTTCGTTCGTGCCGCCTAAGCTGCGGCCACTTCGCCACAGAGGGACCCCGGCCATGCTTCGCGTTGAGAAATTGTGTGTCTCCTATGGCAGCGTCAAGGCGCTGGAGGATGTCGACATCGAAGTGGCGCAGCGCGGGGTGCTTCATGGCGTGATCGGCCCGAACGGCGCCGGAAAGTCCACCCTGATGGATGCCATCACCGGCCGCCGCAGGCCGACCGGCGGCCGCGTCTTCGTCGACGGCCAGGACATCACCCACCGCTCGGTCGCGTGGCGCCGCAAGCTCGGCATGTCGCGCTCGTTTCAGCGCACCAGCATCTTTCCCGGCATTCGCGTCGGCGAGCAGCTCGAGCTGGTCGCGTCGCAGCTCGGCGAACCCGACCTGCGCGGCATCGTCGACACGCTTCGGCTCGGATCGGTCTACCACGAGCTGGCCGACAGCATCGCCTACGGCGATCAGCGGCGCGTCGACATCGCACTCGCGCTCGTCGGCAAGCCCAGCCTGATGCTGCTCGACGAGCCGGCCGCTGGGCTGTCCACCGCCGAGACGATCTCGCTGTTCGAACACCTCGCGACGCTGGTGCGCGAGCGCGGGGTGACCGCGGTGGTGGTCGAGCACGATGTCGACGCGGTGTTCCGCTTCTGCGATTCGATCACCGCGCTGGATCTCGGCTGCGTGCTCGCCAGCGGCACGCCCGCGGCGGTGCGCGCGGACCCGCGCGTGATCACGGCCTACCTCGGCACCGCCGCCTGATTTTCTTTCGACCTTTCCAATCGATTCCATGAACCTGAAGAAATTCGTCGCGCTCGCGACCTGCGCGATCGCCTCGCACGCCGGCGCGGCCGACACGATCAAGATCGGTCTGCTGACCGTCGACTCCGGCCCGTTCACGTTCATCATGCGCCACGTCACGGAACCGACGGCGCTGGCCGTCGAGCTCTTCAACGCGCAGGGCGGCGCGCTCGGGCGCAAGTACGAAATCGTGGCGCAGACGTACGCCGGCCCGCCCGCCGCGGCCGCCGCGGCCGTGAACCGGCTTGTCAAGCAGGAGGGCGTCTCCTTCCTGACCGGCTTCAACACCTCGTCGTCGGCGCTCGTGCTCGGGCCGCAGCTCGCGTCGCTGAACGCGCTGCTGATCGACAGCTCGACGGCGGCCGACGAGCTCACCGGCAAGAACTGCCAGGCGAACTACTTTCGCGTGTCGATGACCGACAGCATGAACATGAACGCGCTGCGCGCCGTCGCGAAGCAAAGCGGCGCGAAGACCTGGGACCTGCTGATGCCGGACTACGCGACCGGCCACGATTTCGCGAAGCGTTTCACCAGCCTCGTCCAGGCGCAGGGCGGCACGGTGCAGGCGACGCTGTTCGCGCCGATGGCGACGACCGACTTCGGCAGCTACATCACGCAGCTGTCGACGAAGCCGGCCGACGCGCTGGCGATCGTCTTTCCCGGCTCGACCGGCGTGATGCTGTCCAAGCAGCAGGCCCAGTTCGGGTTGTTCTCCAAGTACAAGACCGTCGTCTCGGCGTTCTTCACCAACGACATGGTGATCGATGCGCAGGGCGATTCGACGGTCGGCGTCTATGCGGCGCTCGGCTACAAGTGGGAGATGCCGGGCGAGCACAACGCCGCGTTCGTGAAGGCCTTCGAGGAGCACTTCAAGCGCAAGCCGACCTACCTCGATGCCGATGCGTACCAGTCGATGGAGCTGCTCAACGCGGCGATCCTGAAGGCCAGGTCCACCGATGTGGCGGCGGTCCGGGCGGCGCTGTCGGGCCTGAAGATGACGACCGTCGTCGGCGACGTCGAGATGCGTGCCGCCGACCACCAGCTGCTGCGGCCGATCGCGCTGGTGCAGGTCACGAAGGCGGGCGAAGGCAAGGGCGCGATCACGTTGCGCTCGGTCGAGCCGATCGCCCGCATCGCCGACCCGGCGAGTCCCGAGTGCAGGCTTTGAGCCGCCGCGCCATCCTCCGATCAACCCCTTCTCGCCCAGGACGCCCCCCGTGGACCTCTCTCAACTGCTGAGCTGGCCCCAGCTGGCCAACGCGCTCGCGTTGGCCTCGCTGCTGACGATCTTGTCCAGCGGCCTCGCGCTGATCTTCGGGCTGCGGGACGTGATGAACTTCGGCCACGGCGCGCTCTACATGCTCGGTGCGTACCTGGCCTACACGGTCGGCGCGCGGCTCGGCTTCTGGGCCGCACTGGTGCTGGTGCCGCTGATGCTGGCGGTGGTCGGCGTCGGCTTCGAGTACGCCATTCTGCGGCCGCTGCGCAAGCGCTCCCACATGGACCTGGCGTTGATCACCTTCGGCGTGGCGCTGATCGTCG
>DASYCA010000305.1:0-10385 GCA_036500445.1 Burkholderiaceae bacterium | reverse complement strand
CCGGCGTGAACGCGAGGTCGACGCCGCAGGCGCGCAGCTCGGCGCCGAGCACGTAGCCGGTCGCGGTCGCGGCGTCGCTCGCGGTCATCGCGCCGCTGCCGGCACCAAGGCTGCCGTCGTTCATCCACAGCTCGCCGAGCGCGCGCATCGGCGGCAAATGCGTGAAGCCGTCGGTGCGAAAACGCTGCACGCGGCCGCCTTCGTGGTCGACGCAGACCAGCAGGTCCGGGCGGATCGTCTTGATCTCGCTCGTCAGCTCGACGAGCTGGCGGCGGTCGACCCAGTTGCGCCCGAACAGGATCATCCCGCCGGTCAGCGGGTGCGCGAGGCGGCGGCGGTCGTCGGCGGTCAGCACGGTGCCGGCGATGTCCAGGATCACGGGGGCGTGGGCGGAGGTGCTGCTGCTCATGGAGGGCTCTCGTTCTGTTCGACGACGACGAAGCTCGCCGCGTACTCGTTCTCGTCGCTCACGCTGACGTGCGCGCTCAGCCGGCGCTCGGCGAACCACACCGCGAGCTCGCCGCGCAGGCGGATCAGCGGCTGGCCGCTGGGCGCCTTGACGATCTCGCAGTCGCGCCAGGTCATCGGCATGCGCATGCCCATCCCGATCGCCTTGGAGAACGCCTCCTTGGCCGAGAAGCGGGTCGCGAGGTAGCTGACGCCGCGGCTTTCCACCTTGGCCCGGCGCTGGCGGAAGACCTCGATCTCGTGCGGGCCGAGCACCTTCTCGGCGAAACGCTCGCCACGGCGCTCGAGCGCGATGGCGATGCGGCGCACATCGCAGATGTCGGTCCCGACGCCGTAAATCATGCGGCGCGCGCGATGCAGTTCAGGTAGCCGCGCACCGTCTCGGTGTATCCCCGCTCGAGCGCATCGGCGATCAGCGCGTGGCCGATCGAAACCTCCTGGATGCCGGGAACGGCGAGAAGGAAATCGGTCAGGTTGTCGCGGTTCAGGTCGTGGCCGGCGTTCAGGCCCAGGCCCTGCTGCAGCGCGGCCTGCGCGGTGGCGGTGAAGCCGGCGAGCACGCGCGCGCCGTCGGGCGTGCCGTGCGCGCGCGCATAGCTCTCGGTGTAGAGCTCCACCCGGTCGGCGCCGAGCGCACGGACGGCGGCCATCGCGCCGGGCTCCGGGTCCATGAAGAGGCTGACGCGCACGCCGAGTGCATGCGCCTCGTCGATCAGGGGTTGAAGCGCCGCGGCGTCCTGCGGGAACCGCCAGCCGTGGTCGGAGGTCGACTGGCCGACGCTGTCCGGCACGAAGGTCGCCTGCTGCGGGCGCCGGCCTTTCGCGACGAGCTCGCGCAGCAGCGCCATCAGGTTGTGCAGCGGGTTGCCCTCGATGTTGTATTCGGCCTGCGGCCACTGCGCCATCAGCTCGGCGAGCTCGAACACGTCGTGCGTGCGGATGTGGCGCTGGTCGGGCCGCGGGTGCACGGTGATGCCGTGCGCGCCGGCCTCGAGCGCGAGCGTCGCGGCGCGCAGCACGCTCGGGATGCCGAGCTCGCGCGTGTTGCGCAGCAGCGCGACCTTGTTGACGTTGACCGACAGCGCGGTGCCACGCTGCGACGGCAGGCCGGTGGTGAGGAGCGGGTTCATGGGGGTCGATTCTGCGGCATCGCGCTACAGATTCTGCACGTCCAGCATGACCTGGCGCGTGCGCAGCACCGAGGCGCCGAGCTGGTGCTGGATCATGCCGCGCAGCGCCACCTTCAGCTCCGGCAGCGCGCGCGTGCAGGCCTGCTGCAGCGCAGCCAGGCTGCCGTGCAGCAGCGCGGCCTGCAGGCCGATCAGCGTGTCGCCGCCGAAGTCGCCGCCCGTGTCGGTGCCGATCGCGACGCCGGCGTCGGGCGCCAGGCCGTAGCGGCGCTCGACCCGCACCGCCTCCTGCGTCTGCGTGACGACGCTCAGGTCGGGCAGCAGCCCGGTCTGCTGCAGCAGGGTCAGCTCGAACGCGCGCAGCGCGGGCTGCACGCGGGCTTCGTCGTCGGACGCGAGCTCGGGCAGCGTGGCCGCGTAGGCGTCGAACAGCAGCGCATGCGGGTCGTGGCGCGCGAGCAGCTTCATCAGCAGCTCGTTCAGGTAGAAGCCGCTGAACAGCGCCGCGCCGGTCAGCATCGCCGAACCGCCGGCCCATTCGGCGCCGCGCAGGTTCTGCACGTCGCTGGTCGCGGGTTCGGCGGACTCGTCCTTCACCGCCGCGCCGCTGAGCGAGACGAAAAGGCGCTGGAACGGCAGCAGCACGCTGCGGAAGTTCGAGTACGGCCTCTTCGCGCCCTTGGCCGCGACCGCGAGCCGGCCCTGCTCGCGCGTGAACAGGTCGAGGATCACGCTGGATTCGCTCCAGTCGTAGCGGTGCAGCACGAAGGCCGTCAAGGGCGCGCGGGGGCTGCGCGTGGCCATCGCGGGCTTATTCGTAGCCGTAGGAACGCAGATGTGCTTCGTCGTCGGCCCAGCCGGAACGCACCTTGACCCACAGCTCGAGAAAAACCTTCGCGTCCATCAGCTTCTCGAGCTCCTGGCGCGCCTCGGAGCCGATGCGCTTCAGCCGCTCGCCGCCGTTGCCGATCACCATGCCCTTGTGGGCGTCGCGCTCGACGACGATGCTGGCCGAGATGCGGCGCAGCTCGCCCTCCTCCTTGAACTCGTCGATCACGACGGTCGAGGTGTAGGGCAGCTCGTCGCCGGTCAGGCGGAATAACTTCTCGCGGATGATCTCGCTGGCGAGGAATTTCTCGCTGCGATCGGTCAGCGCGTCCCCGTCGTGGAACCAGGGCTGCTCGGGCAGGTAGGGCTTGACGATGCCGAGCAGGCGCTGGACGTCGGCGTCCTTCTTGGCCGACAGCGGCACGAATTCGGCGAACGCGTGGTGCGCCTGCATGCCCTTGAGCCAGGGCGCCAGGTCGGCGCGGCGCACGACGGTGTCCAGTTTGTTGGCGATCAGGAAGACCGGCTTGCCGGCGTCCTTCATCAGCGCCAGCACCTTCGCATCGTCGAGCCCGAAGCGGCCGGCCTCGACGACGAACAGCACGACGTCGACGTCGGACAGCACGCCGGTCACGGTGCGGTTCAGCGTGCGGTTCAGCGCCGCGGCGTGCTTGGTCTGGAAGCCGGGGGTGTCGACGAACACGAACTGGGCCTCGTCGACGGTGCGGATGCCGGTGATGCGGTGGCGCGTCGTCTGGGCCTTGGCCGAGGTGATGCTGACCTTCTGGCCGACCAGCGCGTTCAGCAGCGTGGACTTGCCGACGTTCGGCCGGCCGACGATCGCGACCAGCCCACAGCGCTGCGCAGCGGGCGTTTCAGGCAGGGTCTCGGTCATGATTGGAGCGGGCCGCCGGGCTTGTCGCTGAGTTTCAAGGCATCGAGCATGCGGCGCGCGGCCTCCTGCTCGGCGACGCGGCGCGAGCGGCCCTCGCCCGATTCGACCAGGTGCAGCGCGGGGACGTCGCATTCGACCTCGAAGGTCTGCGCGTGGGCCTGGCCGCGCGTCGCGCTGATCCGGTAGGTCGGCACCGGCAGGCGGCGTGCCTGCAGCCACTCCTGCAGCTCGGTCTTGGCGTCCTTGGCCCAGCTGGTCAGGTCGGTGGTGTTGATGACTTCGCCGAACAGGCCGCTGACGACGGTGCGGGCGGCGTCGAAGCCGCCGTCCAGGTGGGTCGCGCCGATCAGCGCCTCCAGCGCATCGGCCAGGATCGACGCGCGTTGCGCGCCGCCGCCGCGGGCCTCGCCCTCGCCCAGGCGCACGACCTCGGGCAGGCCGAGCTGCAGCGCGACGCGGTGCAGGCTCTCCTCGCGCACGAGGTGGGCGCGCACGCGGGTCAGGTCGCCTTCGTCGGAGCCGGCGAAACGCTCGAACAGCAGCCCGGAGATCACCAGGCTCAGCACCGCGTCGCCGAGGAATTCGAGGCGTTCATTGTGGTCGGCACCGAAGCTGCGGTGCGTCAGCGCACGCGTCAGCAGGCCGGCGTCGCCGAAGCGATGGCCGATCCGGCGCTGCAAGGTGTCAAGGCGCGATTCCATGTGCGAGAACCATGGTTGGGGCAACAGCTCCTACTTGGAGCGGCCTTCGTACTTGATCAAGAGGTAGACCGGCTTCATCAGCTCGATTTCCTTGTCGTAGGCGAAGCTGACGACGACCTTGTCGTTCTCCTTCGTGATCACGAGGTCCTTGCCGCCGATCGACTGGATCGAGTACTCGATCTCCTTTTGCTTCTCGAACGCGCTGCGGATCTCGGGCACCGTGCTGCCGCCCTCGACCGCGACCTTCTTGACCGCCTTCTGGATCGTGTAGTACTCGTTCAGCGTCGGCAGCACGCGCATCGCGACGAGCGCGAAGAAGCCGACCACGATGGCCCAGAACAGCAAGCCGAAGAGCGTGATGCCGCGCTGGTCGCCGCGCGGGTGGCCGCTCAGATGCTTGCGCCGTGCCGCCGTCTTTGATCCTGACATTGCGAGTGCTCCTGTCCTGTCCGATGCGAGGCTTACTGGAAGCCGCCGATTCGCTTCAAGTTGCCGAAATTCATCCACACGAAGAATGCCTTGCCGACGATATTCTCGTCCGGCACGAAGCCCCACCAGCGGGAATCCTGCGAGTTGTCGCGGTTGTCGCCCATCATGAAGTAGTTGCCGGGGGGGACCTTGCAGCTCAGACCCTCGGCACTGTACTGGCAGTTGTCGCGGAACGGAAACGTGATCTTGTCCGGCGGCCCGTAGAACGGCTGGCTGTTCAGGTTCAGCAGGATGTTGTGCGTCACGTCGCCGAGCTTCTCCTTGTACTCGGGGAAGTACAGGCGCAGGTCTTCGTCGTAGAAGCCGGGCGCCGGCGCCTGCTCGATCGGCACCTCGACGCCGTTGACCGAGATCCGCTGGTTGCGGAACGCGATCACGTCGCCGGGCACGCCGACGACGCGCTTGATGTAGTCGACGCTGGTGTCCTTCGGGTAGCGGAACACCATCACGTCGCCGCGCTGCGGGTCGTGGTTCTCGATGATCTTCTTGTTGATCACCGGCAGGCGCACGCCGTAGTGGTACTTGTTGACCAGGATCAGGTCCCCGATCAGCAGCGTCGGGATCATCGAGCCGCTCGGGATCTTGAACGGCTCGAACAGGAACGAGCGCAGCAGGAACACGACCAGGATCACCGGGAACAGGCCGGCCGTCCAGTCGAGCCACCAGGGCTGCGCGAGCAGCGTCTCGCGCGCCTGCGAGACGTCGGTGTTGTCGACCTTGGTGATGCCTTGCTGGGCCAGGCGCGCCTGGCGCTCGGTGCTTTGCTGCTCGAGCGTGGCGGCGGCCGCCTTGCGCCGCGGCGCGAACACGAAGTGCTCGGCGAGCCAGTAGGCGAAGGTCACGACCGTGAGGATCAACAGCAGCAGCGCGAAATTGCCGCTCCATTTGCCGAGGTACCAGCCGCCGAGAAAGACCCCGAGCAGGCCATAGAGCAAACCGGTCAGTGCACCCATCAGTCTTCCACTTGCAGGATGGCCAGAAACGCTTCTTGCGGCACTTCGACCGAGCCGATTTGCTTCATGCGTTTCTTGCCGGCCTTTTGTTTTTCGAGCAGCTTGCGTTTGCGGGTGATGTCGCCGCCATAACACTTGGCGATGACGTTCTTGCGCAGGGCCTTGATTGTCTCACGCGCGATGATGTTGGCGCCGATCGCGGCCTGGATCGCGACGTCGTACTGCTGGCGCGAAATCAGCTCGCGCATCTTCGCGACGACGGCCCGGCTGCGGTACGCGCTCTGGCTGCGGTGCACGATGATCGACAGCGCGTCGACCTTGTCGCCGTTGAGCAGGATGTCGACCTTCACGACGTCGGCGCCGCGGTACTCCTTGAACTCGTAGTCCATCGAGGCGTAGCCGCGCGAGACGCTCTTGAGCTTGTCGAAGAAGTCCAGCACGATCTCGGCCAGCGGCATCTCGTAGGTCAGCATGACCTGGCGGCCGTGATAGGCCATGTTGATCTGGGTGCCGCGCTTCAGGTTGGCCAAGGTCATCACCGGGCCGACATAATCTTGCGGCATGTAAAGATGGACCGTGACGATCGGCTCGCGGATTTCTTTGATGCGCCCCAGGTCGGGCATCTTCGACGGGTTGTCGACCTGGATCACGGTCTGGTCGTTCAGCTCGACCTCGTAGACGACCGAGGGCGCGGTCGTGATCAGGTCCTGGTCGAACTCGCGCTCGAGCCGCTCCTGCACGATCTCCATGTGCAGCAGCCCGAGAAAGCCGCAGCGAAAGCCGAAGCCCAGCGCCTGGCTGACCTCGGGCTCGTAGCGCAGCGACGAGTCGTTGAGCTTCAGCTTCTCGAGCGCGTCGCGCAGCTGCTCGTACTCGCTCGCCTCGGTCGGGAACAGCCCGGCGAAGACCTGCGGCTGGATCTCCTTGAAGCCGGGCAGCGCCTCGGCCGCGACGCCCTTGTTGTTCGGCAGCTTCTTCTCGAGCGTGATGGTGTCGCCGACCTTGGCGGCTTGTAACTCCTTGATGCCGGCGATGATGAAGCCGACCTCGCCGGCGTTGAGCTGCTCGCGCGCGACCGACTTCGGCGTGAACACGCCCAGGCTGTCGGCGTTGTAGACCGCGTCGCTGGCCATCATGCGAATGCGCTCGCCCTTCAGCAGCGTGCCGTCGACGACCCGCACCAGCATCACGACGCCGACGTAGTTGTCGAACCAGGAGTCCACGATCATCGCGCGCAGCGGCGCGTCCACATTGCCGCGGGGCGCCGGCATGCGGGTGATCACGGCCTCCAGGATCTCGTCGATGCCCATGCCGGTCTTCGCGCTGCACGGGATCGCGTGCTCGGCGTCGATGCCGATCACGTCCTCGATCTCGGACTTCGCGTTCTCCGGGTCGGCGTTCGGCAGGTCCATCTTGTTCAGGACCGGGATCACCTCGACGCCGAGCTCCAGCGCGGTGTAGCAGTTCGCCACCGTCTGCGCCTCGACACCCTGGCTCGCATCGACGACCAGCAGCGCGCCCTCGCAGGCCGACAGCGAGCGGCTCACTTCATAGGAGAAGTCGACGTGGCCCGGCGTGTCGATCAGGTTCAGGTTGTAGACCTGGCCGTCGCGCGCGGTGTATTCGAGCGCGGCGGTCTGCGCCTTGATCGTGATGCCGCGCTCGCGCTCGATGTCCATCGAGTCGAGCACCTGCGCTTCCATCTCGCGATCGGACAGGCCGCCGCAACGCTGGATCAGGCGATCGGCGAGCGTGCTCTTGCCATGGTCGATGTGGGCAATGATCGAAAAATTTCTGATGTGGTTCATGCTTGCAGCGATGTGATGTGCGCGAGTCTCAATCCGTGAACACAAGGGCGCAGCCATTGCGGCGGAGACTCATATCGCGAAGCGATGTGGGGCGCGAAGCGCCGTGTCGAAATTGTCGAGCGAACAAAAAAAAGGCACGTCGAATCAATGACGCGCCTTCCAACAAAACGTTTGGCAACTGCTTGTTGGGATTTCATTGTAGTCAAAACAGCCGGCCCGCAACCCGCACCATTGCTTGATTTCTTCTCGTTGCCGACTTCCAACAGGATAAGTTGTCAACACGTTATGCACAAAGACTTGTGGATGGCTTGGGGATAGTTTTTGGACGCCGTCTTCATTGCCCAAATCGACAAAGACGGCCGCCAGAACCCCACGATTGTAGTGGTCCGGAGCAGCAATCGACCGGATCTAAAGATGTGAGCGGTCACCAACCAAACCTTGGCTGGCGACCGCGTGCGACTGTAACTTCCATGTTGTGGAAAGACCCGGGGTCGCCCCCGGGCTTGCCGGTCAGCGCGAGGGCCGGATGATCAGGAAATTGACCGTGTCGCCGCGCCGCACCAGCACCGTCACCGCCTTGGATTTGTCGAGCTTGGCCACCAGGCCGTCGAACTGCTTCGCGCTCGTCACCTCGTTGTTGTCGAGCGAGAGCAGCACATCGCCCTCGCGCAGCCCGGCCTTCGCGGCCGCGCCATCGACGCTCTCGACGCGCACGCCGTTCTTCAGCTTCAGCGCGCTGCGCTGCGCGTCGGTGAGGTCGGCGACCCCCAGGCCCAGTGCACTCACGCTCGGCGCGGCCTTCGGCGCCGCGTCGCGCGACGCGGCGCTCGCGGCGCGGTCGACCGTCTCGAAGTCGACCACCGTGACGCTCAGGTCGCGGTACGCACCGCGCCGGAACACCTGCAGCGAGACCTTGGAGCCCGGCTTGATCAGGCCGACCATGCGCGGCAGGTCGCCGAACTTCTCGACCGCGCGGCCGTCGACCTTCGTGATGATGTCGCCGGCCTCGATGCCGGCCTTGTCGGCCGGCCCGCCGGACTCGACGCTGCGCACCATCGCGCCGATCGGCTTGCCCAGCCCGATCGATTCGGCGACCTCCTTCGTGACCTGGTCGATCGCGACGCCGATGCGCCCGCGGATCACGCGGCCGTTGGTGCGCAGGCTGTCGGAGACGCGCACCGCTTCGTCGATCGGGATCGCGAACGAGATCCCCATGTAGCCGCCCGAGCGGCTGTAGATCTGCGAGTTGATGCCGACGACCTCGCCGCGCATGTTGATCAGCGGGCCGCCCGAGTTGCCCGGGTTGATCGCGACGTCGGTCTGGATCAGTTTCACGAGATCGCCGGTGTCGCGCGCCTTCGCGCTGACGATGCCGGCGGTCACCGTGCTCTCCAGGCCGAAGGGCTGGCCGATCGCGATCACCCACTCGCCGACCTTCAGCCGGCCGACGTCGCCGATGCGCACGATCGGCAGGTTGCTCGCGTCGATCTTCACGAGGGCGACATCGGAGCGCTTGTCGATGCCGATGATCTTGGCCTTGAGCTCGCGCGAGTCGGTCAGCGTGACGAAGACCTCGTCGGCGCCGTCGACGACGTGGGCGTTCGTCATCACGTAGCCGTCGGCCGTCAGGATGAAGCCGGAGCCCAGGCCGCGCGTTTCGGGCTCGGCGTCCGGCGCCGGCTGCTGCGGTGAGCGCGGGTTCGGCTTGTTCGGCGTGTTGGGCCCGTTCGGTGAATTCGGCGAGTTCGGCGAATTCGGAATCGGCAGGCCGAAGCGGCGGAAGAACTCCAGCATGTCCTCGTCGATCTCCGGCCCGCCGCGCGCAACGCGCTGGCGCTCGGTCGTGCGCACGCCGACGACCGCCGGGCCGACCTTCTCGACCAGCTCGGTGAAATCGGGCAGGCCCTGCGCGCCGACCGGCGGCGCCGCCAGCGCCCCGGTCACGCCGAAAAAGCACAGCGCGAGCGCGCTCATTCCCAGGCGCCGGCGAACGGCCAGCTGATCGGTGGCGAGTGATGTGATGTTCAAAATTGCTCCCTCAAGACCTGTATTCTATTTTTTCAGGCGCTCCAGCCCCTTGGCGAACAGGCGCAAGGTCGCCGCGGGCACGTCGCCGACGACGGTGACCCACCAGTCGCCCTGCTGCTGCATCAGCGTCTGCGTCGGGCCGACGCTGGCCAGCATCGGCCGGGTGTGGCGCTTCGGATCGAACGGCTCGATGAAGACCGAGACATAGGTCAGGCCGTCGGAATAGATCGATTGCAGGATCTGCTGGTGGTCGCCGGCGCTGCCGTCGGCCGCGATCGGGTCCATCGGGCGCTTCACGCAGCTCACCGCCTTGAAGCCCGGCGCCGTCTGGCGCTGGGCCCAGCCCTCGCCCTCGAGGCGGGTCGGCACGAGCACCGGGTGCACGACGCGGTAGCCCTCGAGCCGGCGCATCGGCGCCAGCACCGACTCGGGCTGCGGCCGCACGCCGATCGCGACATCGGAGAACGCCGAAGTCTCGAGCACCTCGTTGTGCTCGCCGAGCACGTCGGCGCGCAGCAGCAGGCCGCTGGCGCGCTCGGCCCACAGCCGGTAGCCGTAGCGCAAGGCGTCGCGCGGCTTGACGAGCAGCACATTGGCTTCGAAGCCGGCGATGCGCTCGTCGCCCTGCGGCTCGACCTCGTAGTGCTCGGCGATGCGGTCGTCGCCGGCCTGCAGCAGCGCCGGGAACTCGGCCAGCGCGGTGCGCTGTTCGATCGTCGCGACGTGCGTCGCCGGCCACAGCGTCGTCACCATGTCGTTGTGGCGGAACACGCGGCGCGTCTGGCCGTCCAGCGATTCGCTGCGCTCGAACTGGTTCGGGCCTTCGCAGAAGTGCGCGATGCGCGCGCTCGAGACCGAGCCGCCGCCGCTGACGACGAAGGTGCCCTGGAAATTGCGCCGGCTCGCCGCCTCGTGGATGCGCAGCAGCCACTCGCGCATCTCGCGCGCCTGGCCGGTGCCCTCCCCGCCCGGGGCGCTCGCCGCCTGGGCCCAGGCCGCGGGCGACGCGGCCCAGACCGCGCCGACCATCGCCAGCACCGAGAACGGCCGCCGCAGCATGGTCTGCATCAGCGGGCGGACTCGAT
>DASYCA010000304.1:0-3002 GCA_036500445.1 Burkholderiaceae bacterium | reverse complement strand
GCTGGCGCGGCTCGATCGGGCGCTCCAGGCGCACGACGATCTCGCCGAGCGCGAAGATGCCGATCGCGATCACGATGAAGCCGATGCCGTCGCGCAGCTCGGGCAGCTCGAAACCGAAGCGCGGCGTGCCGGAGATGAGGTCGGTGTTGACCTGCGCGAGCAGCAGCCCCAGCACGATCATCGCCAACGCCTTGGTCAGCGAACCCGAGGCGAGCACGACGGCGCCGACGAGCCCGAGCACCATCAGCGAGAAGTACTCGGCCGGGCCGAACTGGAATGCGAGCCGGGTCAGCGCCGGGGCGAGCAGCGCGATGACCGCGGTGCCGACGCAGCCGGCGAAGAACGCGCCGAGGCCGGCCGCCGCGAGCGCGGGGCCGGCGCGGCCCTGGCGTGCCAGCTGGTGGCCGTCGATCGCGGTCGCGGCCGCGACCGCGTCGGCGGGCGCGTTGATGACCAGGATCGCGCCGGTCGAGCCGCCGTACTGCGCGCCGTAATAGACGCCGGCGAGCATGATCAGCGCCGGCGTCGCGTCGAGCGCGTGAATCGCCGGCAGCAGCATCGCGATCGCGGCGACCGGGCCGAGCCCGGGCAGCACGCCGATCAGGCTGCCGACCAAGGCGCCGACCAGCGCGTAGAGCAGGTTTTGCGCCGCGAACGCGACGCCGAAACCGGTGGCCAGGTTGCTCAGCAGGTCCATCGGCTGCGCGTCAGAACGACGGCCACAACGGGATGGCCAGCTTCAGCCCGAGGACGAAGATCGCCCACGACGACAGCGTCAGCACCGCCGCGCCGGCCAGTGCCGCCGCCCACTTGAATCCGCGCGCCGCGACGTGCGCCAGCAGGACCACGATCGGCACCGCGAGCAGCAGCCCGAGCGGCTTGATCGAGACGCCGAAGAGCGCCACGCCGCCGACGATCGCGATCAGCGGCCGCCACGCGATCACGCCGATCGGGTCGCCGCCTTCGGTCTCGATCGTCAAGGACTTGAACAGCACGATCGCGCCCAGCACCGTCAGCAACACGCTCAGGACCAGCGGGAAGAAGCCGGCCCCGGGCTGGGCCGAATCGCCCAGCGCGTAGTTGGTCGAACCGACGGCGAAGGCGACGCCGATGATCATGAACATCAGGCCCGACAGGAAATCGCGCAGGCTCTTGATCTTCATCCGGTCAACTCTCCCAGGCCGGCGTCGCGCGCAGCACTTCTTCGAGCGTGCTGACGCCTTCGGCGACCTTCATCGCGCCGGCCAGGCGCAGCGGCCGCATGCCGTCGGCGAGGCCCTGCTTGCGCAGCCTCGCGGCGTCCAGCGTCGGGTGGATCGTGGCGCGACCGGCGTCGCTCAGCGTCAGCAGTTCGTAGAGACCGGCGCGGCCGCGGTAGCCGGTCATGCGGCACTCCAGGCAGCCGACCGGCTTATAGGGCTTCACGGCGCCGTTCAGCCGCCAGGGCTTGACGACCTCGTCGAGCTGCTCGCGCGTGAGGCCGTCGTCGGGCTGCTTGCAGTTCGTGCACAGCGTGCGCACCAGGCGCTGCGCGAGCACGCCGATCACGGTCGAGCCGATCAGGTACGGCGGCACGCCGAGGTCGGCCAGCCGCGTCACGGCCGAAGCCGAGTCGTTCGTGTGCAGGGTGCTGAACACGAGGTGGCCGGTCAGCGCGGCCTGGATCGCCATCTCGGCGGTCGCGAGGTCGCGGATCTCGCCGACCATGATGATGTCCGGGTCCTGGCGCATCAGCGCGCGCAGGCCTTCGGCGAAGCCCAGGTCGATCAAGGGCTGCACCTGCGTCTGGTTCAGCGCCGGCTGGATCATCTCGATCGGGTCCTCGATCGTGCAGACGTTGACCTCGTCGGTCGCCAGGCGCCGCAAGGTCGAGTACAGCGTCGTCGTCTTGCCGGAGCCGGTCGGGCCGGTCAACAGGATGATGCCGTGCGGCTGCGTCACCAGCGACTCCCAGCGCTTGGCGTCGTGCGTGCCGAAGCCGAGCGCGTCGATCGTCTTGACCGAGTTGTCCGGGTCGAAGATGCGCATCACGAGCTTCTCGCCGAACGCCGTCGGCAGGGTCGACAGCCGCATCTCGACCTCGTCGCCCGACGGGTTGCGCGTCTTGATGCGGCCGTCCAGCGGCCGGCGCTTCTCGACCACGTCCATGCGCCCCAGCAGTTTCACCCGCGCGACCATCGCGTTCATCACGCCGGGCGGCAGCTGATACACCGTGTGCATCACGCCGTCGATGCGGAAGCGGATCACGCTGCGCTCGCGCCGCGGCTCCAGGTGGATGTCGGAGGCGCGCTGGTCGAACGCGTACTGCCACAGCCAGTCGACGACCTGGACGACGCCTTGGTCGTTCGCATCGAGCTGCTTGTTGCTCTTGCCGAGCTCGACGAGCTGCTCGAAGCTCGCCAGCGCCGAGGTCTCGCCGGCCTTGATCGCGTTGCGCACCGAGCTCGAGAGCGTGTAGAACTCGGTCGTGTAGCGCGCCAGCTCGAGCGGGCTGACGATGACGAGCTTGATCGTCTTGCGCACGTGCGCCTCGATCTCGGGCACCCAGCTCACGTCGAGCGGCTCGCAGGTCGCGATCGTCACGTCGGCGAGGCCGACGTTCAGCGGCAGCGCGCGGCGCCGTTCGGCGTAGGTGACCGACATGATCTCGGCGACGCGGCCGACGTCGACGCGCAGCGGGTCGATGCGCAGGTAGGGCAACCCGCAACGGCCCGCGAGCCATTCGGTCAGCGCTTCGACGTCGAGCACCGCCTTGCTGCCCTGGCGAGTCAGCTCGACCGCCGCCAGGCGCACCAGCGGGTGCTGCTTGCTGTGGCCGCCGGCGAAGCGGCGCTGGGTCGTCTCGGCGTCGGCGACGCTGATCACGCCGTCCTCGCGCAGCCATTCGAGCAGCAGCGGCCACTCGAGGCGGCCGGCGCGCAGGGTCTTGGGTGCGACGGGTGCGTGGGCCGGGGTGGCGGCTCCTGCGGTCTTCATGGGGCGGTGGACTCGGTCATGGGCTC
>DASYCA010000303.1:0-6906 GCA_036500445.1 Burkholderiaceae bacterium | reverse complement strand
CGGCGGTGCTGTCGACCATGCGCTGCAGCGCCTCGTGCAGGTGCAGTTGGTCCGCGCGATGCGTCGTGCGGATGCTGCCGGCGAGCAGCGCCTGGGCGGGGATCACGTTCGCGGCGTGGCCGCTCTGCAGCTTGCCGAAAGTGAGCGCGGCGGCATGCGCCGGATCGATCTCGCGCGTCATCAGGCTGGAGACGTTGCCGACCAGCGCGGCGGCGGTGACGATCGGGTCGACACCGCGCTGCGGCGTCGCGCCGTGGGTGCCGACACCGTCGATCACGACCTCGAAGTTGTCGCAGGCCGCCATGCGCGGGCCGGCCTGCGCGCAGATCCGGCCGCTCTCGATCTCCGACCACAGGTGGATCGCGAACGCGCTCTTGATCGGGAAGGGTTTCAGATGCTCGACCAGCTCCGCTGTGCCGCCGCCTTGCTCCTCGGCCTGCTGGAAGCAGAGTTTCACGCTGCCATCGAGCTGCTCGCGGAACTGCAGGAAGATGCGCGCGGCCGCCAGCAGCATCGCGACGTGGCCGTCGTGGCCGCAGGCGTGCATCACGCCGGGCACGCCCGAGCGATAGGACAGGTGCTCGTTCTTCTCCTGGATCGGCAGCGCGTCCATGTCGGCGCGCAGCGCGACCATCGCGCGCTCGTGGCGGCCGACGATGGTCGCGACCACGCCGTGCTCGCCGACCGTCTGCCACGGGACGCCCATGCGGGTCAGCTCGTCGGTGATCAGCTCGGCGGTGCCGCGTTCGCGGTACGACAGCTCGGGCGCATGGTGCAGCTTGCGGCGCAGCTCGACGACGTAGTCCTGGCAGGCGAGCGCGGCCTGGGCGACCGGGTGTGTTTCGTTCATGGTGAGGTGTTCTGTCGTGTCGCGCGGCCGAGCAGCGGCCGCAGGGCCCACAGCCCGAGGATCGGGCCGGGGGCGAGTATCCACATCGCCGACGCACCCCAGGCCGGCACCGCGCGGCTCAGGATCAGGATGCTCGCGACCGTGATCAGGAAGCCGATGCCGTTCTGCGCGACCAGTGCGCTGCCGAGCCACTGCGGCGGGGCGTACTGCGCCGCCAGGGCCGAGAACTGCGGCGAATCGGCGACGACGCAAAAGCCCCAGAAGAACAGCGCCGCGAGGCGCAGCGCGAGCGCCTGCTCGGGGATCAGCGGGTAGAGCAGGCACATCAGGCCCGAGCCCGCGAGCGCGGCAGCGGCGACCGGCGCGCTGCCGAAGCGCCGGCTGGCCTGGCCGCCGGCGATGCAGCCGATGCAGCCGACCGCGATGACCGCGAAGCTCAACAGCGCGACCGAGCCGAACGCTGCGCTGCCCCCGGCGCGGCGAGCGAGCTCGGCGCTGACCGGCTGGCACAGCAGCGGCAGCACGCTCCAGAACGCGTAGAGCTCCCACATGTGGCCGAAGTAGCCGAACGCCGACGCGCGAAAGCCCGGGATCGCGAAGACCGCGCGGGCGGCCCGCTCGCTCGGTGCGCGGGCGCCGCTCGGCGCGCTGTTGTTCACGTTACCGCGCGCTGCGCCGTGCGGGCCGTCACCCAGGAAGTAGATCAGCAGCGCGCCGATCACCGCGAGCACCGACGAGGCGAGCACGATCGTCTCCCACGACCAGCTCGCGCCGGCCGCGCGCAGCCCGTGCGGCATCGCGGTGCCCAGGGTCAGCATGCCGACGAGCCAGCCGAGCGCCGCGGCCGGCTTGCCGCCGACCCACTGCACGATCATCTTCATGCCGAGCGGGTAGATGCCGGCCAGGCACAGGCCGACGCCAAAGCGCAGCGCCCAGACCGCGTCGTAGCCGAGCCCGGGTGCGACCAGCGCCGCGTTCGCGAGCGCGCCGACGACGCTGCTGGCCGCGAAGATCCGGCTCGCCCTGAAACGGTCCGCCGTGCCGGTCGCCGCGAACGCCAGCGTGCCGGCGATGAAGCCGAGCTGGGTCGCGGCGATCAGCCAGCCGAACGCGGCCGCGCCGATGCCGAGCTGCGCCATCAGCCCGGCGGATGCGCCGCTCGGGCTGAACCACAGCGAGGTGCCGAGCCACTGCGCCAGCACGACGAGCGCCACCGCGCCGCGGTGGCGGCTCATCGCCGGGGTTTCAGGCACGACGTTCAGGCGCAACGGTCCAGGGCCTGCGCGAGGTCGTCGATCAGGTCGTCGGCGTGCTCCAGCCCGACCGATACGCGCAGCAAACCCTGCGGCGTCTTGCTCTCGGGCCCTTCGATCGACGCGCGGTGCTCGATCAGGCTTTCGACGCCGCCCAGGCTGGTCGCGCGCGTGAACACCTCGACGTGCGCCGCGACGGTCATCGCGGCCTCCTTGCCGCCCTTGGTTTCGAACGACAGCATGCCGCCGAAGTCGGACATCTGCCGCTTCGCCAGCGCGTGGAACGGGTTGCTCTCCAGGCCCGGGTAGTGCACGGCCGAGACCTTCGGATGCGTGCTGAGAAACGTCGCGACCTTGCGCGCGTTCGCGCAATGCGCCTGCATCCGCGACGGCAAGGTCGGCAGGCTGCGCATCACCAGCCAGCAGTCGAACGGCGAGGGCACCGCGCCGCCGAACAGCTGCGCGGTGCGCACCTGCGCAAAGGCCTCGTCGTCGGTGCGCGTGATCGCGACGCCGCCGAGCACGTCGCTGCGGCCGCCGAGGTATTTGGTCGTCGCGTGCATCACCATGTCGCAGCCGAGCGCGAGCGGGCGCTGCAGCGCCGGCGACGCGAAGGTGTTGTCGGCGACCGCACGCGCGCCGCCGCGGTGCGCGATGTCGGCGATCGCGGCGATGTCGACGCACTGGATCAGCGGGTTCGACGGCGTCTCGATCCAGACGATCCGCGTGTTCGGTTGCATCGCGCGCTGCACTTCGTCGAGCCGCGTCATGTCGACGAAGCTCGCGCTGACGCCCCACTTCGCGAACAGGTGCTTCAGCACGTTGGCGGTGCCGTGGTAGATGTCCTTCGGCGCGACGACGTGGTCGCCCGGCTGCAGGCCCTGGAAGATCGCGGTCACCGAGGCCAGGCCCGAGCCGAACGCGGCGCTGGACGTGCCGCCTTCGAGCGCGGCCAGCGCCGCTTCCAGGCCGTTGCGGTTCGGGTTGTGGTTGCGCGAGTACAGGAAGCCGTGCGGGTAGGAGCCGTCGGGGTCGCGCTCGAAGGTGGTCGAGAGGTGGATCGGCTCAGTGACGGCGCCGGTCGCGGGGTCGACGCCGTGGCCGGCGTGCACCGCGAGCGTTTCGAAGCGGTAGGTCTTGGAGGTTTTCATCGGAAGGTTTCGATTTGAAAAGAGGTCGGCGCGGGGTCAGAAGACCGGCACGAGGCTGCCCTTGAAGCGCTCGAGGATGAAGGCCTTGGATTCGGGCGAGCGCAGCGCCTCGATCAGCTTGAGCATTGCCGGGCTGTCCTTGTTGTCCGGGCGCGCGGCCAGCAGGTTGATGAACAGCGATTTACTCCCCTCGAGGAACAGCGCGTCCTTGGTCGGGTTCAGCTTGGCCTCGAGCGCGAAAGTGGTGTTGATCACGTCGAGGTCGACCTCGCCGAGCACGCGCGGCAGCATCGGGGCCTCGAGCTGCTTGATCTTGATCTTCTTCGGGTTGCCGACGATGTCCTTCTCGGTCGCCATGTTGTTGGCGGGATCGGCGAGCTGGATCACGCCGGCCTGGTGCAGCAACTGCAGCGCGCGCCCGCCGTTGACCGCGTCGTTCGGGATCGCGACGACCGCGCCTTCCTTCAGGTCGGCGATCTTCGTGATCTTGCTCGAGTACGCGCCGAACGGCGCGATCAGCACGTCGGCGACCGCCTGGAGGTTGGTGCCGTGGGTCCGGTTGAACTCGTTCATGAACGGCTTGTGCTGGAAGAAGTTCGCGTCGATGCGCTTCTCGGAGAGCTGCACGTTGGGCTGCACGTAGTCGGTGAAGACCTTGATGTCCAGGTCGACGCCTTCCTTCGCGAGCATCGGTTTCAAATGCTCGAGGATCTCGGCGTGCGGCGTCGGGCTCGCGCCGACGATCAGTTTGTCGGCGGCCTGCACCGTCATGGCGAAGGCGAGGGCGAGCAGCGGAATCAGTTTTTTCATGAGGTTCTCTCGGGGGTGTCTGGGGAGTGAATCGAAAAATCAATCAACGGCTGAAATGGAGCACCAGGCGCTGCCCGGCGCTTTGCAGCGCCTGCACGATCAGCAACAACAGCACGATGGTGATGAACATCACGTCGAGCTGGAAGCGCTGGTAGCCGTAGCGGATCGCGAGATCGCCGAGACCACCGCCGCCGACGACGCCGGCCAGCGCGGTGTACGACACCAGGGCGATCGCGGTCACGGTGGCTGCAGCGAGTATGCCCGGAAGCGCCTCCGGCAGCAGCGCGCCGAAGACGATCTGCCGGGTGTTCGCGCCCATCGCGAGCGAGGCCTCGACGATGCCGTGCTCGACCTCCCTCAGCGCCGACTCGACCAGCCGCCCGAAGAACGGGATGCCCGCGACGACCAGCGCGGGGATCGACCCGGCCACGCCCAGCGAGGTGCCGGTCAGCATCACCGTGACCGGGATCATCGCGATCAGCAGGATCACGAACGGCAGCGAGCGCAGGATGTTGACCGCGAACGACATCGCGGCATAGGCCTTGGGCGACGCGAGCAGCTGCTTCGGGCTGACGAGGAACAGCGCGACGCCCAGCGGCAGCCCGAGCAGCAGGGTCAGCGTGAGCGAGCCGCCGAGCATCAGCAGCGTGTCGACCGAGGCCCAGCCGATGTCGGTCCAGTCGACGTGGTTGAAGAAACTGGCCAGGTTCATGCCGTGTGCTCCTCGACGCTCACGCCGGCGGCGGCCAGCTGTGCCAACGCCGCCTGCACCTGCGCCGGCGCGCCTTCGACCGAGACCGTGACCTGCCCGCAGGCGGTTGCCTTGATCTGGCCGAAGCGGCCGGAGAGGATCGCGTAGTCGACGCCGTGCTCGCGCGCGCTGCGCGTCAGCAGCGGCTGGTGCACCGTGTCGTCCAGAAAGGTCAGGCGGCGAATCGTGCGCCGCGCGCCGCCGGCCAGCTCCAGGCGCTCGTCCTCGGCCGAGAAGCTCTCGGTCTCCTGCACGAAACGCTGCGTGGTCGGATGCCGCGGGTGCAGGAAGACCTGCGTCACCGGCCCGCTTTCGACGATCTTGCCCGAATCGATCACCGCGACCCGGTCGCAGACGGTGCGGATCACGTCCATCTCGTGCGTGATCAGCACGATCGTCAGGCGCAGCTTCTCGTTGATCTCGCGCAGCAGCGCGAGGATCGCGCGGGTGGTCTGCGGATCGAGCGCGCTGGTCGCCTCGTCGCACAGCAGCACGCTCGGGTGGTTCGCCAGTGCCCGCGCGATGCCGACGCGCTGCTTCTCGCCGCCCGACAGTTGCTTCGGGTACTTGTGCTTGTGGCGTGTCAGGCCGACGAGCTCGAGCAGCTCGTCGACGCGGCGGTCGATCGCCGCCGCATCGGCCTGACCGACGATCTTCATCGGGTACGCGATGTTCTCGCCGACCGTCTTGGAGCCCAGCAGGTTGAAGTGCTGGAAGATCATCCCGACGCCTTGGCGGAAGCGCCGAAGCGCATCAATGCCGAGCGACAGCAGGTCCACGCCGCCGACGATCACCTGGCCGCTGCTCGGCCGCTCGAGCAGGTTGACGATGCGGATCAGCGTCGACTTGCCCGCCCCCGAGTGGCCGATGATGCCGAAGATCTCGCCGGGCTGGACCGTCAGGTCGATGCCCGTCAGCGCCGGGATGGCGACCCCTTTGACTTGATAGCTCTTGTGTATGTCGCGCAGTTCGATCATCCGTCCTCCTGCGCGCACTCTACCCAAGTCGCTTCGCTAGAAGCTGCCGTGACGCGCCCGTGAATACCCCGGCGATGGATAGAAAATGCCGCATATCGCATAGAAGTCAGCATATTGTTCCGGGCGCGTCCGCATTGCCGCTCTCGCGGCGCCGCGTGGCATGCTGCGGGTTCGTCGAAGGAGGGCACAGATGGGCGTACTGGAGGGCATCCGCGTGGTCGAGATCGCCGGCATCGGGCCGGGGCCGTTCTGCGGCATGCTGCTGGCCGACATGGGCGCCGAGGTGATCCTCGTCGACCGCGCCAGCCCGAACCCGAACGACGCGCTCGCGCTCGGCAAGAACGCGATCATCCACCGCGGCAAGCGCTCGCTCGCGCTCGACCTGAAGGACCCGCGCGCGGTCGACGCGGTGCTGCGCCTGATCGAGTCCGCCGATGCGCTGATCGAAGGCATGCGGCCGGGCGTGATGGAGCGCCTCGGCCTCGGCCCCGAGGCCTGCCTCGCGCGCAACCCGCGCCTGATCTACGGGCGCATGACCGGCTGGGGCCAGCAGGGGCCGCTGGCGCAGGCGGCCGGCCACGACATCGACTACATCGCCCTCTCGGGCGCGCTGTGGTTCTCGGGCGCACCCGGCGAGCCGCCGATGGCGCCGCCGACGCTGATCGGCGATCTCGGCGGCGGTGCGCTCTACCTCGCGCTCGGGATCGTCGCCGGCATCCTGCGCGCGCGCGCCGACGGCACCGGGCAGGTCGTCGATGCGGCGATCGTCGACGGCAGCGCGAACCTGATGAACCTGCTGTTGTCGCTGCACGCCGCCGGGCAGCAGCCCTTCGAGCGCGGCCGCGGGCTGCTGGACGGGCCGCACTGGTACGGGACTTATGCCTGCAGCGACGGCCGCTTCATCGCGGTCGGCGCGCTCGAGTCGCCGTTCAACACGCTGCTGTTCGACAAGCTGGGCCTGAAGGACGATCCCGATTTCAAGCAGGCCTACGACCCGCTGCGCTGGCCCGCGCTGCGCGCGCGCTTGACGGCCGTGTTCGGCTCGCAACCGCAGCGGCACTGGATCGCGTTGCTCGAGGGCAGCGACGCGTGCTTCGCGCCGGTGTTGACGCCG
>DASYCA010000302.1:0-7623 GCA_036500445.1 Burkholderiaceae bacterium | reverse complement strand
CGAGTTCCGCACCGCCGGCGTCGTCGCGGCGCACCTGCGTGCGCTCGGCCTGGAGGTGCGCACCGAGGTCGCGCACACCGGCGTCGTCGGCGTGCTGCGCGGCGCGCTGCCCGGGCCGGTCGTCGCGTTGCGCGCCGACATGGACGGGCTGCCCGTCGCCGAGCGGGTCGAGCTGCCGTTCGCGTCCAAGGCCCGCACCCAATGGAACGGCGAAGAGGTCGGCGTGATGCACGCCTGCGGCCACGACGCCCACGTCGCGATCCTGATGGCGGTCGCCAGCGTGCTGGCCGGGCTGCGCGAACGGCTTCCGGGGACGGTGAAATTCATCTTCCAGCCCGCCGAGGAGCTGCCGCCCGAGGGCGAGGAAGGCGGCGCGAAGCTGATGATCGAGCAAGGCGTGCTCGAGAACCCGGCGCCGGACGCGATCTTCGGGCTGCACGTGACCTCGCGCCTGAACACCGGCGAGATCGGCTACCGCGCGGGCCCGGCGATGGCCAGCG
Organism: Burkholderiaceae bacterium; assembly: GCA_036500445.1. GTDB lineage: Bacteria > Pseudomonadota > Gammaproteobacteria > Burkholderiales > Burkholderiaceae_C > LMDS01. Next base: position 7,123 of record DASYCA010000302.1, on the reverse strand, counting down.
CCGACCGCTTCCGGATCGACGTGCGCGGGCGCCAGACGCACGGCGCGATGCCGTGGTACGGGATCGACCCGATCGTCACGGCCGCGCAGGTCGTGCTCGGGCTGCAGACCATCGTCAGCCGCCAGGTCGACCTGACGCAGGAGCCGGCCGTCGTCACGGTCGGCGCGATCCGCGGCGGCAACCGCGAGAACATCGTGCCGGACTCGGTCGAGATGCGCGGCACGATCCGCACCTTCAACGAGACGATGCGCGACGACATCCACATGCGGGTCAAGCGCACCGCCGAGGCGATCGCGAGCGCCGCCGGCGCCGGCTGCGAAGTCTGCATCCGCAAGGACTACCCCGTCACGATCAACGACACGCAGCTGACCGAGGCGATGCTGCCGACGCTGGAACGCGTCGCCGGCGCCGCCCACGTGCAGGTGACGCCGAAGGTCTCCGGCTCGGAAGACTTCTCGTACTTCCAGCAGCGCGTGCCGGGGCTGTTCTTCTTCGTCGGCGTGACGCCGGTCGGTGCCGATTCGCTGCAGGCGGCGCCGAACCACTCGCCGCTGTTCTTCGTCGACGAGGCCGGTCTGGCCCTGGGCGTGCGCGCGCTCGCGCAGCTGACCGGCGATTACCTGAGCGCGCGGCCTGAAGCTTGAGCGTGCGGCGCCAGCCGCTGAAGCGTCACGCCAGAGCGCCCAGCGCCGCGCCCAGCCCATCCTGCTCGAGCGCGAGCAACTCGGCGATGGTCTGGCGGCGCCGGATCAGCCGCGCCTCACCGCCATCGACCAGCACCTCGGCCGCGAGCGGCCGGCTGTTGTAGTTGCTCGACATCGACGCCCCATACGCCCCGGCATCGTGGAACACCAGTAAATCGCCGACGCGCGCCTCGCGCAGCTCGCGCGACAGCACGACGCCGCCCTCGCCCTGCGTGAACACGTCGCCCGACTCGCACAGCGGCCCGGCGACGACGGTCGAGCGCAGCGGCCGCGGCGCGTCATCGAACGGCAGCACGCCGATCTCGTGGAAGCTGCCGTACATCGACGGCCGCATCAGTTCGTTGAAGCCGGCGTCCACCAGCGCGAAGAAGCGCGAGCCCATCGTCTTGGTCGCGCGCACCTCGGCGAGCAGCACGCCGGCCTCGGCGACGAGGTAGCGGCCGGGCTCGATCTCCAGGTGGATCGGGCGCCCGAGGCGCGCGGCGATGCGCCGGCGCGCCGCGTCCCACAGCGCGTGGTAGCGCGCGGCGTCGATGCGCGGCTCGCCCTCGCGGTACGGGATCGACAGGCCGCCGCCGGCCGAGATCGCCTCGATCGGCACGTCCACCCGCTCGACCAGCGCGATCATCGCCTCGCTGACCTGCTGCAGGTGCGCGTAGTCGACGCCCGAGCCGATGTGCATGTGCAGGCCGACCAGCCGCAGCCCATGCGCGCGCACCGCCGCCAGCGCGGCTGGTAAATCGGCGTGCCAGATGCCGTGCTTGCTGTGCTCGCCGCCGGTGTTGGTCTTGTTGCTGTGGCCGTGGCCGAAGCCGGGGTTGATGCGCTGCCAGACCGCATGACCCGGGGAGACGGCGCCGAGCTGATGCAGCATGTCGATCGAGCCGGCGTTGGTCGGGATCTTCAGCGCGACGACCTTCGCGAGCGTCGCGGCGTCGAACACGTCGGCGGTGAAGACCATCTCGGCGGCGGCATAGCCGGCCGCGAGCGCGCGCTCGATCTCGCCGAGCGAGACCGCGTCGACCGCCACGCCCTGCGAGCGCATCAGCCGCAGCACGTGCAGGTTGGAGTTCGCCTTCTGCGCGTAGCGGATCGTGTCGAACGCGCGCAGCTCCTGGATGCGCGCGCGGATGGCGGCGGCGTCATAGACCCACAAGGGGGTGCCGTGGCGCTGCGCGAGCGTGCGCAGCAGGGAGGTGTCGAAAGGGTTCATGGGCGGATCATGCGGCAATCGAGACATTCATTCCAATACTGTATCGTTGCATGTCCATTCATTATTGATATGCACGATGCTTTTGACCCATCGCCACGTCGAGGTCTTCCGCGCGCTGATGCTGACCGGCGGCGTGACGCGCGCCGCCGAGCTGCTGCACACCTCGCAGCCGACCGTCAGCCGCGAGCTCGCGCGGCTCGAGCAGGTCACGCAAATGGAATTGTTCGAGCGCGTGCACGGCCGGCTGCGGCCGACCGCGCGGGCGCTCGCGCTGCAGCAGGAGGTCGAGCGCTCCTGGGTCGGGCTGGAGCGCATCGCCGCGACCGCGGCCGCGCTGCGCCATTTCGCGCAGGGGCGCCTGGCGGTCGTGTGCCTGCCGGCCCTCGCGCACACGCTGCTGCCCGAGGCGGTGCGGCGTTTTCGGGCGCGCCACAAAGAGGCCGGCATCGCGATCACGCCGCTCGATTCGCCGCTGCTGGAGGCCCGCCTGACCGAGCAGCGCTGCGACCTCGGGCTGGTCGAGCGCCGGGAGGCGCCGCCCGGCACCGTGCTGCTGCCGCTGCTGCAGGCCGACGAGGTCGCGGTGCTGCCGGCCGGCCACCCGCTGCTGGCCAAGCGCGTGCTGCGGCCGCAGGATTTCGCCGGCGAGTCCTTCATCAACCTCGCGCCGGAGGACGCCTACCGCCAGCAGCTCGACGCGCTGTTCGCGCGCCACGGCGTCGAACGGGTCCAGGCGCTGGAGGCCGGCAGCGCCGCGGCGGTGTGCGCGCTGGTGCGCCAGGGGCTGGGGGTGGCGATCGTGAACCCGTTGACCGCGCTGGAGTTCGCCGGGCCCGCGCTGCAGGTGCGGCCGCTGTCGGTGCGCATCCCGTTCCACGTCGGCCTGGTCTGTCCCGAGCTGAAGCCGGCCAGCCCGCTGCGCGAGCCGTTCATCGCGGCGCTGCGCGAGGCCGCGGTCGCGGTGCGGGCACGTCTTAAAACGCGCCCGCCCTAGATCACTTGCCGAATCACTTGCCGATCTTGACCCAGGCCCACTCGAGCCAGTTGTCGGGCCGGTGCACCGCCTCGACATTGCTGCGCATCGCCCACGGAATGAACTGGCGGTGCAGCGGGATGTGGTGCACCTGTTCGTTGTGGCGCTTGATCGTGGCCTTGATCAGCGCCTCGCGCTTGACCGGGTCGGGCTCCTTGCTCGACTTCGCGGCGAGCTCGTCCATCTCCGGATCGTTGACCTGGCCGTAGTTGAAGTCGCCGATGCCGCCCGGCGCGCGGGTGCGGTAGATCGGCGTCAGCGTCGTCTCGGCGTCGGTCACCGAGCCGCCCCAGCCGAGCATGTACAGCGAGGTGTCGAGCTTGCCGAGCTTGGCGAAGTAGACGGTGCGCGGCATCGTGTTGACGCGCACTTTCACGCCGAGCCGCGCCCACATCGAGCCGAGCGTCTTGCAGATCTCCTCGTCGTTGATGTAGCGGTCGTTCGGGCAGTCGAGCGTGACCTCGAAGCCGTCCGGGTAGCCGGCCGCCGTCAACAGCTTCTTCGCCGCGTCGAGGTCGAACGGCAGGCGCTTCTCGAGCGCCGGGTCGTTGAAGGTGCCGATCGGCGACATCATCGTCGCGCCGGTCGGTGCGGCCTGGCCGCGCATCAGCTTGGTCTTGATGCTTTCTTCGTCGACCGCCTGGTACAGCGCCTGGCGCACGCGCTGGTCCTTGAACGGGTTCTTGCCCTTCACGTTGCTGTAGAGCAGCTCGTCGCGGCCCTGGTCCATGCCGATGAAGATGATGCGGTTCTCGGGCCCGTCGACGATCTTCACGCCCGGCGTGTTGCGCAGGCGCGGCATGTCTGTGGGAGGCGGGTCCATCACGAAGTCGAGCTCGCCCGAGATCAGCGCGGCGACGCGCGTCGGGTTGGACTTGACCGGCGTGTAGATCACGTCCTGCACGTTGCCCTCGGGCTTGCCCCACCAGCCCGGAAAGCGCTTGAAGACGGTCTTCACGTCGGGCTGGCGCGCGACCAGCATGTACGGCCCGGTGCCGTTCGCGTTCATCGCGGCGTAGCTCTGCTCGCCGGCGTTGAAGTCCTGGGGCTTGGTCGCGTTGTTCTTCTCGCACCAGGCCTTGCTCATGATGAAGACGTAGTTCGCGTGCTGCAGGAAGATCGGGTTGACGTCCTTCAGGTTGAACTCGACGGTCAGGTCGTCGATCTTCTTCGGCTCGCCCATCGCGTTCGCGTAGGCCTTGATGTCCGAGCTCTTCTCGGCGGCGCGCTTGACCGAGAACACGACGTCGTCGGCCGTCATCGCGGTGCCGTCGTGGAACTTGACGTTCGGCCGCAGCTTCACGCGCCATTGCAACGGGCTGGTCTGCTGCCACGAGAGCGCCAGCGCCGGCACGATGTTGAGATCCTTGTCGCGCCCGGTCAGGGTCTCGTAGACCTGGCCGTTGATCGAGTTGGTCAGCGACTCGTTGCGCGAATCCGGGTCCATCGTCTGGATGTCGCCTTGCGTGGCCCAACGCAGCGTCTGCGCCTGCGTCGCCGTCGCGGCCACCAGCAGGCCCACGGCGGCGGCCAGCAGCGCCCTGTTTCGTGTCAATCTCATTGCTTGCTCCGACAGATTCTGAAGCCGGCAGTGTAGGGCCGGCACCGGCGTGGCCCAGGCCTCGGACCATCCGGGATTACCTGGGCACCACGGCGCGGAACCGAGCAAGTTTCAGGCCGTGGCGGCGACCGCGAGGGTCTCGCGGCCGGCCCAGAGCTCGTCGAGGTGGGGGAATTTCCAGACCGCGTTCGATTCGCGCGCGGCGACGGCGTCGCTGCAACGCGGGTCGCTGGTGTCGAGCAGCTCGACCGGCAGCGGCATGTTCGACTTGGTCGAATAGAAGACCTTGACCCAGGGCTTGAGCAGCTGCGTCAGGCTTTGCTCGACGACGACCGCGAGCCGCCCCGAACGCATCCGCACCAGCGAGCCGACCGGGTAGACGCCCAGGCTCTTGACGAAGCTCGCGAACAGCGCCGGGTCGAACTGGCCGGCCTGCGTCCACGCGGTCATGCGCGAGACCGAGTCGGCCGGGTCCCAGCCGGCCTTGTACGGGCGGTTCGAGGTGATCGCGTCGTAGACGTCGCAGACGGCGCCCATCCGGGCGGAATCGGTGAGCGCCTCGCCCTTCAGCCCGAACGGGTAGCCGGTGCCGTCGGGGCGCTCGTGGTGGTGCAGGCAGACATCGAGCGCGATCGGCGGCGTCGACGCACCGCCCTTGAGCAGCTCGTGGCCGCGCTGCGGGTGGCCCTTGATGATGTCGAACTCGGCCGCGGTCAGCTTGCCGGGCTTGTTCAGCACCTCCAGCGGCATCAGCGCCTTGCCCATGTCGTGCAGCAGCCCGGCCAGGCCGGCTTCGCGCGCCTGCGCCTCGGTGTGGCCGAGCTGGCGCGCCAGCGCGACCATCAGCGCGCAGACCGCGATCGAGTGCATGTAGGAATAGTCGTCGTGGGTCTTGAGCCGCGAGAGGCTGATCAGCGCCCCGGGGTTGCGCCAGACCGACGCGGTGATGTCGGCCACCAGCGGCAGGCAGCCCTCGGGCTCGAGTGCGCGGCCCATGCGCGTCTCGTGGAACAGCGACATCACGAGCGCGCGCGACTGGCTCACCAGCGCCGCCGCGCGGCCGAGCTCGTCGGACATCGTCGCGCTGGCCGGGGCCTCGGCGCTCGCCGCGGCGGGCGGCGGCTCGGCCGGGCTCGCCGCGGCCGCGGGCTGAACCGCCGCCGCGGCGGGCTCGGCCGGCGCCTCGGCGGCGACGTCGGCGCCCTTGGAGACGTCGATCCAGCACTCGCGCACGCCGCTGTCGCGCAAGGCCTGCAGGTCGCGGGCGTCGTTCAGGACGAACTTGGTCTTCCAGAACGGATGATCGACCCATTTGCCGCCCAGCTCATGCAGGTGCATGCCCAGGCGCAGCTGGTCGACATCGATCTTCTTCAGCATCCGGGCGCCTGGATCGCGAAGCAGGCCCTCAAGGTCGGCATGGCAGCGGGCGAGCTGAATCCACGCCCGGGCTGCGGCCGCTCCGACTCAGTTGGATGAGAAGCGGAAGCGCGATTGCGGCACCGTCTTCAGCTCGCTCGGCAGCGAGGCGATGTAGGCCGCGAGGACCTTGGCCTCGGCGTGCGTGAACGGGCGCGCCATGCCCATCATGATCGCGTTGTTGCGGCCGACCTGCGGGTTCTTGTCGGTCTGGTATTCCTTCAGCGCCTCGAACAGGTAGTCGGGGTGCTGGCCGGCCAGCTTCGGGTAGCTCGGGTCGATCGGGGTGCTGAAGTTCGCGCCGTGGCAGGACGTGCAGTTGCCCTTGGTCAGCAGCGCGGCGACGTCGGCCGGCGGCGCGGCGGCGATCGTCGCGGGGATCGCCTCGGCCTTGGCCTCGGTGGAGTAGAACGCGGCCAGGTCGGCCATGTCCTGGTCGTTCAGCGAGCTGGCGATCGCGCGCATCGTCGGGTGCTTGCGGTCGCCCTTCTTGTATTGGGTGAGCGCCGAGACGATGTACTTGGCGCCCTGGCCGGAGATCATCGGCACCCGGTAGACCTCGGGGAAGCTCGCCTTGTAGTCGGGGATGCCGTGGCAGCCGATGCACATCGCGGCCTTCTTCTCGCCCGCGGCGGCGCTGCCCTTGATCTCGCCGGCCTGCGCACTGGCGTTGAACGACGAGCCGAGCGCGGCCAGCAGGGTCAGCAGCGAGATCAGGGGACGGACGAAGTTGTTCATGGTTCCAACGGCGATGTTTTTCGGTTCAACCGACGATTATAGGGGGCCTATATACTGGACCGAGACCTCAAAACCACGGCTGCACGGCCCTCGCTCACGATGAAGTTCCAAGGCACTGACAACTACGTCGCCACGCCCGACCTGATGCTCGCCGTCAACGCCGCCTCCACCTTGAAGCGCCCGCTGCTGATCAAGGGCGAGCCCGGCACCGGCAAGACGATGCTGGCCGAGGAGGTCGCGCAGGCGCTCGGCATGCCGCTGTTGCAATGGCACATCAAATCCACGACCAAGGCCCAGCAGGGCTTGTACGAGTACGACGCGGTGAGCCGGTTGCGCGACAGCCAGCTCGGCGATGAAAAGGTCAAGGACATCCACAACTACATCGTCAAGGGCGTGCTCTGGCAGGCCTTCACGGCCGATCAGCCGGTCGTGCTGCTGATCGACGAGATCGACAAGGC
>DASYCA010000301.1:0-4106 GCA_036500445.1 Burkholderiaceae bacterium | reverse complement strand
TGAGCTAAGAGCCCCACATTCTTCAAATTCTCTACCGCTGCCTCGCCTTTTCAGGCCGGGCTCAACTGGTGGGTTGTGCGGGGCTCGAACCCACGACCAATAGATTAAAAGTCTACTGCTCTACCAACTGAGCTAACAACCCCGCAGCCTTCGATTATAGCTCGCTTCACGCCGGGTCATTTTTGCGTTGTCGCACATTCTAGCGCAAGACTGGCGGCCACCATGCCGAACGTTGCGGTCACGCCAACGCTGGAGCCGTAGCCGTGGCAGTTCAGGCTGCTGTCGCTGATCGAGGCGTCGCCACCCTCCTCGCCCACCGCGCCGACCTCGCCCGGCAGCACGACCGCCTCGCGCGAGAACACGCAGCGGATGCCGATCTTGCCGCTGCGCGGCGCGCCATGCTGCTTGCGCAGGCGCTGGCGCAGCATCGCCAGCAGCGGGTCGTGCGTGACGAGGCCGAGGTCTTCGACCTGCACCGCGTGCGGCTGGCGCTTGCCACCGGCCGCGCCAGCGACCACGAGCGCGGTCTTCGTCGCCAGCGCCCAGGCCGCGAGCACGAGCTTCGCGCGGCCCTGGTCGCAGGCGTCGATCACGACGTCGACCGGCGCCGGAAGCAGCGCCGGCCAGTTGACCTCGGCGACGAACTCTTCGATGCACGTCAGCTTGCAGCCCGGGTGGATGTCGGCGATCCGGTCGCGCAGCGCCAGCACCTTGGCCTGCCCGAGCGTCGCGCCCAGCGCCTGCACCTGGCGGTTGATGTTGGACTCGCTGACATGATCGAGGTCGATCAAGGTCAGTGCCGCGACGCCGCTGCGCGCGAGCGCCTCGGCGGCCCACGAACCGACGCCGCCGACGCCGACGATCGCGATGCGCGCGGCGCGGATGCGCGCGTAGCCGGCGTCGCCGTACAGCCGCCTCAAGCCGCCAAAGCGGCGCTCGAGATCGGCCTCGTCGACGCTGGCCGCCTTCGTCGCCACCGCCCCAGCGTTCATCATCACCGCGGCCATCACAGGCTCCGCTCGATGCGCCACATCTGAACACGCAGCGCCGCGACCGCGCCGGCAATGATCGCGGCGAGCGCGACGAAGCTCGTCAGGCTCAAGGTCGACAGCCCCGACAGCCCCTGCCCGATCGTGCAGCCCAGCGCCGTGACCCCGCCGATGCCCATCAGCACGCCGCCGATCAAGTGGTTGCCGGTGTCCTCGGCATTGCGGAATCCCTCCCACCGAAAACTCTTGCTGCCCAGCGCATAGGCCGCCGAGCCGACGACCACGCCGACGACGCTGACGATGCCCAGCGTCAACACATTGGAGGTGTCGCTGAAGAACATCAGCCAGTCGAGCGAGTACGCGACCGGCGCGACGAAGCTGAGCGATTCCATGCGCTGCGAGTTGGTCGCGGCGAACGCCTCCTGCAACGTGTTCGGGTCTTCGGCCACGTGGCCGAGCCGGCCCGAGACCCACCAGACGCCGACGATCACCGCGCCGACGCCGAGGCCCGCGAGCAGGTTCTCGCCGCTTCGCCCCTCGGGCCGCGCGATCGCCCAGCCGATCAGCGCGCCGCCGATCACCAGGCCGAGCACGGCCGCGAGCGTCGTCTTCGCGATGCCGGTCGGCGCCGTCAGCAGCGAGGGTAAATCCTGCCCGGTCTTGAAGGTGATCGCGATCGTGTCGACCGTCGCGACCCGCGCGACCGCGGTGATGCCCTTCAGCGTCGCGAACGCGCTGATGCCGAGCACGACGAACACGACCAGCGATTTCAGGTTGCCGCCGCCGATGCGCACCAGCGTCTTGCTGCCGCAGCCCGACGCGAGCACCATGCCGAAGCCGAACATCGCCCCGCCGACGAGCGCGGAGAGCCAGATGAATTTGGGGCCGCCGTACAGGCTCTTGCCGGCGTCGAGCCAGCCGATCGCGACCATCGCGTTGAAGCCGATCATCGCCACCCCCATCGCCATGACCCACATCCGCATGCGCGTCCAGTCGCCCATGTTGACGACGTCGGCGACGGCGCCCATCGTGCAGAAGTGGGTGCGCTGGCTGATCGCGCCGAATACCACGGCCAGGGCGAACGTGGCCCACAGCACCAGCGTGGCCACTGCCTTCATGTCGATGTCTTGCATTGCCTGCATTTTACGCAGGCCAGCCCGGCAGCCGCGCTACTTCAACGAGGCCAGCCGCTCCTTGCCCGCCTGCGCCGCTTCGGATTGCGGGTAGGTCTTCAGCAACTCGTCGATCGTGCGGCGCGCCGTCTTGATGTCCTTCAGCTCGGCCTGGCAGTTCGCGATCGCGAGCAGCGCCTCGGGCGCCTTCGCGCTGTCGGGCGAGCCGCTGACGAGGCTGCGGAACGCGGTGATCGCGTCCTTGTACTGGCGCGTGCCGTACTGCGAGTTGCCGAGCCAGAACAGCACCGAGTCGGTGTAGCCGCTGGCCGGCCAGCGCCGGCGGAACGCCGTCAGCGCCGTCGCGGTGCCGGCGAAGTCGCTCTTGCGCAGCAGGTCCATCGCGTCCTCGTACTGGCGCTTTTCGTCCGGGTCGGCGTTGAAGGTCTTGCCGTCCAGCGTGACCGGCTGTGGCTCGAGCTTGCGCACGCGGTCGTCGACGTTGCTCTGCAGGTCCTTCTGCTTGCGCTGCAGCTCGGAAACCGCGCGCGCGAGGTCCTCGTTCTGGCCGCGCAGCTTCGCGTTGTCGTCCTGCATCTGCTGCAGCTGGTTGCTCAGGTCGAGCAGGCTGCGCTTGAGCTGGTTGATCTGCTCGGTCACCGCGGCCGTCTGGTCGGCCTGGCGGGTGCGTTGCTGCTCGGTCGCCTGGTCGACCTTCTGGCGAAGCTCGAGGATCGCGCGCCGCGCCTCGTCGTCGTCGAAGACGCCGGCGTGCGCGGCCGGCGCGACCAGCGCCGCGCCCAGGCACAGGGCGGCGACGAGCCGGGCCGCCAGCGGGGTGCGTGCGAGCCTCATCGCGCGACTCACTTGTAGTTCAGCTCGGCGCGCCGGTTCTTGGCCCAGGCCGCTTCATCGCTGCCCTGGACCGCCGGGCGCTCCTTGCCGAAGCTGACGGCCTCGACCTGCGCATCGCCGGCGCCGAGCAGCGCGAGCTGCTTCGTGACGGCCTCGGCGCGCTTCTGGCCGAGCGCGAGGTTGTATTCGCGGCCGCCGCGCTCGTCGGTGTGGCCTTCGACCGAGAGGTGCTTCTTGCGATCGGCGGCCAGCGCCTTCGCGAAGCCCTCGATCGTCGGGCGGTAGTCGTCCTTCACGACGTAGCTGTCGAAGTCGAAGTAGATCGTGCGGCTGAGCTTGGAGACGTCGCCGGCGCCGTTGGTCAGGTCGACCGAGGCGACGTTGCTTTGCGCGGTGCCGCCGGTGCCGGCCTTGTTGCTGTTGGCCAGCTCGCTGGCGGACAGGCCGGTGCGGCTCTCGACCGGCGGCTTGTCGTCGAGCTTGACGCTGGAGCAGCCGGCGAGCGCGGCGGCGGCGAGAACGGCAAGCAGGCTGCTGCGCAAGGTGAAATTGGAAGTGTTATTCATCGGTCGTTCCTCTGGTCGTTGGTCAAATCGTCGTGATGCCGGCCCGGGGCTCAGCGCCCATACGGCCCCCACGCGGGCTCGCGCACGTCCGCCGTCGTGGACAGCAACCGAGCCTTGATCTTGCCATCCAGCGTGGTCGTCATCAACACATCGCGGCCGTCGGCGCGCGAGGCGTAGATGATCAACCGGCCGTTCGGCGCGAAGCTCGGGTGCTCGTCTTCGCTCGTGTCGGTCAGCGCGTTCGGTTGCGCGCCCGGGTTGCTGAGGTCCAGCGTGTAGAGGCGGAACGCGCCGCTGACGCGCGAAATGTACGCCAGCGTGCGGCCGTCCGGGCTGATCGCCGGGCTGATGTTGTAGCTGCCGCCGAAGGTCACGCGCTCGGCGCCGCCGCCGGCCACCGGCATGCGGTAGATCTGCGGGCCGCCGCCGCGGTCGCTGACGAAGTAGATGCTGCGCCCGTCGGGCGAGAACGTCGCCTCGGTGTCGATCGAGTTGCTGGTCGTGAGCTTGCGGATGATCGTGCCGCTGCGGTCGATCAGGTAGATCTGCGAACCGGTGTCGCGCGACAGCGTGACGGCCAGCTG
>DASYCA010000300.1:0-17548 GCA_036500445.1 Burkholderiaceae bacterium | reverse complement strand
GGACCACATGCGCACCGTTCCTCGCTGGACCTTTAACGATGCCGTCATAGAGGCAGATGCGGCACTCTGCAAGGACGGCAGACGCGAGCATGAAGGCGATTAGCGCAGCGCAAGACGACGCGTTGCCGTGGATCCCGGCTTGGAAACAAGTCCGTGGCAGGCCCAGCGGCGAAGATCACGACAACCGCTGTGCGATCGCACAGAGACCTTGCAACGGCGCCTACAGACCGGGCCGGAGCGTCCCGAGCAGCCACCTCAGCGGGCCGGACGGGTCACGCCGCTTCGCCACTGCTCCGACGGTTTCGCGAACCCGCGGCACGGGCTGTACTTGGCCCGATACCTCGTGCACCCTCGGTATGTCCGCCGGGCGCACCGGCGCTTTGGCGGCGTCGTCTGCCTTCTCGGCGGCCTGCCAGGTCGCATGCAGCCAATCCAGGATCGGCTGCCACTGCAACAGGTCGGCCGCGACCTTGTCCGGCGCCTGGTCGAAAAGCGTCAACCCCTGTTCGACATTGCGCACGTAGACCTGGGCTTCGCGCAGCGCCCCGATATATGGGATGCCATTCTTCTCGGCCCAAGCCCGCAGTTCGACGCTTGCCTTGGTGCGCGAGTCGAGCCGCATGCCCACCACGGCCATCTTGCATCGGCCGCTGGCGACGCGCGGCAGTGTCTGCAGCTCGGCAAAGCACTCGGCCGCCGATTCGCGGTCGAAAGCCGAATTGCATACCGGCAATATCACGGCGTGGGCGTAGACCACCGTCCGCGCAAGGTCGAAGCCACGCAGGCCCCCGGGAGTGTCCAGCACGACGTGTGTGATGCCTGCGCTCGGTCGCAGCAGGGCGCCGTTGGAGACAGCCTGCCCGGCGATGGGCGCGCCGCGCGCCAGTTCCTGCTTGGCGCGTCGCTGCAACCAGGCCAGCGAGGAATGCTGAGGATCAAGGTCACCGAGCAACACCTGCGAGCCGGCGCGCGAGCAATGGGCGGCAAGGTGCGTGGCAAGCGTGCTCTTGCCGCTGCCGCCCTTGCGGTTGATGATGGCCACAACGGACATGTCGTGTGATCGGAGAACTCAGACAGCTCTGATTACATCACCCATGCAAGCGCCTAAGTGGGGCTCCGTTGCGACGAAATTGGCAAAATGGCGCCCCGCAAGCAAGCTGTCCTCGTAGCGCGCATGTAGGCGATGCGAACAGTCGCCGCACACGTTCGAGCGAACCCGCCGCGAGCCCGTCAGCTATTGCCTGTACGCATCCCGAATATTGCGCGCGCACACCCGCGCCGCCTCGGTCTCCGCCTCGCCGCTGAGCTCCCCGTGCCCATCGGCTTCGAGGTCGCACACCTTCGCGCACTCCTCGGCCACCAAGGCGGCGAACCGCTTCGCTCCCTCATGGTCGAGAGTCTCACGACTCGCCCCGTGGTTGGCTTCCCGAATCAGCTGTTCGATGTTCATGCCGCCTCCTGATGAGGAGCTCATTCTGCCGCGTTCTCTGCGATCCGGGGGCCTGATCGCTCCGCTTCGGCCTTCAGAGCTCAGCGGCTCGCGCTGCTCCCCGCCGGGCCCCACCCCCCACGAATCGCAGTGCTTGATCCGCAGTTGTCCTACAGCCGACCCCGGGTTGGGCGCGCAGCATCGGGCCTCGTCATCGAGGAGGCGAAAAAGAATGACGTCGGCGCGGAGGGCCATTGCAGCAGCACTGGGGTGGGTGGCCGCGCTGGCGTTTTCGTGCGCGCTGGCCGCTCCCTCCGTGCCCTGGTCGCCCAGCGGGATCGGGCGGAACGACCTCGTGCTGCTGGTCGATGAGGCCGGGCTCGGCCTGACGACGACGCATTGGCCGCTCCCGCTCACGTCCGTCATTAGGGCGGTCGACGCGCTCCCGGCCGCGCTGCCGCCTGCGCTCGATGCCGCGCGGGCGCGGTTGCGGCTCGAGCTCGGCGCGCAGCAGAGCGCGGCGCTGTCGGTCTCGCTGCGCGGGCGCAACGACGCGCTGGCCGGCTATGGCGATGACGCGACCCCGGGCAGCTCGGCCACGCTGCGTTCGCCCGCCTGGGAGCACGATTTCGTGGCGGCCCAGGCCGCGGTGCGCGTCGACGCGAACGGCGGCACCGATGGCGGCTCCAAGCTCGGCCTCGAGGGCAGCGCGCTCGCGACCGAGGCCTTCGGCGTACAACTGCAAGCGTTCTCGCACCGCAGCTGGTGGGGCCCGGGATGGCAGAGCAGCCTGGTGCTGAGCAACAACGCGCCGGCGCTCGACGGTATCGGCATTCAACGCGCCTCGGCCTCGCGATCGGAGTCTCCGTGGCTGGCCTGGCTCGGCCCGTGGAGCTTCGAGACCTTCGTTGCGCGCACCGACACCGGCGGCGAGCCGGCCCATCCGCTGTTTCTCGCGCAGCGCCTGACCTTGCGCCCATTCGACGGGCTGGAGATCGGCCTGACGCGCACCGCGCAGTGGGGCGGCCACGGTCGTCCGCACTCGCTGCGCAGCTTCGGGAACGTGCTGGTGGGCCGCGACGTCAACGCCGACACCCCGGGCGAGCAGGCCACCGATCCGGCCAACGAAATGGCCGGCTACGACCTGCGCTGGCGCTGCCCCGCCGGCGCGTCCTGCGCGATCTACGGCCAGTTGATCGGCGAAGACGAGGCCGGCTTGTTGCCGTCGAAGTTTCTCGGCCTCTACGGCATCGAATTCTGGAGCGCCGACGGCGGCTGGCGCCAGTTCGTCGAGCTCGCCGAAACCGGCTGCCGGATGCCGGTCGGCCGCAGCGGCGACCCCGGCTGCGCCTACCGCAACCACGCCTACCCGGACGGCTACACGAACGACGGGCGCTGGCTCGGCGCGAGCGTCGGCCCGGATTCGCGGCTGTTGAGCTGGGGCTGGCTGGACGCGGCACGCGCCGCGTCGCTGCGCCTGAGTTACGGGACGCTGGGTGCGCAGATCGGCCGCTTCACGCCGACCGACCCGGCCACGCGCGGCCATCTGGTCGGGGTCTCGGCCAGCCGGCGCTGGACTTGGCAAAGCGTGTCGATCGTGCCGCAGCTCGACTGGACGCGGGTCGCGCGCGGCGACGATGCATCGAACCAGGTCCGCGTCGGCGTGCAGTTCAGCGTCGAGCTCGGACGCTGAGGTCCGGCGCTGAGCTCAGCGTCGCCGAATCGGATCGCTCCCGTCCCACCCGATCGAGGCCTGCGCGATCTCCTTGAAGTAATCGCCCTTGCCCCCGCTGAGCTCCGACAGCTCGATCATCCCGCTCGGCAGCTCGGGGTGGATGAAGTACGCGAAGCGGCCGCGGCCCTGGCCCATCTGGCCGCCGTGCCCCTCGACGTAGCCGGCGTCCAGCAGGCGCCGGCACCATGCGTCGAAGTGGTGTTCCGTCCAGTAGGCGATGTGCTGCGCGCCTTCGCCCGAACGCCGCAGCGAATCGAGGTAGAGCGAGGGCGCGTCGTTGCGCTGCTGGATCAGCTCGATCTGCAGGTCGCCCGAATTCGCGAGCGCGATCGACAGCGCCGGCAAGGCCGACGGCTTGCCGAAGTAGCGGAACTCGGTCGTGCCGACCGCGGCCTTGTAGAACCACGGCCCGACGCCGAGCACCTCGCTCCAGTGCGCCATCGCGCGTTCGATGTCGTGAACGACGTACCCGATCTGGCGTCCGGTGCCGAAGAAGCGGCTCATGAGGTCTCCATATAGAAACGTTTCCCTGAATTCTGAGACCACTCGGCGGCGAATGATCCTAGGGTAAATGGGGATGATCGCTTCGATCAAAAAATGGAACATCACTGCAATAAAGGAAACGTTTCTACATGCCGATGCCCGCCGACACCACTGCCTCCGCCGCCCCGTTCGAAGTCGTGAGTTCGCGGCGCCTGCCGCTGCGGCAGCTGCCGTACGAGCCCGCCGTCGAGCAGGCGATCCGCAACAGCGCGTTCAAGGGCCTGTCGCCGTTGAACCTGCGCCTCGTGCTGGCGCAGGATCCCGGCCTGTCGGTCGCGTTCCAGGGCATGGCGCACGTGGTGCTGTTCAAGGGCTCGATCTCCGAGCGCGATCGCGAGATCGCGATCATCCGCACCGGCGCGCTGACGCGTTCGGAATACGAGTGGGGCATGCACGTCAGCATCTACGCCGAGAAGTGCGGCCTCACCGAAGCCCACATCGACGAGCTCACGCTCGGCGGCCGCAGCGCGCACCTGTGGACGGACAAGGAGCTCGCGATCATCCGGATGGTCGACGAGCTGCACCACCACTCCACCGTCGGCGACGCGACCTGGGCGGCGCTGCAGGCGCACTGGCCGCCGGCCGAGATCGTGCAGCTGATCCTCGCGTCGAGCTTCTATCACATGGCCGCCTTTTTCCTGAACAGCACCGCGGTGCCGCTCGAGACCGGTTCGCGCCGCTTTCCGCCGGGCCTCGCGCCGGCGAGCGTGCCGGAAGAGTTCGCGCCGTGAAGCCCGCACGAGATCTCGCACGAGATGCCGCGGCCAAGGCGCCAGGCAAGGCGGCGCCCCCGCGCCGGCCGACGATCCGCGACGTCGCGCTGGCCGCCGGCGTCTCGGTCGGCACCGCCTCGCGCGCCTTCAATCGCGCCGGCCGAGTCAGCGCGGCGGCGATTGCCGCGGTGCAGGCGGCCGCCGAGCGGCTCGGCTACGCGCCGGATGCGATCGCGCAGAGCATGCGCACGCAGTCGACCGGCGTCGTCGGGCTGCTGGTCTCCGACTTCTCGAACCCGCTGTACGCGCGCATCATCAAGGCGGTCGAGGCGCGGCTGCAGCGCGAAGGCATCGCGCTGCTGCTGGCCAACACCAACAACGACGGCCGGCGCGAACGCGCGATGATCGATTTCTTCCGGCGCCGCCGCGTCGACGGGCTGATCCTCGGTGCCTGCGAATCCGAGAAGCCCGAGCTGCTGAAGACGCTGCAGTCGCAAGGCGTCCCGGTCGTCGCGCTCGACCGCGATTTCGACGCCGAATGCAGCGGCGTGCACGTCGACCACTTCCACGGCGCGCTGCAGGCCACGCGCTACCTGCTCAACCTCGGCCACACCCGGATCGCGCTGCTGACGCCCGGCAGCGTGCTGCGCCCGGGCCGCGAGCGGATCGCCGGCTTCCGCGACGCCTTCGCCGAGCGCGGCCTCACGGTCGAGCCCAAGCTGATCCGCGCCGAGCCTTCGGCGATGGAGTTCGCGTTCAGCGAATCGCTCGCGCTGCTCTCGTCGCCGGACGCGCCGACCGCCTTCGTCTGCCTGGGCACGCGCATCCTCGCCGGCGTGCTGCAGGGCCTGCGCCATTCGGGGCTGGTCGCCGCCGAGGACGTCAGCATCGTGAGCGTCGGCGACACCGACCTCTCGCAGCTCTTCACGCCGGCGATCACCTCGCTCACCTGGGACCTGGAGGCGGTCGGCACGGTCGCGGCCGAACTGCTGCTCAAGCGCCTCGCGAGCTCCGCGGCCGCCTCGAGCGTCGAGCCGGAGCGCATCGTCATCACGACGCAGCTGGTGCTGCGCGAGTCGTGCGCGCCGCCGGCCAGAGCCAAGCCCGCGCGCGAGAAGCGGCCCGCGGCCCGGCCGGCGCGGCGCACCACGCCATGAGCGGGCGTCTCGCGGGCAAGGTCGCGATCGTCGTCGGCGCCGGCTCGATCGGCGCCGAGGTCAGCAACGGCGCGGCCGCCGCGATGGTGTTCGCGCGCGAAGGCGCAAAGGTGCTGTGCGTCGACCGCTCGCCGCAAGCGGCCCAGGACACCGTCGAGCGCATCCGTGCCGAGCACGGCGAGGCGAGCGCCTTCGAGGCCGACGTGCGCTCCTCGGCGCAGATCGAGGCGATGGTCGCCGCGGCGATCGAGCGCCACGCGCGCATCGACATCCTGCACAACAACGTCGGCATCGAGGAATTCGGCGAGCTGCTCGAAGTGACCGAGGAATCGTGGGACCGCGTGTTCGCGATCAACCTGCGCGGCGCGATGCTCGCCTCGCGCGCGGTGATGCCGCAGATGATCCGCCAGCGCGGCGGCTCGATCATCAACATCTCGTCGATCGCGAGCAAGAAGTGGAGCGCGATGCAGTTCCTGTCGTACAGCACCTCGAAGGCCGCGCTGAACCACATGACGCGCGTGGTCGCGCGCCAGTACGCGCCGCACCAGGTGCGCTGCAACGCGATCGTCGCCGGGCTGATCGACACCCCGCATGCCGCGCAGCTCTATCCGGACGAGGACGCGGCCCGGCGTGGGCGCGAGGCGCGCAATCAACGCTGCCCGATGGGCCGCCAGGGCACGCCGTGGGACATCGCGAATGCCGCGCTGTTCCTCGCGTCCGACGAATCGGCCTACGTGACGGGGCTCGAAATGGTGGTCGACGGCGGCGTCTCGCTCTGAGCGCCGCGCGACGTTTCATAAGAACAGGAGACGGACGATGAAGAAGATGCTGGTGGCGGTCGCGATGTCGATCGCGGCGCTCGGGGCGCAGACGCCCTCGCACGCGCAGACGAACGACTACCCGGATCGGCCGATCCGCATGCTGCTGCCCTTCGGCGCCGGCGGCGGCGGCGACACGCTCGGCCGGCTGCTCGCCGAGCGCATGGGCAAGCGGCTCGGCCAGCCGATCATCGTCGACAACAAGCCGGGTGCGGGCGGCACGCTCGGCGCCATGGTCGCCTCGCAGCAGCCGCCCGACGGCTATTCCATCTCGATCGGCGGGATGACGACGCACACGCTCGCGCCGTCGATCTACGCGAAGCTGCCGTACGACCCGATCAAGAGCTTCGTGACGGTCGGCCGCATCGGCACCTCGGCGATCCTGATGGTCGCGACGAACGACTTCCCGGCCAACAACCTGAAGGAGTTCATCGCGCTCGCGAAAGAAAAACCGCTGTCGATCCAGTACGCGAGCTGGGGGATCGGCTCGACCGGCCACTTCTGCGCCGAGGTGCTGGCGCAAAAGGCCGGCATCAAGCTGATGCACGTCCCGTACAAGGGCGTTCCGCCGATCATCACCGACATGCTGGGCGGCCACATCAAGGTCGCCTTCGTCGACATGGCCTCCGGATCGCCGTTCGTGCAGGAAGGCAAGATCAAGGCGATCGCCGCCTGCACCCAGCGCTCGCCGAGCCTGCCGAAGGTCGCGAGCTACAAGGAGCAGGGCGTCGATTTCGATCACACGCTGAGCTGGGTGATGTACCTGCCCGCCGGCACGCCGAAGCCGATCACCGAAAAAATCTCGAACGCACTGCAGGCGAGTCTGGCCGAGCCGGACGTCGTCACCAAGCTGCTCGCGGTCGGCATCACGCCCGACTTCCTGGCCGGCGACGCGCAGGCCGCGGCGAATGCGCTGGACATCCCGATCTGGCGGCAGATCGCGAAGGACGCCAACATCACCCCGGAATGAGGAGCTCGGCATGAAGCTGCTGGAAGGGCACGTCGTCGCGATCACCGGTGCGGCGCGGGCGCGCGGCATCGGCAAGGCGACCGCGGCGATGTGCATCGAGCACGGCGCGCGCGTCGCGATCCTGGACGTCGATGCGGCCGAGGTCGCCGAGGCCGCGCGCGAGCTCGGCGCGAGCGCGCTCGGGCTGGTCTGCGACGTGACGTCGGCGGCGTCGTGCGCCGCGGCGGTCGAACGGGCGCTCGCCTGGGGCGGCCGCCTCGACGCGTTGATCAACAACGCGGGCATCACGCAAAAACGCGGCGTCGCCGACGTCACGCCCGAAGACTATGAACTCGTCACGAACGTGATCCTGCGCGGTACCTTGCAGATGTCGCAAGCGGTGCTGCCGTCGATGCGCGCGGTTCGCGCCGGGTCCATCGTCAACGTCTCGTCGATGTCGGCGCAGCAGGGCGGCGGCGTCTTCGGCGGCGCGCACTACTGCGCCGCGAAGGCCGGCGTGCTCGGCCTCACGCGCGCGATGGCGCGCGAGCTCGGGCCCGAGAACATCCGCGTCAACGCGATCGCGCCGGGCCTGATCCTGACCGACTTCTCGCGCAGCGGCAGCACCGACGAGAGCAAGCACCAGACCGCGCAGGCCTGGCCGTTGCGGCGGGCGGGGTCACCGAGCGAGATCGCCGGCGCCTGCCTGTTCCTGGCATCGTCGCTGTCGTCGTTCATGACCGGGGCGACGCTGGACGTCAACGGCGGCGCGCACATGCACTGAGGCGGCTGCGTCTCTTCTCGTTCCGGTCGCGAAGAAAGGCCCTCGATGTTCGGTCAGATGATGCAGCAGCCGCTGCTGATCTCCTCGCTGCTGCGGCATGCCGAGCGCCACCACGGCGACGCCCGGATCGTCTCCAAGCGCGTCGAGGGCGACCTGCACCGCATCACGTACCTTGACTTCGCGACGCGCTGCCGCCGCCTCGCGAACGCGCTGGCCGCGCTCGGCACGAGCGCCGGCAGCGTGGTCGGAACGCTGGCCTGGAACGGCCATCGCCACATGGAGCTCTACCACGCGGTGAGCGGATCGGGCGCGGTGTTGCACACCTTGAACCCGCGCTTGCTGCCCGAGCAGATCGCCTGGATCGCCGACCACGCGCGGGACGAGGTGCTGTTCTTCGACCTGACGTTCCTGCCGCTGGTCGAGGCCGTCGCCACCCGGCTGAAGACCGTGAAGACCTTCGTGCTGATGACGGACCGCGCGCACATGCCGGCCTCAAGCGGCATCGCGAACCTGCAGTGCTACGAAGACCTGCTCGCGGGCGTTGATAGCGCGTTCGAGTGGCCGGTGTTCGACGAGAACACCGCCTCGTCGCTTTGCTACACCTCCGGCACCACCGGGCCGCCGAAGGGCGTGCTGTACAGCCACCGTTCGACCTTGCTGCACAGCTTCGCGGTCGCGCTGCCGGATGCAATGGGCTGCTCCGCGCGCGACGTGATCCTGCCGGTGGTGCCGATGTTCCACGCCAACGCCTGGGGGCTGCCGTACGTGGCCTGCCTGGTCGGCGCGAGCCTCGTGCTGCCGGGGCCGCACCTGGACGGCAAGAGCCTGTTCGAGCTCTTCGAAGGGGAGGGCGTGACGATCGCCTCGGGCGTGCCGACGATCTGGCAAGGCCTATTGAGCCATGTGCGCGCGCAGGGGCTGCGGTTCAGCACGCTGAAGCGCACCGGGATCGGCGGCTCGGCCTGCCCGCCGTCGATGATCCGCGAGTTCCAGCACGAGCACGGCGTCGAGGTGATGCACGGCTGGGGCATGACCGAGACCAGCCCGCTTGCGACCGGCGGCACGCTGAAGGGCGTGAACGCGCACCTCGCCGGGGACGAGCGCATCGCGCTGCAGGCCAAGCAGGGCCGTGCGATGTTCGGCGTCGACATGAAGGTGGTCGACCCCGACGGGCAGGAGCTGCCGTGGGACGGAAGCTCGTTCGGCGAATTGATGGTGCGCGGGCCGTGGATCGTCGAGCGCTACCTGGGCATGGCCGACGCGGACAGCCCGCTCGTCGACGGCTGGTTCCCGAGCGGCGACGTCGCGACGATCGACGCCGACGGCTACATGCGCATCACCGACCGCGCGAAGGACGTGATCAAGAGCGGCGGCGAATGGATCAGCTCGATCGAGCTCGAGAACATCGCGGTCGGCCACCCGGCGGTCGCGATGGCCGCGTGCATCGCGAAGACCGATCCGAAGTGGGGCGAGCGGCCGCTGCTGGTGGTCGTGCGCAAGCCGGGCGCGACGGTGACGCGCGACGAGGTGATGCGCCTGTTCGATGGCAAGGTCGCGAAGTGGGCGGTTCCCGACGACGTCGTCTTCGTCGAATCGATCCCGCTCGGACCGACCGGCAAGATGCAGAAGAACCAGTTGCGCGCGGCGCACGCCGGCCTGTTCTCTACGTCGTCCAGTTCTCCACCTGCAGGCCCTTGACGCGCCCGAAGTCTTTCGCGTTGTTGGTCGCGACGGTGGCTCCGATCGCACGCGCGTGAGCGGAAATCATCAAGTCGGCCGCGCCGAGTTGAGCGCCGCGCTTCTTGAGATCAACGCGTATCTCCGCGCAGTGCCGAGCCGCATCCGCCGGCCAGTCGAGCACTGACAGGTGCAAGGCCAGGCTCTCGAGAACGGCTTGATTCTGTTTGCGCTTCGCAGCGGCCGAGGCTTGGACGCCATACGTCAGCTCCGCAAACGTCACGGCCGACATGACCTGCTGTTGGAGCGGCACCGACTGCACCTTCGCCGCCAGCGCGGGAGACTCGCCGCGCATCAGGAAGATACAGGTGTCCGTGTCCAGCATGTAGAGAGTGGCCGTCAAAACGAGCGCTCCTGAACAGGCATGCGCTCAATGCCGACCATGAAATCGGGTGATGCCTTGACGCCCGAGGCAAAGAACCCTGACCAATCGCTCGGGCGCGGCGTCAAGATGACGCTCTCGCCGTCACGGCGGATGTAGACCTCGCGCACCGCCTCCGGAAATCGGAAACCAACGGGGATCGACACGGTTTGAACCCGGTTGTTCCAACCGATGCGAGCGGTGGGGCGGGGGGCGGGGGGTCGATGGTATGCCATGTGGCAAAGTATATGGCGTCTTGTGCCCTGCGGCAAGCCGCCGCGGTCGGCTACGCCATGTGGCGCTGCAGCCCCTGCAGCAGCGCGTCGAACGTGACCTTGCAGCGCGCGCTGCCGCGCAGGTCCTCGTGCATCGTGAGCCAGGTCTGCAGGCCGTGCGTGAACTCGCCGGCGAGCACCCGCACCAGTTGACGATCGCGCCGGGCCAGCGCGACCTGGCACACGCCGATGCCGGCGCCGGCACGGATCATCGCCAGTTGCGCGAGATCGCTGTCGGCGCGCAGCGCGAAGGCGTCGCGCTGCCACGCCGGCCATGATTTTCGTGCGGCCCGCAGGTAGGGCGTCTCGTGGTCGAAGCCGATCAATGCGTGCCCGGCCAGCTCGGCCAGCGTGCGCGGCGTGCCGCGGCGCGACAGGTACTTCTTGTGCGCGAACAGGCCCAGGTCCACTTGGCCCACGTGCCGGGCGATCAGCGATTCCTGCTTCGGCGGCGTCATGCGCACCGCGATGTCCGCCTCGCGCCGGAGCAGGTCCTGGACCTGGTTCGTCAGCGCGAGCTCGACCTTCAGGGCAGGGTGCTCGGCCTGCAGGCGCGCAATGATCGGCGGCAGCACTTCGACGCCGACGACCTCGCTCGCGGTCACGCGGACCGTGCCCCTGACGCCTTCGCCTTCGCTTTCGGCCGCGCGTTTCAGCGCGGCCGCGGTGCTGCTCATGGCCTCGGCGTAGGTCCGCAACGCGAGCGCCGCCTCGGTCGGCAGCAGGCCGAGCGGCGAGCGGGTGAAGAGCGAGAGCTTGAGCGCCTTCTCGAGCGCCGCGACGTGGCGGCCGACGGTCGGCTGTGCGATCCCCAGCGCACGCGCGGCGCTCGACAGCGAGCCTTCCTGCAGCACGCTGAGGTACGAGCGGTACAGCTCCCAGCCGACGTGATTGCCCATGCATAAATGTATAGCTGCTGCGCTGTCTTCGGCAATTTCATTTGTGCGAGCGAACGCCCACACTGCCGCCATCGCAACATGGTTTGGAGCTTCGAATGGACAAGGGCAACAAGGCGCTGGTGCTCGGCGCCACGGGTGGCATCGGCGGCGAAGTCGCGCGGCAGCTGCGCGATTCGGGCTGGGAGGTGCGGGCGCTGAAGCGGGGCGCGTCGCAGGCGATCGAGCGTCGCGACGGCATCAGCTGGATGCGCGGCGACGCGATGAACGCCGACGACGTGCAGGCGGCCGCCGTGGGCTGCGCGGTGATCGTGCACGCGGTGAACCCGCCCGGGTATCGCCGTTGGGGCGAGCTGGTGCTGCCGATGATCGACAACACCATCGCGGCGGCCACCGCGCAAGGCGCGACGATCGTGCTGCCCGGCACGATCTACAACTACGGCCCCGACGCGTTCCCGCTGCTGCGCGAGGAGTCCCCGCAGCATCCGCAGACCGCGAAGGGCGCGGTCCGGGTCGAGATGGAACGGCGCCTGCTGGCGGCGACCGCCAAGGGATGCCGCGTGATCGTCGTGCGGGCCGGCGACTACTTCGGGCCGAAAGTCGGCAACAGCTGGTTCTCGCAGGGGCTCGTGAAGCCGGGCCGGCCCGTTGCGAAGATCAGCCTTCCGGGCGCCCGCGGCGTCGGCCATCAGTGGTCCTATCTGCCGGATGTCGCGCGGACGATGCTGGAGCTGCTGGCGCGCCGCGACGCGATCGAGCCGTTCGCGAGCTTTCACATGCGCGGCCACTGGGATGCCGACGGCACCCAGCTGGCGGACGCGATTCGCCGTGCCGTGCTGCGCCGCGGCGGCGCGGCGCCGACGCTGAGCGCGTTCCCCTGGGGGCTGCTGCGGCTGGCCTCACCGTTCGTCGCGACCCTGCGCGAGTTGCGCGAGATGCGCTACGTGTGGAAGCTGCCGCTGCGCATGGCCAACGAGCAGCTGGTGAGCGTGCTCGGGCGTGAACCGCACACGCCGCTCGACGAGGCGATCGACGCCACGCTCGAGGGCATGGGCTGCTTCGCCGTCAGCGGCCCGCATCCCGCGCAGCTGCGCGCCTGATCGCGACGTGCGCCGAGCGCGCGGGTCTCAACCCGCGCCGGTCTCAGGCCCGCGCCGCATCGAGCACCGCCTGCGCGAACGCGCCGGGCGCCTCCTGCGGCAGGTTGTGCCCGATCCCGCCCGCGATCACGCGGTAGTCGTAGCGGCCCGAGAATTTATGGCGGAACGCCGCATCGCCGGTCGCGTGCGGCGCGCCGTTCGCATCGCCTTCGAGCACGATGCTCGGCACCGTGATGACCGGCCCGGCGGCCAGGCGCCGCTCCAGGTCGTCGTAGACCCGTTCGCCGTCCGCCAGGCTCTGCCGCCAGCGGTAGTTGTGGATCACGATGTCGACGTGGTCCGGATTCGCCAGCGACGCCGCGCTGCGCTCGAACACCGCGTCGCTGAAGGCCCACTTCGGCGAGGCGGTGCGCCAGATCAGCCTGGCGAATTCGTCGCGGTACTGCGCGTAGCCGGCGCGCCCGTGGTCGGTCGCGAAATAGAACTGGTACCACCACGCGTACTCGGCCGCCGGCGGCAGCGGCGCCTTGATCGCCTCGCGGTTGCCGATCAGGTAGCCGCTGACGGAGACCAGCGCCTCGCAGCGCTCGGGCCAGAGTGCCGCGATGATGTCGGCCGTCCTGGCGCCCCAGTCGAAGCCGGCGAACACCGCCTTGCGGATTTTGAGTGCGTCCAGCAGCGCGATGATGTCCAGCGCCACCGCGGCCTGCTGGCCGTTGCGAAAGGTCTCCTTCGACAGGAAACGCGTGCTGCCGTGCCCGCGCAGGTGCGGGACGATGACGCGGTAGCCGGCCGCGGCCAGCCGCGGCGCGACCTCGACGAAGCTGTGGATGTCGTAGGGCCAGCCGTGCAGCAGCACGGCGACCGGGCCGCCCGCCGGGCCGAGCTCGGCGTAGCCGACGTTCAGCAGGCCCGCGTCGATCTGGCGCAGCGCGCCGAAGGAAGCGAGCGGCGCGGCGCCGGCCGAACTCGCGGCTGCCGCAGCGCCCTGCAGGGTCTGGGCGCTCGCCGCGCCGGTCAGCGTGAGTCCGGCCGCGGCGCCCAAGCCGATGGCGGTCTGGCCGATGAAGCGGCGGCGAGTGGGGTCGAGGTGGGCGGTCATTGGAGTTGCTCCTGTCGAAGTCGGTGAATGACCGGGATGGTCCGACTCCGCAGCCAATCCAACAAGAGCAACTAAAATCACACATCGTTGCCTTGGAGGCAACGTTTCAGTCAAAACAGGGTGAACCCATGCGCGAGATCAACCAGCAGCGCCTGCGCTACTTTCGCGAGGTGCTCGCCCACGGCACGATCCGCGGCGCGGCCGAGAGCCTGAACACCGCGCCCTCGGTGATCACGCGGCAGATCCGGCTGCTGGAGCAGGAACTGGACACCCGGCTGTTCGAGCGCGAGGCGCGCGGCGTCCGGCCGACCGAGGCGGCGAGCCATCTGCTCGAGTTCTGGCGCGGCTACCGCTCGCAGCAGGAGCAGCTCGAAGACCGGCTGCAGGCGATCAAGGGCTTGCAGCTGGGCGCCGTGCGGCTGGCGATCAGCGAGGGCTATGTCGACGTGTTGATCGAGCAGGTGCTCGCCGATTTCTGCGCCCGCTATCCGAAGCTGGAGGTCACGATCGACATGCTGTCGATGCAGGACCTGCTCGCCGAGCTGGCCGAGGGCCGCGCGCACATCGGCCTGGCCTACAACCCGCCGCCGCATCCCCAGATCGCCCGGCTCGCCAGCTCGCCCCAGCCGGTCGTGCTGCTGGTGCACCCGGCGCACCCGCTCGCGACGCGGGGCGGCCCGGCGCGCGTGCAGGACCTGCTCGAGCACCCGCTCGCGCTGATGCCCGCGACCTTCGGCATCGGGCAGGCGACCGAGATGCTGGCGTTCAGCGAGAACATCGAGATCCGCCCCGCGCTGACGACGAACTCGCTGACGGCGCTGAAGCGCATCGCCGCGACCGGCCGCTTCGCGACGCTGATCGGCGAGTTCGCGGCGCGCCGCGAGATCGATGCCGGCGAACTGACGGTGGTCGCGATCGACCACCCGCTGTTTCGCGGCACCCACGCGCGCGTGCTGGTCAAGTCCGGCCGGCCGCTGGTGGCCGCGGCGAACGAGCTGCTCGACTGGATCCTGGGCCGGATGACGATGTTCGCGCGCGCGCCGGCGGCCGCGCCGCGCTGAGCGCGTCAGCGGCGCGCCTGGATCATCTTCCACCCGTTGCCCGCCGGATCGCGAAAACCGGCGTCCACGGTGCCGTAGCGTTCGACCGGCTGCTGCGTGAACTCGACGCCCAGCGCGCTCATCCGCTGATGCGCGGCGCGGCAATCATCCACCGTCAGCACCAGCGGCGGCATCGCGCCCTTGGCCACCATCGCGCGCAGCGTCTGCGCCGTCGCCGCGTCCAGCATCGGCGGCCCCGGCACGAAGAGGCCGAGCTGGAACGACGGCTGCTCGGGCAGCTGCAGCGTGAGCCAGCGATAGTCGCCGTTCTTCACGTCCGTGTGGACGCGAAAGCCGAGTTTCTCGACGTAGAACGCGAGCGCCTCGTCCTGGTCGTGCACATACAGACCCACCACTTCGACACCTTGACTCATGCGACCTCCTGTTGATCAGGCGTGGTTGTACCGCCGGTCGCCGCGCGCCGCTTCTCCGAAACTGCGGTTTTCAGATCGGGCCGCTGCGCCGCGTTGACGACGCAGGCCGGCACGCTGCCGAGCGCATGCGGCGTGGCCTGGCTGCGCGCCCGGAACGCGCCCGGGCTGGCGCCGGTGATGTCGCGAAAGATGCGCCCGAAGGTGCCGAGGCTGGCCCAGCCGGTGTCGAACGCGATCTCGGTGATCGGGCGGTCGGTGTCGCGCAGCAGCGTCGTCGCCCGCTCGATGCGCCGCGTCAGCAGATAACGGTGCGGCGGGATC
Organism: Burkholderiaceae bacterium; assembly: GCA_036500445.1. Taxonomy (GTDB): domain Bacteria; phylum Pseudomonadota; class Gammaproteobacteria; order Burkholderiales; family Burkholderiaceae_C; genus LMDS01. The sequence continues at coordinate 2,154 of DASYCA010000300.1, read as the reverse complement.
CCGAAGGCCTGCTTGAACGCGCGCGCGAAGTGGGCCCCGGAGACGCCGCTCACCTGCGCGAGCCGCCGGACCGGCCATTCCTCCTGCGAGGCGGCGTCGATCCGGTCCTTCGCGCGCAGCAGCCGCCGCAACAGCGCGGGATCCTGCAGGGCAGTGCATCCGCTCATTCTGGTCGCCTCGATCCTGGGATAGATTCGGTGACGGGGCCACACCGCGCCTCGCACCTTCGGAGGATAACGCCGTGACCAAGATGATCTTTGTGAATCTGCCCGTCGCCGATCTGCCCGTCGCGCGGCGCTTCTACGAGGCGCTCGGCTTCACGAACAACCCGATGTTCAGCGACGACACCGCCGCCTGCATGGTGTGGAGCGAGGCGATCAACGTGATGCTGCTGACACGCGCGAAGTGGGCCACCTTCACGAGCCGCCCGATCCCGCCCAGCGGCTCCAGCGAGGTGATGCTCGCGATCTCCTGCGACAGCCGCGCGGCGGTCGACGCGATGAACACGGTCGCGGCCGCGCACGGCGGCACCGCCGACGTGAACCCGATGCAGGACATGGGCTTCATGTACAACCGCAACCTCGCCGATCCCGACGGCCACGTCTGGGAAGCGATGTGGATGGACCCGGCCGCGCTGAGCGCCGGCGAGCACCAGCAGGGTTGAGCGGCGGTTTGTCACATTGGCGCGGTTCAATCGGGGTTCCCGAACCCCCATGAGCCGAGCCGCATGAGCGCATCCACCGACGATTTCAACTTCGATGCGAGCCGCCGCCGCCTGCTCGCCGCCGCGGGCCTGAGCGGCGTCGCGATCGCCGCGCCCGCGCTCGGCGCCGAGCGCGCTCACGCCGCGACGACGACGACCGCCGGCAAGCGCGATCCGGCGACGACGCCGCCGGTCGCCGGGCTGCACCTGCAGTTCGGCGCCGACGCGTCGACGCAGGTCGTGGTCTCCTGGCACACGCTGCAGCCGGTCAGCCACCCGCGCGTGATCCTCGGGCGGCCTGACGGCAAGCTCGAGCAGACGGCCGCGGCCGAGACGGTCAGCTACACCGACGCGAAGGCCGGCCAGGTCGTCTACGCGCACCACGCGAAGCTGCAGCACCTGCGGGCCGACGCCGCCTACCTGTACGGCGCGCTGCACGACGGCGCGGAGCCGGAGTTCGGCACCTTCCGCACCTCGCCGCGCGGGCGCGCACGCTTCACCTTCACCAGCTTCGGCGACCAGGGCACGCCGACGCTGGGCAAGCGCTACGTGCCGCCGAGCGGCGTCACGATCCCGAATCCGCCGTTCGTCAACGACAACCTCGGCTCGCCGGCGGCCGGCGACACGACGCTCGGCGTCGAGCGGCTGCAGCCGCTGTTCCACCTGTTCAACGGCGACCTGTGCTACGCCAACCTGGCCGACGACCGCGTGCGGACCTGGTGGGATTTCTGGGAGAACAACAGCCGCAGCGCGCGCAAGCGCCCGTGGATGCCGTCGCCCGGCAACCACGAGAACGAGCTCGGCAACGGCCCGATCGGCTACCAGGCCTACCAGACCTATTTCTCGGTCCCGGAGGCGGCCGGGCAGACCGAGCTGACGCGCGGGCTCTGGTATGCGTTCAGCGCGGGCTCGGTGCGCGTGATCAGCATCGCCAACGACGACGTCGCCTACCAGGACGGCGGCAGCTCCTACGTGCGCGGCTATTCGGCCGGGGCCCAGAAGGCCTGGCTGGAGCAGGAGCTGGCGGCGGCGCGGCGCGACCGCTCGATCGACTGGCTCGTCGTCTGCATGCACCAGGTCGCGATCTCGACCGCCGACAAGTTCAACGGCGCGGACCTCGGCATCCGCGAGGAATGGATGCCCTTGTTCGACCGGCACGGCGTCGACCTGGTGGTGTGCGGGCACGAGCACCACTACGAGCGTTCGCACCCGCTGCGCGGCCAGCAGCCGAACGCGACGCTGACGCCGATCGCGGCGGCGACCGCGATCGACACGATCGACACCCGCAAGGGCACGGTGCACATGGTGATCGGCGGCGGCGGCACCTCGGCGCCGTCGAACGAGCTGTTCTTCGATCCGCCGCAATGCCGCGTGATCACTGCGGTCGGCGCGCCCGATCCGGTCACCGGCAAGCGCCCGCCGGTCTACGTGACCGAGCTGGCTCCGTGGTC
>DASYCA010000299.1:0-11936 GCA_036500445.1 Burkholderiaceae bacterium | reverse complement strand
GTGTAGTTCTTGATGTCTGCCATAAGGATCTGAATCGCGCCTGCGCGCTCAGTGCAGCCCGCCGTAGTTGTCTTCGCGAATGATGCGCGGGGTGATCTCGCGCGGCTCGATCGTGACCGGCTGGTAGATCACGCGCTTTTGCTCGGCGTCGTAGCGCATCTCGACATGCCCGGAGGTCGGGAAGTCCTTGCGAAACGGGTGCCCGATGAAGCCGTAGTCGGTCAGGATGCGGCGCAGGTCGCTGTGGCCTTCGAAGATGATGCCGTACAGGTCGAAGGCCTCGCGCTCGAACCAGTTCACCGACGACCAGACCTCGGTCAGCGAGGCGACGACCGGGACGTCGTCGTCGGGCGCGAAGACCTTCAGGCGCACGCGCCAGTTCTTCGCGACCGACAGCAGGTGGGAGACGACGCAAAAGCGCGGGCCTTCCCACGGAAGGTCCTTGTAGGCCGAGTAATCGACGCCGCACAGGTCGATGTTCTGCTCGAACTTCAGCTCCGCGTGATCACGCAGCAGCAGCGCGGATTCGATGTAGTTCGCGGCCGAGACGGTGAGGGTCAGCTCGCCGCGGTCGCGCACCAGCTTCTTCACGCGCTCGCCGAGCACCGCCGTCAGCGCGGCTTCGAGAATGTCGAGCTTCATGCGCGGGCGATCGTGTTTTCGCGGCGGATCTTCGCCTGCAGCTGCAGCACGCCGTACAGCAGCGCCTCCGCGGTCGGCGGGCAGCCGGGCACGTAGACGTCGACCGGCACGATGCGATCGCAGCCGCGCACGACCGAGTAGCTGTAGTGGTAGTAGCCGCCGCCGTTCGCGCACGAGCCCATGCTCAGGACCCAGCGCGGCTCGGCCATCTGGTCGTAGACCTTGCGCAGCGCCGGCGCCATCTTGTTGCACAGCGTGCCGGCGACGATCATCAGGTCGCTCTGGCGCGGGCTCGGCCGGAACAGCATGCCGAAGCGGTCGATGTCGTAGCGCGCCGCGCCGGCGTGCATCATCTCGACCGCGCAGCACGCCAGGCCGAAGGTCATCGGCCACAGCGAGCCGGTCTTCGACCAATTGATCAGCGTGTCGACGCTGGTCGTCACGAAACCTTCTTTGAGTACGCCTTCAATGCCCACGATACAGCCCTCTGGTCGAACGCTCGATCATTTGAACAACGGTCATTCCCAATCGAGCGCGCCCTTTTTCCACTCGTATGCGAAGCCGACGACGAGGATGCCGAGGAACAGCATCATGGCCCAGAAGCCGGTCGCGCCGATCTCCTTGAGCGAGACGGCCCAAGGGAAGAGGAAGGCGATCTCGAGATCGAACAGGATGAACAGGATCGCCACCAGGTAGTAGCGTACGTCGAACTTCATGCGGGCGTCTTCGAACGCCTCGAAGCCGCACTCGTAGGGAGAGTTTTTCGCCTTGTCGGGCCGGTTCGGCCCGAAGATGAAACCGATGACCTGGGGTGCTACGCCCACTGCCGCACCGATGAGGATGAACAGGATGACGGGCAGGTATGGTTCCAGATTCATGGTCATGGCAAGCGACGGGCGCCTGCGGGGCTGAAGCAGCTGAGAGCCCTGCACAAGCAAGTGCGGGGCCTGATAACTTCTGGTGCCGTCGGCGAGACTCGAACTCGCACAGCTTTCGCCACTACCCCCTCAAGATAGCGTGTCTACCAATTTCACCACGACGGCCTAGCCTGAATACCAGCGCAAACGCTGCCCGGATTGCATGAGGAGTGGCTCCCCGGACAGCTGCACATTCTAGCCTCAAAGATGCACTGTTTTAACGCGCGCGCTGCACTGCAGCAGCGTGCCCACAGCGATCCGACGCCTGACTTATTTGGTCGGCACCGCGCCCGCACCGGAAGCCGTCGCGGCGGGCGCCGCGGAGGCGGCCGGAGCAGCGGCCGACGACGCGGCCGCGACCGCGCCGGAAGCCGTACCCGGCAACAGCGCCGCGCCCTTCAGCGGGCCGCTGGCGGCCGGCGCGCTGGGTGCCGGCTGACCGTCGAACACGCTGCCGCTGGAGGCAGGGCGCAGCCGGTCGGTGGCCGAATACGCGAGCGCCAGCGTGCAGGCGAAGAAGATCGCGGCGCACACCGCCGTCGAGCGCGACATGAAGTTCGCGCTGCCGGTCGCGCCGAACAGGCTGCCCGAGGCGCCGCTGCCGAACGAAGCGCCCATGTCGGCGCCCTTGCCGTGCTGGATCAGCACCAGCCCGATCATCACGAGTGCCGCAAGAATCTGCAGCGCCACCACCAGGTTCCAAACCAAATTCATTCTTCTGACTCCGAAATTTCGTGGGCGCGCTTGGGGCTGAAAACTCAGCCCGCCGCGCGGCAGATGGCGGCAAAGTCGGCCGCCTTCAACGAGGCGCCGCCGATCAGGCCGCCGTCGATGTCGGGCTGCGCGAACAGCATGGGCGCGTTGTCCGGCTTCATGCTGCCACCGTAAAGAATCTTCATTTCGTGCGCATGCTCCGTCGCCGCCTTCAGCTGCGCGCGCAGCAACGCATGCACCGCCTGCGCCTGCTCGGGCGACGCGGTCTTGCCGGTGCCGATCGCCCAGACCGGCTCGTACGCGACGACGATCTGCGAGATGCAGTGGCCCAGCGTGTGGATCACCGCCGAGAGCTGGCGCTTGACGACCGCCTCGGTCTGGTCCGCGTCGCGCTCGGCCAGCGTCTCGCCGACGCAGACGATCGGCGTGATGCGGTGCGCGAGCGCCGCCTTGGCCTTGTCGGCGACGAGTTGATCCGTCTCGCCGTGCATCGCGCGGCGCTCCGAGTGGCCGTTCAGCACGTAGCGGCAGCCGAACTCGGCCAGCATCGCGACCGAGACCTCGCCGGTGTAGGCGCCCGACTCGAAGGCCGAGCAATCCTGTGCGCCCCAGGCGATCCCGGTCGTCCCACCCTCCGTGCCCTGCAGCGAGAGCGCGACATCGCCGAGATACGGCATCGGCGCGCAGACTGCCACCTCGGCGACCCACGGGCCGGCGGCCTTCAGCGCCGCGAGCAACTCGACGTTGGCCACCCGGTTGCCGTTCATCTTCCAGTTGCCGACGACGAGCTTGCGCTGGCGTGCATGCACGCCGGCCGGCTCGGTGATGGGGCTCACCATGTCAGCACCAGCTTGCCGATGTGCTGATTCGATTCCATCAGCGCATGCGCCTGCGCCGCCTGCGCGGCCGGGAAGACCTGGTGGATCACGGGCTTGATGCGCCCCGCCTCGATCCACGGCCAGACGGTCGCCTTCAGCGATTGCGCGATCGCGGTCTTGAACGCGACCGGCCGCGGCCGCAGGGTCGAGCCGGAGATGCTCAGCCGGCGCCGCAGCACCAGGCCGGCGTCGATTTGCGCCTCGACGCCGCCCTGCACCGCGATCAGCGCGATGCGCCCGTCCTCGGCCAGGCACTTGATCTCGCGCGCGATGTAGGCGCCGGCGACCATGTCGAGCACGACGTCGACGCCGCGGCCGTCGGTCAGGCGCTTGACCTCGTCCTCGAAGAGCTGCGTCTTGTAGTTGATCGCGTGGTCGGCGCCCAGCTTCAGGCAGGCGGCGCATTTTTCATCGCTGCCGGCCGTCGCGATCACGATCGCACCGGCCGCCTTGGCCATCTGGATTGCCGTCACGCCGATGCCGCTGGTGCCGCCCTGGATCAGCAGCGTCTCGCCGGCTTTCAATCGCGCCCGGTCGAACACATTCGTCCAGACGGTGAAGAAGGTCTCGGGCAGGCTCGCCGCCTCGATGTCGCTCAGGCCCGCCGGCACCGGCAGGCACTGCCCGACCGGCGCGACGCACAGCTGCGCGTAGCCGCCACCGGCGACCAGCGCGCAGACGCGGTCGCCGATCTTGAAGCCGGCCGAGGCCAGCGCGGCCGCATCGCCCGCCTCGATCACACCGGCCACTTCGAGGCCCGGCAGATCGGAAGCGCCCGGCGGCACCGGGTAGTGGCCCTTGCGCTGCAGCACGTCGGGGCGGTTCACGCCCGACGCCGCGACGCGGATCAGCAGCTCGCCGGCGCCCGCGACCGGGTCCGGCCGAACGCCCTCCACCAACACTTCCGGCTTGCCGTAGGTCGTGATCTCGATGGCTTTCATCGAGGCGCCTTACTCCTGGTGGGCGGGTTGAACGGGCGCGGCGTCGCGGTCGATCAAGGCCTTCATCGACAGCTTGACGCGGCCTTTTTCATCCGTCTCGAGCACCTTGACCTTGACGATCTGGCCTTCCTTCAGGAAGTCGGTGACCTTCTCGACGCGCTGGTGCGCGATCTGGCTGATGTGCAGCAGGCCGTCCTTGCCCGGCAGCAGGTTCACGAGCGCGCCGAAATCGAGGATCTTCGTGATCGGGCCTTCGTAGACCTTGCCGATCTCGACTTCCGCGGTGATCTCGGCGATGCGCTTCTTCGCGTGCTCGGCCTTGTCGGCGTCGCTCGAGGCGATCGTGATCGTGCCGTCTTCGCCGATGTCGATCGTGCAACCGGTCTCTTCGGTCAGTGCGCGGATCGTGGCGCCGCCCTTGCCGATCACGTCGCGGATCTTCTCGGGGTTGATCTTCATCGTGTACAGGCGCGGCGCGAACTGCGAGACCTCGGTGTTCGCGGTGCCCATCGCCTCGACCATCTTGCCCAGGATGTGCAGGCGCGCTTCCTTGGCCTGCGCCAGTGCGACCTGCATGATCTCCTTCGTGATGCCCTGGATCTTGATGTCCATCTGCAGCGCGGTCACGCCGGCTGTCGTGCCGGCGACCTTGAAGTCCATGTCGCCGAGGTGATCTTCGTCGCCGAGGATGTCGGTCAGCACCGCGAAGCGGTTGCCGTCCTTGATCAGGCCCATCGCGATGCCGGCGACGTGCGCGGTCAGCGGCACGCCGGCGTCCATCAGCGCGAGGCAGCCGCCGCACACCGAGGCCATCGACGAGGACCCGTTCGACTCGGTGATCTCGGAGACGACGCGCATCGAGTACGGGAAGTCCGCCTTGGTCGGCAGCACCGCGACGAGCGCGCGCTTGGCCAGGCGGCCATGGCCGATCTCGCGCCGCTTCGGCGTGCCGACGCGGCCGGTCTCGCCGGTCGCGAACGGGGGCATGTTGTAGTGCAGCATGAAGTGCTCGGTGTACTCGCCGGCGAGTGCATCGATCTTCTGCGCGTCGCGGTCGGTGCCGAGCGTCGCGGCGACCAGCGCCTGCGTCTCGCCGCGGGTGAACAGCGACGAGCCGTGCACGCGCGGCAGCACGCCGTTGCGGATCTCGATCTGGCGCACGGTGCGGGTGTCGCGGCCGTCGATGCGCGGCTCGCCGGCCAGGATCTGGCTGCGCACGATCTTCGCTTCGATGTCGAACAGCACGTTGTCGAGGTTCACTTTGTCGAACGCGACGCCCTCGCCTTGCAGCGAGGCGATGGTCGCGGCCGTCACGGCGCGGGTGGCCTGGGTGCGGGCCTGCTTCGAGCGGATCTGATAGGCCTCGCGCAGCGGGTTTTCCGCAAGCGCATTGACCTTGGCGACGAAGGGCTCGTCCTTGGCCGGAGCGGCCCAGTCCCAGGCCGGCTTGCCGGCGTCACGCACCAGTTCGTGGATCGCGTTGATCGCGATGTTGCCCTGCTCGTGGCCGAACACGACGCCGCCGAGCATGATCTCTTCGGACAGCTGCTTGGCTTCGGACTCGACCATCAGCACGGCCGCTTCGGTGCCGGCGACGACGAGGTCCATCTTCGAGTCGAGCAGCTGCGTCTTGCCCGGGTTCAGCACGTACTGGCCGTTGATGTAGCCGACGCGTGCGGCGCCGATCGGGCCGTTGAACGGGATGCCGGAGATCGCGAGCGCCGCCGACGAGCCGATCAGCGCGGCGATGTCGGCCGAGACCTCGGGGTTCAGCGACAGCACGTGGATCACGACCTGGACTTCGTTGTAGAAGCCTTCGGGGAACAGCGGGCGCAGCGGGCGGTCGATCAGGCGCGAGGTCAGCGTCTCGAGCTCGCTCGGGCGGCCTTCGCGCTTGAAGAAGCTGCCAGGGATCTTGCCGGCCGCGTAGGTCTTTTCGATGTAGTCGACGGTCAGCGGGAAGAAATCCTGGCCCGGCTTCGGGTTCTTGGCCGCGACGACGGTGGCCAGCACGACGGTGTCTTCGATGTTGACGAGGACGGCGCCGCCGGCCTGGCGCGAGATTTCACCGGTCTCCAGGACGACGGTGTGTTGACCCCATTGGAAGGTCTTGGTGACTTTGTTGAACATGCTCATGCGTGTCTCTCCGGTTGTTGTGAGGCGCCTTCAGGGCGGCGCCGATCGACGCGGAACTCGCGGCTCCAAAAGCGAAAAGCCTGTGCTGGCGAATTCCAGACAGGCTCTCGTTCGATGCTGCAGCTTACTTGCGCAGACCCAGCTTCTGGATCAGGGCGGTGTAGCGCTCCGCGTCGCGATTCTTCAGGTAGGTCAGCAGGCTCTTGCGCTGGTTGACCATCTTCAGCAGGCCACGGCGACCGTGGTGGTCCTTCAGGTGGGTCTTGAAGTGCGGCGTCAGGTCGTTGATGCGGGCCGTCAGGATGGCGACCTGGACTTCCGGCGACCCGGTGTCGTGGGGGGTGCGGGCATTGGCCGCGACGATCTCGGCCTTGTTGATGGTGGCGTTGGACATGACTCGTTTCCTGTTGAATGAAACCGAGTCATTCCCCGGCCGGAAGGGCCGCATTGACGGAATGCCACGGTTTCGATTGTGCTCAAAAGCCTGGCTGGCCTTCGAACTCCACTTGCGCACACCGGTGAAACCGACCAGTGGCGTGCCTTTGCGTCTGCCCCGAAATGGGTCAAGCCTGTGGATTATAGCCCGAGGAAGCGTTTCAGTCGATCGATGCCCTGACCAAGCCGCGCCGGGTCCTTCGAGGCGAAGCACCAGCGCAGCCAGCCCTCCCCTTCGGCGCCGAACGCGACGCCCGGCGCCAGCCCCAATCCGGCCTCGACGACCAGGCGCTTGGCCAGCGCCAGCGAGTCGTCCTGGCCCTCGATGCGGAAGAACGCGTACATGCCGCCGGCCGGCGTCGCGACCGAGATCCCCGGCAGCGCCGCGAGCTGCGGCAGCAGCGTGTCGCGGCAGTGCTTCAGCCGGCCGACCAGGCCCGGCACGAACTCGGCCGCACCGGCCAGCGCGGCGAGGCCGGCGCGCTGCACGAACACCGGCGCGCACGAGGTGTTGAACTCGATCAGCGTGCCGAGCGCCGGCACCAGCGCCGGCGGCAGCACCAGCCAGCCCAGGCGCCAGCCGGTCATCAGGAAGCTCTTCGAGAAGCTGTGCGCGACGACGAGCCGGTCATCCGGCTCCGCCACATCGAGAAAGCTCGGCGCGCAGGATGGAGCCCCCACGTCGCCTGCGGCTCCTGCCCCTCGCGGGGGCGTCCGGTCGCCTTGAGGCGGCTCGGCGGCGGCCGGCGCCTCGAAAAACACCCGCTCGTAGACCTCGTCGGCCAGGATCCAGGTCCCGGTGCGGCGGCAGTGTTCCAGGATGGTCTGCTGCTCTGCGCGGGTCAGCGTCCAGCCGGTCGGGTTGTTCGGCGCGTTCAGCAGCAGCACCGTCGTCGCTGGCGTGACCGCGGCGAGCAGCGCGTCCATGTCCAGCGTCCAGGCGCCCTTCTCGACCGTCAGCGCGAGCCGCTTCACGTTCGCGCCGAGGATCGCCGGCTGGGCCGTCAGGTTCGGCCACAGCGGCACGACCGCGACGACCTCGTCCCCCGGGCCGACCAGCGCCTGGATCGCGAGCATCAGCGCGTTGACGCCGGACGAGGTCACCGCGATGCGCTCTTCGCCGACCGGCCGGTGCAGGCCGCTGACGTACGCGGCCAGCGCGCCGCGCAGCGCCGGCAGGCCGAGGTTGTGGGCGTAGAAGGTCTCGCCGTCGTTCAGCGAGCGGATTCCGGCGTCGCGGATGAAGGCGGGCGTCGCTTCGTCGCTCTCGCCGAACCAGAACGGCAGCACGTCAGCGCGGCCGAGACCGGCGTTCGCGACCTCGCGGATCTTGGAGGCCGGCAGCTCGGCGATGGCGGGTCTCATGCGGTCACGCTCCGATCAAGCTCAAGGGCGTTCCATTGTGCAGTGCGCGGGCTGCTCGGTCAGGCGCGGCTCGAAATAGCGCAGCGTCTTGAAGCCGTAGCCCGAGCCCTCGTTGTCGTGCAGCACGCCGGCGCTGCCGGCGCGCTCCATCACGCTGACGTACAAGGGCTGGATGAATTGGTGGTCGCTCGCGCGCATGTAGCCCTGGTGGAAGCCGCCGAGCGTGCGCGGATCCAGCGTCATGCCTTCGAGCTGGCGCGCGATCGGCACCGCGTCGGTGCTCTTCGCGCGCTCCATCGCCGTCACCAGCATCTCGACCATCACCTGCATGCGCGCAAAGGCGTAGTCGTCCTCCGGCTTCGGAAAGCGCGCGCGATAGCTCGCATAGAAACGCTCCGACGCCGGCGTGCCGACGTTCGGGTGCCATTCGGCAACAGCCAGCACCCGGCCGACGCCGGCCTCGCCGATTGCCGCCGGCGCGCCGAGCGCGTTGCCATAGAAGGTGTAGAAGCGCGCATCGACCCCCGCCTCGCGCGCCGCCTTGATCAGCAAGGTCAAGTCGTTGCCCCAGTTACCGGTCAATACAGCCTGCGCGCCGCTCGCCTTGATCTTCGCCGCGTACGGCAAAAAATCCTTCACGCGGCCGAGCGGGTGCAGCTCGTCGCCGACGATCTGGATGTCCGGCCGCTTGCGCGCGAGGCTCGCGCGCGCCTCGCTCGCGACGTGCTGGCCGAAGCTGTAGTCCTGGTTGATCAGGTAGACGCGCTTCACGCTCGCGTCGTCGCGCAGCACGTCGGTCAGCGCCGACAGGCGCATGTCGGTGTTCGCATCGAAGCGGAAGTGCCAGAAGCTGCACGACTCGTTCGTCAGCGACGGGTCGACCGCCGAGTAGTTCAGGAACAGCGCGCGATGGTCCGGCTCGCGCGCGTTGTGCTTGTTCAGCGCGTCGATCAGTGCCGCCGCCGCGGCCGAGCTGTTGCCCTGCATCACGATGCTCGCCGGCGCATCGAGCGCGGCCTTCAGGTTCGACAGCGTGTCTTCCACCGTCCCCTTGCTGTCGTAGCGCTGCAGCTCGAGCGGCCGCGCGCCACCGGGCAAGCGCACGCCGCCGCGCGCGTTGACGCGCTCGACCGCGAGCAGCAGGTTGCGATACACCGCTTCGCCGGCATTCGCGAAGCTGCCGGACAGGCCTTCGATCATCGCGATCCGGATCGGCTCGGGAGCGGCCTGCGCCAGCACGCTGAATGTCGACAAGACGCCGGCGAATGCGCCGGCAACCAACCAATGTTTAAGCAATTTCAAGTCCCTTGAAAACAAAAATGCCGCTCCAAATTCAGCGGCATGCGTTGCTGCATGGTGCAGCGACGAGGACTTTATCCCTTTCTCAATTCTCCAGGAGCCAAGCATGTTTGTTCTGTCCCGCCCCACCACCCGCGTCGCGACCCCGCAATTCAGCCGCTTCATCGACCGCCTGTTCGACGAGAGCGCCGTCGAGCGCAGCACCGTGCGCACGCCCGCGCTGGATGTCAGCGAGACCGATGCCGGCTACCAGCTCGCATTCGACGTGCCGGGCGTCAGCCGCGCACAGCTGAAGGTGTCGGTGGAAGGCCGCCGCGTCAGCATCGAGACCGTCGACGTCGCGGCGCCTGCCGCGCCGGCCGCCGATACCCCCGTCGCCGAGCAGCCGAAGGACGCCGCCCCGCGCGTGCTCTACCGCGAGCGCACCATCGCCCGCTACGCGCGCACCGTGAGCCTGCCGGCCGAGGTCGATCAGGCCAGCTCGAGCGCGAAGTTCGAGAACGGCGTGCTGACGCTGACGCTCGCGAAGAAGGTGCCGACCGGCGCGACCCAGCTGAGCATCAGCTGACCTCTTCTCCCTCTGGGAGAGGGTTGGGGTGAGGGCCGGCAGGCAGAGATGTTGGCGGACTGCCGGCCCCTCACCCCGCCCTCTCCCCAAAGGGGCGAGGGAGCAAGACTCACGCCGCAATCAAGGGCCAGCGCGGCAGCACGTTGAACGCGTAGTCGCTCGACACGGCCGCGCTGCCGCGCTGCAGCCGCATCGCAGCGGCGAGCGCGATCATCGCGCCGTTGTCGGTGCACAGCGCCAGCTCCGGGTAGTGAACCCGGATCTGGCGCTTTTCGCATTCGGCGTTCAGGCGCGCGCGCAGCATCGAATTCGCGCCGACGCCGCCGGCGACGACGATGCGCCGGCTGCCGGTCTCGCGCAGCGCCTGCAGCGACTTGCGCACCAGCACGTCGACGATCGCCTGCTGCGTCGCCGCTGCGAGATTGGCCTTGTCCTGCTCGCAGACGTTGGCCCCGAGTTTCATGACCTGCGTGCGCACCGCCGTCTTCAGGCCGGCGAACGAAAAGTCCAGGTTGCCGCTGTGCAGCAGCGGGCGCGGCAGGTCGAACGCGCCCGCGTCGCCGAACTCGGCCATCCGCGCCAGCGCCGGCCCGCCCGGATAGCCCAGGCCGAGCAGCTTCGCCGACTTGTCGAAGGCCTCGCCGGCCGCGTCGTCGATCGTCTCGCCGAGCAGTTCATAACGGCCGGCGTCCTCGACCCGCATCAGCTGCGTGTGGCCGCCCGAGACGAGCAGCGCGATGAACGGGAACTCCGGCGGGTCCGCGGACAGGAAGGGCGACAGCAAATGCCCTTCGAGGTGGTGCACGCCGATCGCCGGCCGGCCGAGCGCGGCCGCGAGCGAGCACGCGACACCGGCGCCGACCAGCAGCGCGCCGGCCAGCCCCGGCCCGCGGGTGTACGCGACGTAGTCGATCTCGGCCAGCGTCGCGCCGGCCTCGCGCATCGCCTGCTCGGCCAGCGGCAGCACGCGCCGGATGTGGTCGCGCGACGCGAGCTCGGGCACCACGCCGCCATAGGCCTGGTGCATCTCGACCTGGCTGTGCAGCGCGTGTGCACGCAGCCGCGGCGGCGCGGCGCCGTCGACCTCGACGAGCGCGACACCGGTCTCGTCGCAGGAGGATTCGATCCCCAGGATGTTGATCATGCCGCGAGTGTGCCTCGTCCCGCGCCCGAGCCTATCGAGTGTGGCTGTTCCCACCGCCGCCCGGCACGCTGCGCAGGTCCTGCGCGATCTTGCCGTCGTGCATCACGATGACCCGGCTCGCCGAGGCGATCGTCTCGGGCCGGTGCGCGACGATGATGCGCGTCAGCGGCAGCTGCTTGATCGCCAGGTTGACCTCGCGCTCGCGATCGATGTCCAGCGCGCTCGTCGCCTCGTCGAGGAACAGGATGCGCGGCCGCTTGTAAAGCGCTCGCGCCAGCAGGATGCGCTGGCGCTGGCCGCCCGACAGGATCGTGCCCATGTCGCCGATCAGCGTGTGAAACCCCATCGGCATCGCGGCGATGTCCTCGAACACCGCGGCGATGCGGGCGCACTCCTCGACCCAGGCCGGATCGGTGTCGGCGTCGAAGAAGCTGATGTTGTCGGTGATCGAGCCGGCGAAGAGCTGGTCGTCCTGCATCACGGTGCCGATCATGTCGCGCCAGGCGCGCATCCCGATCTGGCGCAGCGGCTGGCCGCCGACGCGGATCTCGCCGGCGCGCGGCTCGTGCACGCCCAGCATCAGCTTCAGCAGCGTCGTCTTGCCGCAGCCCGAGGGGCCGACGATCGCGACCGACTCGCCGGGCTCGATCGCGAGCGTGATGCCGCCCAGGACCTCGGGCTCGGCGTCCGAGTACGCGAAGCGCACATTCCTCAGCTCCAGGCCGGCCGCGAGTTCGTCGGTCCGCGCGCTGAACTCGAGTTGCTCCTCGGGCGCCGTCAGCACGATGTCGGCCAGCCGCTCGCCCTGCAGCTTCAGCATCTTGACCTCGACGACCTTGTCGATCAGCGCGCTGACGCGGGTCGCGAACTGTTCCTTGTACGCGATGAACGCGAACA
>DASYCA010000298.1:0-8510 GCA_036500445.1 Burkholderiaceae bacterium | reverse complement strand
CCGGCGCCGCGCAGCGCCTGCAGCAGCACCGTCTCGGCCTGGTCGCGCCGGTGCTGCGCGAGCAGCACGACAGTCACCTCGCGTGCCCGTGCCATCGCACCCAGCGCGCGGTAGCGCGCGTGGCGCGCCCAGGCTTCGATGCTCTCGCCCTTTGGCGGACGCTCGGTGATGCGCTGTTCGACGAACTCGACCGGCAGCCCGCGCCGTGCCCAGCGCTTGCACAGGGCCGCGCCGTGCGCGAGCCAGGCATCCGCCTGCGGGTTCAAGCCGTGATGCACGTGCAGCGCCAGAACCTGCACGCCCCGATGCCGCGCCTGCTGGAGCGTCGCGTGCAGCAAGGCCGTCGAATCGCGCCCGCCACTGAACGCAACGGCAATCCGGCGTTCGACCACGGCGGATGGCTCAGCCCGTGGGCTCAGGCCAGCGCCGGGCCGCCCTGGGTCGCGAAGAGGCCCACTGCGTGACCCTCTGCGGCCTGAGTTCCCCCTGGGGGACGGCGCCGAAGGCGCCCAGGGGTCGTCATTTCTAGCGCTCCTTGGTGTCGGTGAAGCGGCCGTAGGACTGCAGCCGATCGTAGCGGCGCTGCAGCAATTCCTTCGGCTTCAGGTCGTTGACCTGGCGCAGCGCGTCGTTCAGCGCGCGCTTCAGGAACGCGGCCATCTGCTTGGTGTCGCGGTGCCCGCCGCCGACCGGCTCGTTGACGATCTTGTCGATCAGCCCGAGCGCCTTCAACCGGTGCGCGGTGATGCCCAGCGCATCGGCGGCGTCCGACGCGCGCTCCGCGGTCTTCCACAGGATCGAGGCGCAGCCCTCCGGCGAGATCACCGAATAGACCGCGTACTGCAGCATCAGCACCTGGTCGCCGACGCTGATCGCCAGCGCGCCGCCCGAGCCGCCCTCGCCGATGATCGTCACGATGATCGGCACCTCGAGCTGCGCCATCTCGTAGATGTTGCGCCCGATCGCCTCCGACTGGCCGCGCTCCTCGGCACCGATGCCCGGGTACGCGCCCGGCGTGTCGACGAAGGTGAAGACCGGCAGGCCGAACTTCTCGGCCAGCTTCATCAGGCGCAGCGCCTTGCGGTAGCCCTCGGGGCGCGACATGCCGAAGTTGCGCTGGCCGCGCTCCTTCGTGTCGCGGCCCTTCTGGTGGCCGATCACCATGCAGGCCTGGCCGTTGAAGCGCGCCAGGCCGCCGACCATCGACTGGTCGTCCGCGAACGCGCGGTCGCCGTGCAGCTCCTGGAAATCGGTGAACATCTCGTTCACGTAGTCGAGCGTGTAGGGCCGCTGCGGGTGGCGCGCGATCTGCGTCACCTGCCAGGGCGTCAGGCTCGCGTAGATGTCCTTCGTGAGCTGCAGGCTCTTCTTGCCGAGGCGGTCGATCTCCTCGGAGATGTCCACCGCCGACTCGTTCTGCACATAGCGCAGCTCTTCGATCTTCGATTCGAGTTCGGAGACCGGGTGCTCGAACTCGAGAAAATGGCGTTTGCTCATTCTTGTGGTCCTTCGGACTGCCCAACGGGTCAGTAGTCTACCGGGAGCGGGTCCAGGCTGCGCCAGACGTACCAGGTCGCCACCGAACGGAACGGCGCCCAGGCGTCGCCGACTTCACGGGCCTCGGCGCGCGAGACCGGCTCGCCGCTGAAGTAGTTGACGCTGATGCCCTTCAGCAGCCCGAGGTCGTCCAGCGGCATCACGTTCGGGCGCATCAGGTGAAAGATCAGGAACATCTCGGCCGTCCAGCGGCCGATGCCGCGGATCGCGACGAGCTCCTCGATGATGGCTTCGTCGTCCATCTGCTGCCACTGCGCGACGTGCACGGCGCCCGACTCGAAATGCGCCGCGAGGTCGACCAGGTAGTCGATCTTGCGCGCCGACAGGCCCGCCGCACGCGCCGCGGCCGTCTCGAGCGCAAGCACGCCGGTCGGCAGCAGGTGCGCCGAGGGCGGCCCCATCAGCGCGGCGAAGCGGTGCCAGACCGATTGCGCGGCCTTGACCGAGATCTGCTGGCCGACGATCGAGCGCGCCAACGTCGTGAAGGCGTCGCCGTGGCTTTGCAGCCGGCCTTCGCCGAATTGCGGGATCAGCTTGCGCATCACGCGGTCGCGCTTGCTCAGGTGCTTGCAGGCTTCGTCCCAGTAGGGCGGCGTGACGTGAGGCGTGACCGGCGGCGGGACCAGCGCGGCGGCCTCGGCGCTCTCGAGCGCCGTCACGACCTTGGCTTCTGCGGCGCGCGCGGCCATCAGGCGCTCGTCCAGGTGGTGCCGGTCGGCGAGTCCTGCAGCACCACGCCTTGCGCGAGCAGGTCCTGCCGAATTTGGTCGGCGAGCGCGAAATCGCGCGCCTGCTTCGCCGCGGCGCGCGCGCCGATGCGCTCCGCGATCGCCGCATCATCGAGACCGCTGCCGGCCTGCAGGTAGGCGCGCGGCGGCTGCTGCAGGATGCCGAGCGTGTCGCCCAGCGCCTTCAGCAGCGCGGCGGTCGCGCCCGAGCGCGTGCGGTTCAACTCGTTGGCGAGCTCGAACAGCTGGGCGACGGCCAGCGGCGTATTGAAATCGTCGTTCATCGCGGCATGGAACGCGGCGGCCTGCGGCTGGGCCCAGTCGATCTCGCCCGCGGCGGCTGCTGCGGCGGGCGCCCCATCGAGCGCCGTGTACAGCCGGCGCAGCGACGCGCGCGCATCATCCAGGTTCACGTCGCTGAAGTTGAACGGGCTGCGGTAATGGGTGCGCAGCATGAAGAAGCGCAGCGTCTCGGCGTCGTAGCGCGCCAGCACCTCGCGCACCGTGAAGAAGTTGCCGAGCGACTTCGACATCTTCACGTGGTCGACGTTCAGCAGCCCGTTGTGGGCCCAGATCGTCGCCGGCGGTTTGCCGCTCGCGCCCTCGCTCTGGGCGATCTCGTTCTCGTGGTGCGGGAACTGCAGGTCGGCACCGCCGCCGTGCAGGTCGAACTGCTCGCCGAGCAGCGCGCAGGCCATCGCCGAGCACTCGATGTGCCAGCCGGGCCGGCCCGGGCCGTACTCGGAGTCGTACTTCGCATCAGCCGGCTCGTCGGGCTTGGCGGCCTTCCAGAGCACGAAGTCCAGCGGGTCCTCCTTGCCCTCGAGCACCGCGACGCGCTCGCCCGAACGCAGCTCGTCGATCGACTTGCCCGAGAGCTTGCCGTAGCCCTTGAACTTGCGCACCGAGTAGTTCACGTCGCCGTTGCTGCCGCGGTACGCGATGCCCTTGGCCTCGAGCGCGCCGATCATCGAGAGCATCTGCGGCACGTAGTCGGTCGCGCGCGGCTCATGCGTCGGCGCGAGCACGCCCAGGCGGCCGAGGTCGGCGTGCATCTCGGCGACCATCTCGTCGGTCAGCGCGCGCAGCGTCATCTTGCGCTCGAGCGCGCGGCGGATGATCTTGTCGTCGATGTCGGTGATGTTGCGCACGTAGACCACGTCATAACCCAGAACCCGCAACCAGCGGTAGATCAGGTCGAATGCAATCATCATGCGCGCATGGCCGACGTGGCACAGGTCGTACACGGTGATGCCGCACACATACATGCGGACCTGGTTGGGCCGCAGCGGCCTCAGGGGTTCTAGCGCACGCGTGAGCGTGTTGTGGATGCGGAGGGTCATGGGCCGAAGGGCGATTTCAAGCGCAGGGCCGCATCGAGCGATGGCCGTCACGCGGACTCGGATCAAGTGGTGGTCGCAGTGTGCCAGACCGTGGCGGAGCGTGGTGGGCCCGGGCCCTCGGCAAGCGTCCCGGCAGATGGGCTGCACTACAATCGCGGCAGTATAACGGGCGGCCTTTCTTGTTTCCTCCACTGTCTCGATTGCCACAGATCGCCGCGTTCGTGCTTGCGTTCGCCATCGTGCTGGGCGCGTCGCCCGCGGCGCGCGCCGACGAACTCGGCGAAGTCCAGCGGCTCTACTATGCCGGCCAGCCCGCCGCGGCGATGAAGCGCGCCGACGACTACCTCGCCGAGCACCCGAAGGACGCGCCGATGCGCTTCATCAAGGGCGTGATGCTGACCGACGCCAAGCGCAACGACGAGGCCATCGCGGTGTTCCGCAAGCTCAGCGAGGACTACCCCGACCTCGCCGAGCCCTACAACAACCTCGCCGCCCTCTACGCGAACGGCGGCAACTACGACATGGCGCGCGCCGCGCTCGACCAGGCGCTGCGCACCAACCCGAGCTACGCGACCGCCCATGAAAACCTCGGCGACGTGTACGCCGCGCTCGCGGCACAATCCTATGCACGCGCGTTGAAGCTCGATCCCGCCAACGTGAGCGTCCCGCCCAAGCTGGCGATGATGCGCGAACTCTACAAACATGCGGCGCGTGTCGATTCGTCGGCCGCGTCCAGCCCCAAGCCAGGAGACTCCAGATGACCCGCCCTTCCCTTTTTCGCGCACTGCCGCGCGCCGCCATCGTCGCGCTGCTGTGCGTCGGCGCGGCCGCCTACGCCCAGAAGGTCAAGCTCGCGACCTCGGCCGGCGACATCGTCGTCGAGCTCGACGCCGCGAAGGCCCCGAAGTCGGTCGAGAACTTCGTCGGCTACGTGAAATCCGGCCAGTACGACGGCACGATCTTTCACCGCGTGATCGCCGGCTTCATGATCCAGGGCGGCGGCATGACCCCCGACCTGAAAGAAAAGCCGACGCGCGCGCCGATCCCGCTGGAGGCCCGCAACGGCCTGTCCAACGTGCGCGGCAGCATCGCGATGGCGCGCACCAACGATCCGAATTCGGCGACCGCGCAGTTCTTCATCAACGTGAAGGACAACGCGATGCTCGACGCCGCCAATTCGCGCGACGGCAACGGCTACGCGGTGTTCGGCAAGGTCGTCTCCGGCATGGACGTGGTCGACAAGATCCGCAACACGCCGACCGGCAGCAAGGGCATGTTCGACGACGTGCCGCTCACCCCCATCACGATCAACAAAGCCACTCTGGAGAAATGACACCATGGGCACTCAAGTCGATATCGAAACCAGCAAGGGCACGATCCGCGTCGAACTCGACGAGGCCAAGGCGCCGCTGTCGTCGAAGAACTTCCTCGCCTACGTCGATGCCGGGCACTACGACGGCACGGTGTTCCACCGCGTGATCCCGGGCTTCATGATCCAGGGCGGCGGCTTCGAGCCCGGCATGCGCCAGAAGGCGACCCAGGCGACGATCGCCAACGAAGCCAACAACGGCCTGAAGAACGACCACTACACGCTGGCGATGGCGCGCACCTCCGCGCCGCACTCGGCGACCTCGCAGTTCTTCATCAACGCGACCGACAACGGCTTCCTGAACTTCACCGCCGAGAGCGCCTCGGGCTGGGGCTACGCGGTGTTCGCGAAGGTCGTCTCGGGCAACGACGTGGTCGACGCGATCGAGCGCGTGAAGACCGGCAGCAAGGGCGGCCACGGCGACGTGCCGCTCGAGGACGTCGTGATCCTCAGCGCGAAGCGCGTCGCCTGACGCTTCTTTTTTCGAACCGGGTCGCCGCGTGGATGCGCCGCTGCACGAGCTGACCGCGCCGCCCGCGTGGCGCTGCATCGAGTTCATCAGCGACCTCCACCTCGCCGAGGACACGCCGCGCGGCCTCGAAGCGTGGCGCGAGTACCTGCTCGGCACCCGAGCGGACGCGATCTTCATCCTCGGCGACCTGTTCGAAGCCTGGGTCGGCGACGACGCCCGCTTCGAGGGTTTCGAGGCCGGCGCGACCGCGGTGCTGCGCGAGGCCGCGGCGCGGCGGCCGATCGGCTTCATGGTCGGCAACCGAGACTTCCTGCTCGGCGCCGAGATGCTCGCCGACTGCGGCGTGCGCGCGTTGAGCGACCCGACCGTGCTGGCCGCGTTCGGCCAGCGCACGCTGCTCGCGCACGGCGACGCCTGGTGCATCGCCGACACCGAGTACCAGCAGTTCCGCCGCATGGTACGCAACCCCGCCTGGCAGGCGCAGGTGCTCGGGCTGCCGCTCGCCGAGCGGCGCGCGCGCGCGCGCAGCATGCGCTCGGAGAGCGAGCGCAAGGCCGCGGAGCACCAGGGCGGCTACGCCGACGTCGACCACCCGATCGCGATCGCGCAGCTGAATGCGGCGCGGGCGACGACGCTGGTGCACGGCCACACCCACCGGCCGGCCACCGAAACGCTCGCGCCCGGGCTCGTGCGCCACGTGCTCAGCGACTGGGACCTCGACCACGCCGAGCACGCCGCCCGCGCGCCGCGCGCCGAGGTGCTGCGCTGGCGCGACGGCGCGTGGACGCGCCTCGCGCCGGCCGATACCGCGCGCTGACTGCTTCAATCGTTCCCCATGCTCGACTGGCTCAAACGCCGGCGCATCGCCCGCACGCTGGAGCGCCGCGCGATTCCTGATTCACTCTGGCGGCTGACGCTCGCCCGTTTTCCCTTCCTCACCGCACGCAGCGCCGACGACACGGCCCGATTGCGCGAGATGGCGACGCTCTTTCTCGCCGAGAAGGAATTCACCGGCACGCAGGGCTTCGAGATCACCGACGAGGTGGCGGTCGCGATCGCCGCGCAGGCCTGCCTGCCGGTGCTCGAGCTCGGCCTCGCCTGGTATGACGGGTTCAAGGGCATCGTCGTGCATGCCGACCTCGTCGTCGCGCGGCGCGAGGTGATGGACGACGACGGCATCGTGCACGAGTTCGAGGAAGAACTCGCCGGCGAGGCGATGCACGGCGGGCCGGTGATGCTGTCGTGGGTCGACGTCATCGATGCCGGCGCCTCGGCCGAGCTCGGCTACAACGTCGTGATCCACGAATTCGTGCACGTGCTGGACATGCGCAACGGCGAGGCCGACGGCGTGCCCGCGCTGCCCGACCTCGCCGCGCGCGAGGCCTGGGTCGGCACGCTGCAGGCCGAGTACGACGCCTTCTGCGTGCGCGTCGATGCGGATGAAGAGACGCTGCTCGACCCGTACGCGGCCGAGGCGGAGGAGGAATTCTTCGCGGTCGCCGCCGAGGCCTTCTTCGTCGCGCCGCGCGAGTTCCGCGCCGAGCACCCGCGCTTCTACGCGCTGCTCAGCGGCTTCTTCAAGCAGGATCCAGCCAGCCAATGACAAGGGGGCCCGAAGGCCCCCGCTGTCGTCTTTCGCTTCGCGGCGCGAAGCGTCACGCCGTCGCCGGCTCGGCCTTCGGCTTGTCGCTCTTCTTGTTCGGCTGGATGTCCAGCAGCGGCTTGCCGTCGGCATCCACGTCGACCGTCAGGCGGCCACCGTCGACCAGGCGGCCGAACAGCAGCTCGTCGGCCAGCGCACGGCGGATCGTGTCCTGGATCAGGCGCTGCATCGGCCGTGCGCCCATCAGCGGGTCGAAGCCCTTCTTCGCGAGCTGCTTGCGCAGCGCGTCGGTGAAGGTGACCTCGACCTTCTTCTCGGCCAGCTGGCTCTCCAATTGCAGCAGGAACTTGTCGACCACGCGCAGAATGATCTCTTCGTCCAGCGGCTTGAAGCTGATCGTCGCGTCCAGGCGATTGCGGAACTCCGGCGTGAACAGCTTCTTGATGTCGGCCATCTCGTCGCCCGACTCGCGGGCGGTCGTGAAGCCGATCGTGGCCTTGTTCATCGTCTCGGCACCGGCATTCGTCGTCATGATGATGATGACGCTGCGGAAGTCGGCCTTGCGCCCGTTGTTGTCGGTCAGCGTGCCGTGGTCCATCACCTGCAGCAGCACGTTGAAGACGTCCGGGTGCGCTTTTTCGATCTCGTCGAGCAGCAGCACGGCGTGCGGCTTCTTCGAGACCGCCTCGGTCAAGAGGCCGCCCTGGTCGAAGCCGACGTAGCCGGGGGGCGCGCCGATCAGCCGGCTCACCGCATGGCGCTCCATGTACTCGCTCATGTCGAAGCGGATCAGCTCGACGCCCAGGATGTAGGCGAGCTGCTTCGCGACCTCGGTCTTGCCGACGCCGGTCGGGCCGCTGAACAGGAACGAGCCGATCGGCTTGTCCGGCCGGCCCAGGCCCGAACGCGCCATCTTGATCGCGGCGGCGATCGCCTCGACCGCCGGCTCCTGGCCGAACACGACGCTGTTCAGGTCGCGATCGAGCGTTTTCAGTTTGCCGCGGTCGTCCGACGAGACGCTCGCGGGCGGGATGCGCGCGATCTTCGCGACGATCTCTTCGACCTCGTTGCGCGTGATGGTCTTCTTCTGCTTGCTCTTGGGCAGGATGCGTTGCGCCGCACCGGCTTCGTCGATCACGTCGATCGCCTTGTCGGGCAGGTGCCGGTCGTTGATGTACTTGGCCGACAGTTCGGCCGCCGCCTGCAGGGCCGCCGCGGCGTACTTGACGCTGTGGTGCTCCTCGAAGCGCGACTTCAGGCCCTTCAGGATCTCGACCGTCTCCTCGACCGACGGCTCGACCACGTCGACCTTCTGGAAGCGCCTTGACAAGGCCGCGTCCTTCTCGAAGATGCCGCGGTATTCCTGGAAGGTGGTGGCGCCAATGCACTTGAGCTGGCCGCTGGAGAGCGCCGGCTTGAGCAGGTTGGACGCGTCCAG
>DASYCA010000297.1:0-5176 GCA_036500445.1 Burkholderiaceae bacterium | reverse complement strand
CGGCCAGCGCGCGCCACGAGCTCATCGGCCAGGCCGAAGCGGCGCAGGTGCTGGCCCACGAACGCGACCCCGAGGCCTTGCCGGCGCTGCTGTTCGACCTGGTGCGGCGCTATGCGGCGGCCGAGCGCGGCCGGCTGTTCTGGTTCGACGCCGACGCCTGGGTCGAGCGCGCCGGCTTCGGGCCGGGCATCCAGTGGATCGGCATGCTGGGCGGCGGGCCGACGCGACCGGCCAGCGAAGCCGCGGTGCCCGACGCGGTGCTGAACTACCTGACGCAGAGCCTGCAGCCGCTGTTGCTGCGCGATGTGCCGACGCATGCGCGCTTCGGTCGCGACGCACAGGTCGCGCAGCTGGCGATCAAGTCGATCGTCGCGCTGCCGATCCACCACCATGGCAACGCCGTCGGCCTGCTGTATCTGGAGAACCGCCAGGCGCACACCGAACTCGCGCCGCCGCATCTGGAGACGCTGCGCCTGATCGGCTTGCAGTTCGCGGTCGCCTTCGAGAACGCGCGGCTGCACCACGGCCTCGAAGCGCTGGTCCAGGCGCGCACCGAAGAAGCGCAGCGCGGTGCACGCGTGCTGCAATCCATCCTCGACAGCTCGCCGGCGCAGATCACGCTGAGGGACCTCGACGGCCGCTATCTGCTGCACAACGAACGCTTCGCCGAATTGCTCCCCGGGGGGTCGCCGCTGGCCGGGCGCAACGCCTACGAAGTCGGCGGCGAGGAAGGGCCGGCCTGGCGCCGCGAGGACGAGGCGGTGATTCGCGAGAACCAATCACGGATGGCGATGACGACCTGGACCAACGGCATCGAGACCCGCACGTTCCAGATGAACCGCTTCCCGGTGCGCGGCCCGAGCGACCAGCCGTATGCGGTCGGCACGATCACGATCGAGGTCACCGAGCTGAAGCGCGCGCAGCAGACCGCCGAGGCGGCGACCCAAGCCAAGAGCGACTTCCTCGCGAACATGAGCCACGAGATCCGCACGCCGATGAACGCGATCCTCGGCATGAGCCACCTGGCGCTGCGCGCCGGCCTGGCCCCGCAGCACCACAACTACGTGCTGAAGATCGAGCGCTCGGCGCAATCGTTGCTCGGCATCATCAACGACATCCTCGACTTCTCGAAGATCGAGGCCGGCAAGATCGAGATGGAGCAGGTGCCGTTCGAGCTCGGCGACGTGCTCGACAGCCTGGCCAACCTGGTCGGGCTGCAGGCCGAGGAACGGCAGCTGGAACTGCTGTTCGACGTCCCGCTGGATCTGCCGACCTCGCTCGTCGGCGATCCCTCGCGGCTCGGCCAGGTGCTGGTGAACCTGAGCAACAACGCGGTCAAGTTCACCGAAGCCGGCTCGGTCACCGTGCGTGTCGAGCTCGCAGGCCTCGACACGGCGTCGGCGGCCCTGCGCTTCACGATCATCGACACCGGCGTGGGCATGAGCGAGGCGGTGCGCGCGCGGCTGTTCAAGCCGTTCGAGCAGGCCGACAGCTCGACCTCGAGCCGCTTCGGCGGCACCGGGCTGGGGCTGGCGATCAGCCGGCACCTGGTCACGCTGATGGGCGGCGAGATCGGCGTCGACAGCGTGGTCGGCCAGGGCAGCCGTTTTCATTTTTCGGTGCGCTTCGGGCTCCAGGCCGGGGGCGTGGCGCGGCGGCCCCGGCTGCAGGCGGCGGACCGCCGCGCGTTGGTCGTCGACGACAACGCGCAAGCGCGCCAGATTCTCGCGACCATGCTGAGCGAACTCGGTGTGCATGCGGACCAGGCGGTGGACGGCTGGGACGCGCTGCGCGCCGCCGCCCAGGCGGCCCAGGCCGGCGCCCCGTACGACTTGGTGCTGCTCGACTGGAAGATGCCCGGGATGGACGGCATCGAGTGCGCGCGGCTGCTGCTCGAACGCGACGCCCGCTCGAGCGTGCTGATGGTCAGCGCGCTGTCGCGCGACGACCTGCTGGAGCGGCTCGCCCGCAGCGAGGTGACGGTCGACGCCGTGCTGACCAAACCCGTGAGCCATGCCGCGCTGGCGGCGGCCTGCACGCGTGCGCTGGGCGGGCTCGAGGCGGCCACGCCGCCGCAGCGCGCCGCGTCGCTGCGCGAGCGCGCACCGCACCTGCGCGGCGCCCGCGTCCTCTTGGTCGAGGACAACCCGATCAACCAGGAGCTCGCGACCGAGTTGCTGCGGGACGCCGGCATCCTCGTCAGCGTCGCCGACAACGGCGAGCAGGCCCTGGCAGCGCTCGGCGCCGAGGCGTTCGAGCTGGTCCTGATGGATTGCCAGATGCCGGTGATGGACGGCTATGCCGCGACCCGCAAGCTGCGCGAGAACCCGCGCTGGCGCGAGCTGCCGGTGCTCGCGATGACCGCCAATGCGATGCTCGGCGATCGCGACAAGGCGATCGAGGCCGGCATGAACGACCACATCTCCAAGCCCATCAACGTCGACAACCTGTTCGACAAGCTGGCGCGCTGGATCCCCGCAAACAGGATCTAATCCCAGCGTCGCCACGAAGAACCGAGGAGCATGTCGATGGCCGAGAAAATCGCTGTAGTGGTCGGAGGGGGCAGCGGCATGGGCGCCGCGGCGGCGCGCAAGCTGTCGGCCGACGGGTTCGGGGTCGCGATCCTTTCTTCGTCGGGCAAGGGCGAAGCCCTGGGCAAGGAGCTGGGCGGCCTCGGCGTGACGGGCTCGAACCAGTCCGGCGCGGACCTGAAGCGCCTGATCGATCTGACGATGGATCGCTGGGGCCGCATCGATGTTTTGGTCAACAGCGCCGGCCACGGGCCGAAGGCGCCGATGCTGGAACTGACGGACGACCAGTGGCACCTGGGCCTGGACGTCTACTTGCTGAACGTCATCCGCGCGACGCGGCTGGTCGCGCCGCTGATGGCGAAACAGCAAGGCGGCGTCATCGTCAACATCTCGACCGCGTGGGTCGTCGAGCCGAGTTCGATGTTCCCGACCTCGGCCGTCTTTCGAGCCGGGCTCGCCGCGTTCACGAAGTTGTTCGCCGACGAATACGCCGCGAGCAACGTGCGCATGAACAACGTCCTGCCGGGCTGGATCGACAGCCTGCCGCAGAAGGACGAGCGGCGCCAGAGCGTGCCGCTGCAGCGCTACGGCAGCAGCGACGAAATCGCCGCGACGATCGCCTTCCTGGCGTCGGCGGGCGCCGCCTACATCACCGGGCAAAGCATTCGGGTCGACGGCGGGTTGATGCGATCGATCTGAGACGACGGATGCGGCGTCAGTAGACGTCGCGGCGGTAGCGGCCCTGCTCCGCGAGGCGCCGCAACGCGTCCGCGCCGAGCAGCGTCTGCAGCGCGTCGTCGACGCCGGCGGCCATGCCCTCCAGGCTGCCGCAGACATAGATCGCGACGCCATCGGCGAGCCATGCGGCGAGCCGCTCGCGTTGCGCGAGCAACGCGTGCTGCACGTAGCGCGGCTGCGGGCCGTCGCGCGAGAAGACGAGGTCCGCGTGCGCGAGGACGCCGCTCGCGCGCCAGGCGGCGATCTCGTCGGCGAAATACCCATCGTGCGCGGCATGGCGTTCGCCGAACAGCAGCCAGCAGGGCCGGCGCACGCTCGCGCCTTGCGCCGCCCTCGCCTTCAGGTGCGCACGCAGGCCGGCGAAGCCGCTGCCGTTGCCGATCAACAGCAGCGGGCGCTCCACGTTGGCGTCGATCCGGAAGTTGCGGTTCGGGCGCAGCTGAACCTGGACGCCGCTGCCGATCGCGGCCGTCCGCGTGAGCCAGCCCGAGGCGACACCGAACTCCCCCGTGGCCGGGCGCTCCTGCCGCACCAGCAGGTGCAGCGCGCCATCGGCCGGCAGCGAGGCGATCGAATACTCGCGCGGCCGCGCCGGGTCGCCGGGCGCGAGGACCTGCAGCAGGTCCCCGGCCTCCCAGCGCGCGCCGGGCGGTGCGCCGAGTTCGAGCTGGAACAGCGGATGGCCGGCGCTGCCTTCGTTGAGCAAGCGGCGCGCGTTCAGCGGCCAGGTCTCGAACGCCGGCAGCTGCCAGTCGGGCAAGTCGCGCTGGCCGGCCAGCGCCGCGAGCCGCGTGTGCCAGAGTCGAAGCGCGAGCGCGTCGGCGTTGTCGAGCTCGACGCGCTCGAACAGCGGCTGCGCGTGGCGCGCGACGAGCCAGGCGTCGAGCCGGCGCCCGAAGCCGCAGAAGTTCGCGTAGCCGCGGTCGCCCAGCGCGAGCAGCCCGTACTCGAGCGTCGCGAGGTCCACGCCGCTGGCCATGACCCGGCGCACGAACCCTGCCGCCGGGTCCGGCGCGTCGCCTTCGCCATAGGTGCTGACGATGAACAGCACGCGGGTCGCGTGGGCGAGGTCCTCGGCATCGAGCTCGCCGAGCGGGCGCAACCGCGCCGGCACGCCGACCGCCTGCAGCGCCCGCGCGGTCTGCCACGCGAGCTGTTCGGCAAAGCCGGTCTGGCTCGCGAACGCGATCAGCAGCGGCTCGACGCCGCGCTCTGCCGGTGCGAACCCGGCCGCGGCCCGCCTCGAGCGCGCACGTGCCGCGCGGCGGCGCCAGACCAGCAGCCCGCAGCACGCGAGGTACGCCGCGACGACCGCGGCGGCCTCGGCCAGGCGCACCGGCACGCTCACACGAGCAGCGCGTCGAACGCCGGCGACAGCGTCTCGACCAGCGCGTCGCCGCGCCGCTCGACGAACAGCGCGGCAATGCCGTGCGCGTTTGCGAAGCGCAGGCCGTGCGCGGGGCCGAGCACGGTCAGCGCGGTCGACAGCGCGTCCGCCAGCAGGCACTCGGCGTGCAGCACGCTGACCGAACACAGCCCGTGCTCGACGGGCCGGCCGCTGCGCGGATCGATCGTGTGCGAACGACGAACGCCGGCGGCGTCGTCGAAGTGGCGCAGGTAGTCGCCGGAGGTCGCGACGCTCAACCCGTGCAGTGCGACGCGCGTCAGCGGCAGCGCGGTGGTGGAACCCGCGGCCGCCGGCGGCGCCATCAGATCGACCCACCAGGGCTGGCCATCCGCCCGCAGCCCGCTGCCGCGCAGCTCGCCGCCGACCTCGACCAGGTGGTTCTCGAAGCCGCGCCGCGCGAGGCGCCGCGACACCTGGTCGACCCCGAAACCTTTCGCGATCGCCGACAGATCCAGGCGCACACCGCCGGGCTGCAGCACCCGCGTGCCGTCGATCACGA
>DASYCA010000296.1:0-2086 GCA_036500445.1 Burkholderiaceae bacterium | reverse complement strand
GGCGCCGCGCGTCGCGACCGCGAGCGACGCCCCGATCGCGCTCGAGGTCACCGGCCTGTCCGCGATGGGCGACCGCGGCACGCTCGCGGTGCAAGGCTTGAGCTTGAAGGTGCGCAAGGGAGAAATCCTCGGCATCGCCGGCGTCTCGGGCAACGGCCAGCGCGAGCTCGTCGAGGCGCTGGTCGGCCAGCGCCCGCGCACCGCCGGGTCGGTGCAGGTCGTCGGCGAGCCCTACATGGCCCGGCGCTCCGAGAACCGCGTGCTGCAGCTGCGTGCGCTGCCCGAGGAGCCGCTGCGCAATGCCTGCGTCGGCGAACTCAGCGTCGCGCAGAACATGGCGCTGCGCGACTTCGACGAAGCGCCGCTGAAGCGCGGCTGGCTGCGCTTCGACGCCTGGCGCGAACGGGCCCGGTCGTGGATCACCGAGTACGGCGTCAAGACGCGCGGCGAGAACGCGCCGATCGCGAGCCTCTCGGGCGGCAACGTGCAGCGCGCGGTGCTCGCGCGCGAGCTGGCCGGCAGCATCAACGTGCTGATCGCGGCGAACCCGGTGTTCGGCCTGGACTTCGCGGCCGTCGCCGAAATCCACGCCCGCATCCTGCAGGTGCGCGCGAAGGGCGGCGCGGTGCTGCTGATCAGCGAGGACCTGGACGAGCTGCTCGAGCTCAGCGACCGCATCGCGGTGATGAGCGAGGGCCGCATCGTGTTCGAGACCCGAGCCGCCGGTGCCGACCGGCGCGAGATCGGCGCGCACATGGGCGGTGGGGATCACGGCCACGCGCTGCCGGAGGCCGCATGAGCCCCGTATGGGAGAAGAAGCCATGATCGAGATCGTCGCCACCCCGTTTGCGTACCCGTTCGCCCCCGGCAAGACCGCGCTCGTCATCATCGACATGCAGCGCGATTTCGTCGAGCCCGGCGGCTTCGGCGCCTCGCTCGGCAACGACGTCAGCCTGCTGCACGCCGCGATCCCGCCGATCGCCGCGCTGCTCGCCGCTTGGCGCGCGCGGAGCTGGCCGGTCGTGCACACGCGCGAATCGCACAAGGCCGACCTGTCCGATTGCCCGCCGGCCAAGCGCCTGCGCGGCTCGCCGACGCAGCGCATCGGCGAGCCGGGCGCTATGGGCCGGCTCTTGATCCGCGGCGAACCCGGCACGGCCATCATCCCGGCGCTCGCGCCGGTCGCCGGCGAGCTCGTGATCGACAAGCCCGGCAAGGGCATGTTCTGGTCGACCGGGCTGCACGAGATGCTGCACGCGCAAGGCGTCACGCACCTGGTCTTCACGGGCGTGACGACCGAGGTCTGCGTGCAGACCTCGATGCGCGAGGCGAACGACCGCGGCTACGACTGCCTGCTGGTCGAAGACGGCACCGAGAGTTATTTCCCGGAGTTCAAGGCCGCCGCGCTCGCGATGATCGCCGCGCAGGGCGCGATCG
Source organism: Burkholderiaceae bacterium (assembly GCA_036500445.1). GTDB lineage: Bacteria > Pseudomonadota > Gammaproteobacteria > Burkholderiales > Burkholderiaceae_C > LMDS01. The sequence goes on along the minus strand of DASYCA010000296.1, from coordinate 649 downwards.
TCGGCTGGTACGCGCCGTCATCGAGGCTGCTGGAGGCGCTGCCGCCGCCCTGATCCGGCGCCTCGCTACACTGACCGGTCCCTCTAACAAGATCCTGGAGACCGCTCATGTCGTTCCACCCCCTCGTCACCGCCGGCCTCGCCGCGACGCTCGGCCTCGGCCTGGCCACCTCGGCCCATGCCGGCAAGACCCTGGACGCCGTCAAGGCGCGCGGCCAGGTCGTCTGCGGTGTCAACACCACCGCGCCGGGGTTCTCGGCGGCCGACAGCCAGGGCAAGTGGACCGGCCTGGACGTCGACTTCTGCCGCGCCGTGGCCGCGGCCACGCTCGGCGATGCGAACAAGGTCAAGTACGTGCCGCTGAATTCGCAGCAGCGTTTCGCGTCGCTGCAGGCCGGCGAGATCGACGTGCTGTCGCGCAACAGCACCTGGACGCTGACGCGCGACGCCTCGCTCGGCGTCGTCTTCGCCGGCATCAACTACTACGACGGCCAGGGCTTCATGGTCTCGAAGAAGCTCAATATCGACAGCGCAAAGAAGCTGAATAACGCGACGGTGTGCGTGCAGGCCGGCACGACCAGCGAGAAGAACGTCGCCGATTACTTCCTCGCCAACAACATGAAATACAAGTCGGTCGTGTTCGACACAGC
>DASYCA010000295.1:0-12332 GCA_036500445.1 Burkholderiaceae bacterium | reverse complement strand
ATCACCCAGGTGTTGAGCATCCGCAGCCTCTACATGCTCGCGCCGGAGTTGCGCGGGCGCCTGAACGCGCTGTTCATGACCTGCGTGTTCCTGAGCGCGGCGATCGCGTCGGGAACGTCCGCGGCGATCTACGCGTTCAAGGGCTGGGACGGCTTGTGCCTGCTCGGCGCGACGCTCGCGCTGATCGCACTCGGCGTCTATGCGGCCGAATACCGGCGCCGGGCCTGGGCCACGGCCTGAGCGGTTGTCGAGCGGCGATCAGCTCGCCGTCAGCAGCTGCGACGCGGACTTCTCGTCCGACTCGGCGGTCGAGATCATCTTCATCTGCGCCTCGAACTGGCGCGCCGCGCCGATCATCGCGACCATCGCTTCGACCGGGCTGACGTTGGAACCTTCGAGCGCGCCGTCCTGCACGCGCGCGGTGTCGTCGGCGCTCAGGTTGTCGCCGTTCGCGGCGCGGAACAGGCCGTCCTCGCCGCGCGTCAGCGGGGCGTCGGGGGTCACCAGCTTCAACTTGCCGACCGCGCTGGTCTTGCCGTCGATCGTCTTCGCGCTGACGGTGCCGTCGGCGCCGATGCTGACGGCCGTGTTCGGCTGCACTTGCAGCGGGCCGCCGTCGCTCAGCACCGGCAGGCCGCTGCGCGTCGTCAGCGTACCGTCGCTGGTGACTTCGAGCGAGCCGCCGCGGGTGTAGGCCTCGGTGCCGTCCAGCGCCTGGACCGTGAACCAGGCATTGCCCTGGGCCGCCACATCGAGGTTGCGCCCGGTGGCGGTGATCGGGCCGGGCGACGCGTCGTAGCCGGTCGTGGTCTCGAGGGAATAGACGCGCGTGCTCGCGCCGCTGCCTTCGACCGGCACCGCGCGAAAGGCCTGCAGCTCGGCCCGAAAGCCCGGCGTCGAGACGTTCGCGAGGTTGTTCGCGAGCGTGTCCTGCCGCTGCATCGTCGCCTTCGCGCCCGACATCGACAAGTAGATCATGCGGTCCATCGCGGCCCCTCAGCGTTGCGTGCTTGGTTCGGGATCAGCGCAGGTTCACGAGCGTCTGCATCACCTGGTCCTGCGTCTTGATGGTCTGCGCGTTGGCCTGGTAGACGCGTTGCGCGGTGATCATGTTGACGAGCTCGGCGGTCAGGTCGACGTTCGACTCTTCGAGCGCGCCGGCCTGCAACGCGCCGAGGTTGCCGCTGGACGGCGTGCCGACGATCGGATCGCCCGAGGCGGCGCTGCGTGCCCACAGGTTGCCGCCGAGCGGGTTCAGGCCTTGCGGGTTGTGGAAGTTCGCGAGCTCGAGCTGGCCGGCCGGCTTGGACTGGCCGTTCGAGTACGTCGCGGTGACGATGCCGGACTTCTCGATCGTCACGCCGGTCAGTTGGCCGGCCGCGTAGCCGTCCTGCACCATGCTGGTGACGCCGAAGCCGGTGCCGAACTGCGTCGCGCCGGTGAGGTCCAGCGCGACGCCGGTGATCGGCAAGGTCGTCGCGCCGTTCGCGTTGGTCGTGGCCGGAATCGTCAGCGCGACGGTGCCCACCGGCGCGGTCGGGGTGCCGCCGTTGGGCGGGAAGTTCATCGTCGTCACCGGCAGCGGATTGCCCGAGGCGTCGGTGTTGACCGAGGTGCCGTTCGCGGTGGCGTAGACGTTCCAGGTGTCGGTCGCCGACTTCTGGAAGTAGTACGTCACCGCGACGTCCTGGCCCTTGGCGTCGAACATCGTCACCGAGGTCGCGTCGTTGTAGGTCTTCGCGTCGCCGAAGTTGATCTGCGGCGTCGTCGCCGGCAGGGTCACCGCGTCGCGCGCGTCCAGGTTCATCTCGATCGTGTTGCTGGTGGTCGAGTTCGGCTCCACGCCGCTGGTCGGCAACTGCAGCGGCTGGGCGATGCCGGGCTGGATCGTGCCGTCCTTGGCGGCCGGGTAGCCGACCAGCTGCAGCCCCGTGTTGGTGGTGATGAAGCCGTCCTTGTCGGCCTGGAACTGGCCGTTGCGGGTGTACAGCGTCTGCTTGCCGTTGCTGACCTCGAAGAAGCCGTTGCCGTTGATCGCGAGATCCATCGGGTTGCTCGTGGTCGAGATGTTGCCTTGCGTGAACTGCTGCGTCACCGCCTGCAGGTTCACGCCGATGCCGATGCCGTTGGCGCTGACGGCCGCGGCGTACATGTCGCCGAACTCGGCGCGCGAGGACTTCTCGCCGATCGTGTTGGCGTTCGCGACGTTGTTGCCGATCACTTCGAGGTTCTTGCTCGACGCGTTCAAACCCGACAAGCCTTGCTGGAAGCCCATGCTGAATCCTTAGGAATAAAAGGGAGAGATCAGGAAAAGGAAGCGGGATCAGTTGACCGCGCGCACGTCGCTGTAGTCCACGGTGCCGCTGTTCTCGAGCTCGAGCTGCAGCGTCTTGCCCGAGGTGCTGACGGCATCGACCGTGTCACGCATCAGCGCGGTGCTGTCCAGCTTGGCCGCGCCCGAGGTCGCGGTGATCCGGAAGGTCAGGCCGCTGTTGTTGCCGTAGTCGCCCGAGGTCCAGTTGAAGGCGTGCAGGCCGGCGCTCTGGGCGCCGAGCTGGACCGTGTCGACGACGACGCCGGCGGGGCTCAGCACGTCCATCTGGACGGCGTCGGCCGCGCTGGTGAGCTCGTAGCCGCCCTCGCCCTTGCCGTCGGCGAATTCCAGCTTGTTGCCCGGCACGACCACGCCCTTGCCGACCAGCGAGGCGCCTTGCAGCGTCTGCATCTGCAGGAACTGACTGGACAGGCCCTGCACGGTGGTGTTGAGCTGGTTGATGCCGCTGACGGTGTTGATCTGCGCGATCTGGCTCGTCAGCTGCGCGTTGTCCATCGGGTTCAGCGGATCCTGGTTCTTCAACTGCGTGACGAGCAGCTTCAGGAACTGGTCGGCCGAGCCCGCCGCGCTCTTGGTCGGGTCCGCCTTGGCGGCGGTGGTGCCGTTGAGGCTGGCGAGGGTCGCATCGGAGATCGAGGCCATGGGGGTTTCCTGGGTTCGGTGGCGCGGGCTCAGCTGCCGAGCTGCAATGTCTTGAGGACCAAGCCCTTGGCCGTGTTCATGACCTCGAGGTTGTTCTGGTAGGAGCGCGAGGCCGAGATCATGTTGACCATCTCCTCGACCGCGTTGACGTTGCTGTAGGTCACGTAGCCGTCGGCGTCGGCGCTCGGGCTGGCCGGGTCGTGCACCCGGCGGCCGGGCGTCTGGTCTTCGGTGATGTTGCTGACCTTGACGCCGGCGCTGGCCGGGTCGCTCGGGTTGGCGCCCATCAGCTCGGTCTGGAACGTGACCTGGCGCGCCTTGTAGGCCGTGCCGTTGGGGCCGGCGACGGTGTCGGCGTTGGCCAGGTTGCTGGAGACGACGTTCAGGCGCTGGCTCTGCGCGCTCGCCGCGCTGCCCGAAACCCGGAAGATGTCCATCATCGACGACATGGCGTGTCTCCTTATTGGCCGGTGATCGCTTGCATCGTCGTCTTCACCTGCGCGCCGAGAAAGCGCAGCGTGGCCTCGTACTTCACGGTGTTGTCGGCGAAGCTGGCGCGTTCGCGGTCCATGTCGACGGTGTTGCGGTCCAGGTTGGTCTGGCTCGGCATCGCGTAGTCCAGCGTGCTGACGGTGTAGCCGTTGCTCGCACCGCTGCCGCCATTGCCGCCGTTGCCACCGATGTGGCCGGGCGCCGTCGCGGCCAGCGGCGCAGCCGGCGCCTGCGGGCCGCCGGCCGTGCCGGTCGCGTTGCGCAGCACCTGCGCGAAATTCATTTCGCGCGCCACGTAGCCCGGCGTGTCGGCATTGGCGATGTTGCTGGCGAGCAGGCGCTGGCGCTCGGACCGCAGGTTCAAGGCCTGGGCCTGGAAGTCGAGCGAGTCGGTGAGTCGATTGAGCATGGCAGCCCCACGGCGGATGGATCAGTGACCACATTGTTGAAGCCGGGCCCCGGCCACATTAGCGGGATAAGAGGGGGATTCGCCCATCAGTTCGGTCCTGCGCGAGGCGTCGGCTTTCACTACAGTGACGGCATGAATTCAGTCGTCGCCCTCGCCCGCCGCGCCAGCGCGGCGGCGCTGCTCGCGTTCGCCGGCACGCTGGCGGCCGCGCAATCCGCCCCCCCAACGGCGCCGGAAGCCGCCTCCAACGCCGCCCCGCCCTCCGGGCCGGCCAGCGGCCTGGCCGAGGCGCTGGAGCAGCAAGTGCGCGCGCTCGCGCTGAGCGGCGGCAAGAAGGCCGCTGCCGGCGCGCCCCGCGTCGAGGTCAGCGTCGGCCAGCTCGACCCGCGGCTGCGCCTGGCGCCCTGCCAGCACGTCGAGCCCTACGTGCCCGACGGCATGCGGATGTGGGGCAAAAGCCGCGTCGGGCTGCGCTGCACCCAGGGCCCGACCAAATGGAACGTCTACCTGCCGATCACGGTGCGTGTCTTCGGCACCGGCCTGGTCGCGGCCAACGGCGTGCCCTCAGGGGGGACGCTGACGAAGAACGATATCGCTCAGGCCGAGGTCGATCTGGCCGAAGACCCATCGGCACCGCTCGTCAACGCGGACGCGGTCGTCGGCCGGACCCTGACTCGGGCCGTGAAGGCCGGCGAGAGCCTGCGCGTCTCGTACCTGAAGCCGCGCCAGTGGTTCGCGGCCGGCGAAACGGTGACGATGGTGGCCCAGGGCGACGGCTTCAGCGTCGCCGGCGAGGCCGAGGCCCTGAACCCCGGGATCGAGGGGCAACCGGTGCGGGTGCGGACGGATTCCGGCCGGGTCCTGACCGGAATGCCCAGCGGAGAACGCCGAGTCGACCTGGGTTTGTGAACAATCTTCTCTTGTCCCGAGAAGAAAGGCCTAAAGTGGCCAGAATGGACGCCGATACAAGGTGCACATTGAACGACTGGCACCTCCACCCAGTCTCTGGAGAGCACCATGAAGATCGGCCACCACGCAGAGAAACCCGCCCCGGCGCCCAGCACCGGCAGCGCCGCCGGCGCTGTCGGCGGCCAGGCCTCGGCGGCACCGGCCAGCGCGATCCCTGAAACGGCGGACCCGAGCGCGAAGATCCAGCTGTCCAGCACCGCGTCGACGCTGCTGGCCAGCGGCGCGACGCCCGAATTCGATGCCGCCAAGGTCGACCGCATCTCCAAGTCGATCGCCAACGGCAGCTTCTCGATCAACCCGGGCGCGATCGCCGACAAGCTGATCTCCAACGCCCACGAAGTCCTCGCCAAAGTTTCGTCCTGATTTCTCGGACCGCCGTAATGTCTCACCCCGACACCCTTCTCGAACCCGTTCTGGCCGACGTCGAACTGCGTCTGGCGGCGCTGGGTGACGCGCTGCGCGAACGCGACAGTGCCGGGATCGATCTGCACGCCACCGAATTGCATCGCGCCCTCGCGACCGCGGTCGACCACTTCGCCCGCGCCGCGCGCGCCGGGTCGGTCCCGCCCGCGTTGCGCCACCGGCTCGCCAGCGCGAGCGGCCAGGTTGCCGCCCAGCGCGAATCGCTGGCCCGCGCCACCGCGGCGCTCGATCGTGCGATCGACGTCCTGATCCCGCGCGACAGCACCCTGTACTCCACTGCCGGCGGTGCCGAACGCAGCACGCGCGGCGGCGTGATCCAGGCCTGACTGCCCAGCCGACTCAGGCCAGCGCCGGGCCGCCCCAAGCGGCCTGAGCTCCCCGCGGGGGACGGGCGCCGTCAGGCGACCTTGGGGTCGTCATTCAGCCCGCCACGGGGCGCTCGGCGCGCAGGTCGCGCGTCATGCGGATGCAGTCTTCGCGCCCGCTGTAGTACCCGGCGAGCGATTGCGTCTCGCGATACCCCAGGTTGACGTAGAACGCACGCGCGTCGGCATTGCTCGCACGCGCCTCCAGACCGATCCGCGCGATCCCCGCGACCCGCGCGGACGCCTCCAGCCACGCCACCAGCGCACGGCCGATGCCCTGACGCGCATGGGCCGCCTGCACCGCCAGCAGCAGCAGGTGCGCCTCCTCGTCGTGGTACTTCATGATGCCGAAGCCGAGCATGCCGCCGGCATCCGCCGCGTCGCTCGCGACGACGACGTTGGCCTCGCGGTCGCGGATGCTGCGCAGCACCCGGGGCGGCGTCCAGCTCCAGCCCAGGCCGGCTTCGATCCGGTCGCGCGAGAGCTGCGCGATCGTCACCGCGTCGGTGCGCGTGGCCAGGCGCAGGGTGGGTGCGGCGTGGCTCATGCGACGCTACTTCACGACGACCCGGTAAGTGATCGTGCGCACCGCCGGCATCAGGCTGTGCGGCTTGCGCAGGTCGAAATTCAGCGTGACGGCGCCGGGCGCGACCGGCTTCAGCGTCCAGATCATCTGGCCGCCCAGATCGCCGAGGTAGTTGTCGCGCGGGCTGCGCTCGAAGCGCGTGCTCTCGATCGTCAGCACGCCGGGTTTCATGTCGACCAGTGTCCAGTCGAGGTTGGGGCCGATCTCCATCTCCAGGCTCACGACCAGGGGCTGTCCGGATTCGAGGGTGACGTCCGCGCCGGCGTTCAGCTCCGAGATGCGCAGAACCTTCGCACCGGCGCTTGCCACCGGCGGCACCACGACGGCGGGCTTCGGCCCGTCGGCGCTGGCGCACGCGGCCAGCAACGCGCCGGCCAGAGACAGGCCGGCCCAGGCGGCCCGGCGGCTGGAGGAGAAACGAGACAGCGTGAAGTAAAAGCTCATCACCACAGGGTATCAAAATTTACAGGCAGGCTATGCTCGGGTCGATCATGGCTGCGCTGCACATCACCGACATCGAAGCCGCCATCAACTGGTGGCGCGAACGCTCGCCCTCGCCCGACGGCATCACCGCCTGCGCCGAGGTGCGCGCGCTCGGCACGGTCTATGCATTGATGGTGTATTACCACGAGACCGAGTGCGACGAAGTGACGATGCCGGTGAAGGCCCGCGAGGCCTGGCTTGCCTGGTACGCGAGCACGCCCGATGCCCCGTGCATCGCGATCTGCTCGACCAGCCAGGGCGACGATGTCTGCAAGGGTTGCGGCCGCAGTTTCGACGAAGTCCAGCACTGGCCGGTGATGTCGCCGACCGAGAAGCGCGCGACCTGGCGCCGCATCACGATGGAGGGCACCGCCTGGCGCTTCAACCGCTATGCCGAGCGCGCCCGCGAGGGCGTGACCATGCCGGCCGCGGCGGCCGCGGCGGCGAGCGAGACCGCCGCGCCGCTCGATTCTCCCGCCACGCCTGCTGCATGAGGACCGTCTACGAAGCGGCCAGTGCGATCGAGGCGCACATGCTGCTCGATCTGCTGCGCCAGCAGGGCCTGGCGGCGCAGATCCACGGCGAGCACCTGCAGGGCGCGATCGGCGAGCTGCCGGCGGCGGGCCTGGTTCGCCTCGTCATCGACGAGGCCGACTACGACGCCGCGCGCGCGGTGATCGAGCACTGGGAGTCGGCCCAGCCGGCCGAGATCGCCGGCCCGGCGCCACGGCCCGCGCCCGGCAGTTGGCGGCGCTTCTCGCTCGGGCTCGTCGCAGGCATCGGCTTGTCGTGGGCCTTCTGCCAGTGGATCGCGACGAGCGACGAGCCGGGCGGTGACCCGTCATCGACCGCGCAAGCCGCGCCGCCGCCCGATTCGGCCGCCGTCACCGCGCCCGCGGCCGCGACGCGCGAACTCGACCGCAACCTGGACGGCAAGCCCGATTTCGTCGGCCACTACGACGACAGCGGCATGATCGACTCGGCCGAGGCCGACGAAGACTTCGACGGCACCTTCGAGACCCACATGCAGTTCAAGAACGGCATGGTCGAGCTGTACGAGGTCGACACCGACGGCGACGGCATCCCCGACCGCCGCCTGCATTTCGACAACGGGATGCTGGCGACGACCGAGACGCTGAACCCGGCGACCGGCCTGCCGCTGCGCATCGACTACTACCAGCACGGCGTGCTCGTGAAGGCCGAGGTCGACACCGACCACGATGGCCGGCTCGACACGCGCTTCTTCTACACGCCGCTCGGCGAAGTCGCCTCCAGCGAATCGATGCTGCCGTAAGGCCGCGCCGGGGGGGCGTTCAGCCCTGCAGCGGCAGGCTCAGCACGAAGCAGCTGCCGCCGCCTTCGCGGCCTTCGCAGCGCACGCTGCCGCCGTGGCGCTGCGCGATCTGGCGCACCAGGCTCAGCCCCAGCCCGACGCCGCCGGCCTGTTCGGCGTGGCCGGGCAGGCGGAAGAAGGATTCGAAGATGCGCTCGCGCATCGCCTCGGGCACGCCGGGGCCGCGATCGCTGACGCGCACCACCGCGTCGCGCGCCTGCGCCTGCACGCTGATCTCGACCTCGGCACCACCGTAGCGGCGCGCGTTCTCGAGCAGGTTGCGCAGCGCGCGGCGCAGCAGCCGGTCCTCGCCGACGACGGTGGTCGGCGCGCCGACGACCGCGGCGTCGACGCGCGCGGCCTCTTCGGCCGCCATCCCCAGCAACTCGACCGGCTCGTTGCGCTCGGGCGTCGGCGCGGCGTCGAGCCGGCTCGCGAGCAGCACCTCTTCGACGAGCGCATCGAGCTCGCCGACGTTGGTGTCGATCTCCTGCTTCAGGCGATCGCGCTGCGCGGGCGAGGCGCCTTCCAGCATCGAGACCGCCATCTTCATGCGCGCGAGCGGCGAGCGCAGTTCGTGGCTGGCGTTGGCAAGCAGCGACTGGTGCGAGCGCACCAGCGCCTCGACGCGGGCGGCCGCGACGTTGAAGCTGCTGGCGACGGCGGCCACCTCGTCGCGCCCGGTCACCGGGACGCGGTAGTTCAGCTGGCCGGCGCCGAATTGCTCCACGCCGTGCTTGAGCGACTCGAGCCGGCGCGTGAGCCGGCGCACGACCGGGTAGGCGCCGGCGGCCACTGCGACGAACAGCATCACGAGCACGACGAACACGCCGACGCCCTGCTGCCAGGCCGGCGGAATGAAGGGTACGAACGGCACGAACGGCGGCCCTTCGTCCAGGCCGCCCAGGCGCACGCCGGGCGGCGGGCCGTAGTCGGGCCTGTCCAGGTGCGAGGCCGGCACCGGCTCGCCCAGGCCGCGGCGCGCATCGGCCGCCTGGCGGATGCGGCCCGGGCGCATGATCCACAGCGTGCGGCCGTCCTCCAGGCGCACGGCCAGCCCACGCGCGATGCCATCGGCCTGCCGGCGCGCGAACGAATCGGATTGCGCGATGCGTTCGCCGCTGGCGCTGTCCAGCGCGAGCGGCAGGCGCAGGCGCTGCGACCACTCGCGCAGCGCGGCGGCCTGGTCGGCGCTGGGCGTGTCCTGCCCGGGCAGCGAGCGCTGGATCAGCAGCGCCCAGGCGCCCATGCGCTCGGTCAGCACGGCGTCCACCCGCACGCGCTCCTGATCGAGGTGGCGCTGGAAGACCCACGCGGAGCTGCCCGCGAACAGCAGCAGCACCACCACCACGGTCACATAGATGCGCAGGTACAGGCTCTTCATGCCCGGCATCATGCCTGCGGCATCGACGCCGTCACTCGGTCGACTCGTCGGCGTCCTGCTTGCGCGCGAACACGTAGCCGGCGCCGCGCACCGTCAGCACGCGGCGCGGCAGCTTCGGGTCGTCCTCGATCACCGCGCGGATGCGCGAGATGTGCACGTCGATCGAACGGTCGAAGGCCTCCAGCGGGTGGCCCTTCAGCGAGTCCATGATCTGGTCGCGCGTGAGCACGCGGCCGGGGCTTTGCGCGAGCACGACGAGCAGGTCGAACTGGTGGCCGGTGAGGTCGCAGATCGCGCCGTCCAGGCGCGCGACGCGGGCACCGAGGTCGACCTCGAGACGGCCGAAGCGCAGCACGTCGTCGGCCGCCGGCAGCGGCGCGGCGCGGCGCAGCAGCGCCTTCACGCGGGCCAGCAGCTCGCGCGGTTCGAAGGGCTTGGGCAGGTAGTCGTCGGCGCCGAGCTCCAGACCGACGATGCGGTCCATCGGCTCGCCGCGCGCCGTCAGCATCAGCAGCGGCAGCTGGCGGAACCGCGCATCGGCGCGCAGCTCGCGGCACAGGTCCAGCCCGTCGCCGTCGGGCAGCATCAGGTCGAGCACCAGCGCGTCGAAGTGGGCGGCGGCGAGGCGCTCGCGCCCGGCCGCCAGCGAGCCGGCGGACTCGACCGTGAAGCCGGAGTTGCGCAGGTACTCGCCGACCATCGCCGAAAGGCGGGCGTCGTCATCGATCAGGAGCAATCGAGCGGTCATGGTGTGGGTCTGGGGAACAGACCTGGAGTTTGACATCACCGCCGATTGCAGCGCCAGGGCCGCGATGGCGCTTTCGGGGGCCAGCATGGTCTTGGACGGCGTCATTTCTGCGGCCTCGCGCCGTGCTCATGCTGTTCGCGCTGCATGCGCTCCTGCATCATCGCCTCGCGCTCCTTGGCGCGCGTGGCGAGCTTGGCGCGCTGCTCGGGCGTCAGCACGTTGGCCGCGTCGAGCATCGCCTGCATCCAGCGCTTGCTGGACTGCTCGCGCTGCGCCTGCATCTGCTGGCGCAACGCTTCGGCGGCGCCGCGGTCGATCGTCGGCGCGCCGAAGATCTGGATCTCCTGGGCGTGCATCGCACGGCCGGCGGCACGCTGGCCCCGCATGTCGACGCCCGCGGCCATCATGATCTGCTTGATCTGGGCGCGCTGCGCGTCGGTCGCGCCGATGCCGTCGAGCATGTGATCGATGCGGTGCCCCATCGGCCCGCCCGCGCCGCCGTGCATCATCATCCCCGGCTGCCGCTCGTGCATCGGGCCCGCGCCCATGTCCTGGGCGTGCACGCCGACCGCGGCGACCCCGGCGGCGACCGCGAGCACGCTGGTCAGCACGACACGGGTCATCAGCGAGGCGCCAGGCCGAAGCGCCGTCGTGGGCTTCAATTCATACATCACAGACTCCTTGAGGTCGGGCTCGATCACCCATGGAGAAATGGTCGTCGGAGCCGGTGAAGACGGCTTGACTGGGGGGTAAAGATCTGTGAATAGGGGCGCACCGCTCGACCACTTCGCGCGCCACTTGAGCACAACCCGAGGCACTTCATCACACTCCCGGCCTCGCCGTGGTCCACTTCCCATCGACAGGGGATGAAACAGGCCTCGCCGCAGTGGAGAATCCGGTTCATGTTGATGCACCACGACCCGCACCTGATCGACGCCGGCCTCGCCTTCGAGCCGGGCGGCGCGGGGCCGCTGCGTCAGCTGATGGGCCGCCATCGCAGGCTGACGCGCGAGCTGTCGGCCGCCTGCATGCAACCGCTGCAGGTCGGGCGCATCAACCGGCTCGCCGCCGACATCGCCGCTGCCGAGCACGAGATCGCCGCGCTGCGGGTCACCGAGGCGAAAGCGCTCGAGCCGTTTCTGCAGGCCGCCTGAGCCTGGGCGTTCAACCCTTCGGAGAGAGCCGCTTCGCGACAGGCGCGTGGCCGTGCGGTGCCTGGGCCGGGCAGGCGCGCCCTTGCAGGCAGCTGCCCGAGCAGGGCGGGCACTGCTTCTGGATGCCTTTGGAGGGCGCGGCGAGGACCCGTCTCTCGCGCACGAAGGGGAGCTTGAACGTGAAGAGTGGAAGCTGCACGACGGGCCTTTCTGTCAGGCCATCTTGCGCTTCGGCGGCTTGTAACGGGTACACCCGAATGGGGTCATCCCGCGTTCAAAAGTCACGGGATGAAGAAAGCAAAACGGGCCGCTGAGGCCCGTCACTGCTGACTGTCTGGAGGAGAGGGAGGGAAAATAAGGATAGCGTCTGAGGTCGTATTGGACCGTAGCGAAAACGGCCAAAAATCCGCACCAGCGCTAGCTTTAACCAAGATTCCAGCGTATTACGCCGTATGACGTATTAGCGTACTATCGCGGCCTCGTAGTAGGTTCGGTAGTAGGTTGGCGGCCGAGGGGCGCCGCCGAGTTTTGGAGCGACGTATGCCCAGGCCAGAGGGAAAAATGCTCACGGAGCAGCAGGTGAAGAATCTGACCGCTCCAGGTCACTACCCGGCCGGTGGAGACGCCCCCGGACTCCTCTTCCAAGTGACCAAGACAGGGGCCAAATCATGGGTTGTGCGCTTGTCCGTTGGCAAACGCATAGCGACAGAGAACAGCAAGCGCGCTGGCCAACTCGTTCAGCATCGACGCGACTACGGCTTGGGCTCATATCCGAAGGTGAGTCTGAAGGAAGCGCGCATCGGCGCCCGGAAGGCCCGTGCTGATCTGTCTGCGGGCAAGGACCCACACGCCGACAAGACAGCAAGCCGCAGCCAAGCACTCGCACGTTCAGGCGGAAAGACCTTCAAGACAGCGTCGGTCGAATACATCGACTCGATGCGATCCGGCTGGAAAGGCCCGAAGAGCGCGGAGCAGTGGACCAACTCGCTCGCGACCTACGCGAACCCAT